>NZ_CP098611.1:949493-1265991 GCF_023983615.1 Phormidium yuhuli AB48 | reverse complement strand
AATAAGGGTTTTTCAAAAAACTCAAGACTTTGATGAGGTAATTATTAAAACCTCAAAAAAACAATCCAAAGAGTATAAAAATGTTTCTCAACTTGAACTATCTGCAGCGCCATTGTCATTTACACTCAAACTAGATCAAAAAATCAAGAAAAATCATGTTGTATTTGTTGAAAAATCATCCGTAAGGATTCAGGTGGGGGAGGTGACAAATGGCGAAAAGCGGCTAGGAAGCCTATCAGGGTAATCGCATCTAACTTGGTATAGATTGTACTTGACAAAAGAGCTAGAATGGGGAGAGTGAGGAGTTGTGACAATTAAGACAGTAGGAGATAAGGTGAAAGAGCTTTCAGGGAAAAGTCTATCCTTCATGAATGTAGAAAGACCCCATGGCTCAAGAATTTGGTCAACGGGTGCTGACTCGTGAGAGCAGCCGAGAGATAAAGATTTTAAGGGGAAGCGTCCTCCAGCATTTTCCAAACCTGAGAGACCCCCGTGTGAAACGAACTCAACACCATAGTTTAGTGTCGATTGTCAGTCAATCAGGATTGCGATCGCCCAAACGCCTCATGTTCCGAAGATTGCAGCCCCAGTTGTAGCGTATTAAGCACAGCCGCCAGATTATTTTGCAACAGTTGCGGGCGATTCAGCCATAATCCCGGAAAAACACGACTACGGAGAATCCCCGCCTCATCAGGAGTCAGAGACTGATAAACCCCCTCCTCCAGATAAAACCAATCCAGTTTTTCATCAAAGATTTGCCAAACCAGATATTCCTGAACCCCATTGCGTCGATACACCCGTTTTTTGTCCCCCAAATCGATCGCCGCACTACTCGCCGCAATTTCAACCACCAGTTCCGGGGCCCCCTGAATATACCCCTCCTGACTCAGTTGAGAACCCCCACCGGGAATCAACAACACACCATCGGGTTGAAACTCATTGTCAGCATCGAGGCGAACCGTGGGTTCAATGCCCATCGCTGCGTTGGGAGTAGCGAACTGATATACTCCTAACCAGGTAATGAGACGACCATGGGGTTCGGCATGAGTGGTAAACCGTAGCGGCGAGGCCATATACACAACTCCTTCCACTAATTCCGCTTTCTGATGTTGGGGCATCGCCGCGTAACGTCGCTCAAATTCACGGTAGCTGAGGCGATCGCCATTTTCCAAGGGTGGACAGAGTTGAGTCTGAAGTGCCATGGTGGTGTTCAACCCTAGACTGGGGACTCTTCTATTATGGCAACGGAATCATCCCGGCCAAGGGAGAGTCTGCCAAGACATCCAGGATAATCCGAACCTTTCCCCGACATCCGGTATGGTTGAGCCGTGGCGATCGCAGACAATCCACCCGTCATAAGACATAATGGATGATAGGAGTTCGCGAGTCCTGTTTTATGGTGTTCCCCCCCAATTCCGATGCCGCTATCCTCAAGGATTTGTTTAATTCGTTTAAACCGGATTCACCACTAGAACCGGGAGATCCTCGCTATGTGGATTTTCAGGAGGTACGGGGGGATGAAGATATTTTGACTGAGTTGGGAGGCTATATCCTAAAAGAAGAGGATAATACCTATCAACTCTATTCAGGACATCGTGGTAGTGGTAAGTCCACAGAACTTAAGCGATTAGCAGCCTATTTAGAACGGCAGGGTTGTGTAGTCGTTTATTTTGCGGCGGCGACTGAAGATGCCGGGGACTTGAGTTTTCAAGATACTCAGTACCAGGATATTTTGCTCTCCTGTACCCGACAGTTACTGGAGAAGTTACAGGATGACGTAGATTATTCCCCGATTTGGCATTGGTTAGAGGCGCGATGGGAAACCCTCAAAGAGTTAGCTTTGACGGATGTCTCACTGAATCAGATTAACATACAAGTTGCGATTCCTTTACTTTCAAAAATTACCGCAGCGGTACGGACAGAACCCAATAAACGGGATGAAATTCGTAAGCTTGTTGAAGCCAATACTGAGTCTTTGGTCAAGGCACTCAATGCGTTTATTGATAATGCCAAACAACAGTTAAAATCTGGAAATAATCGCATTGTTATTATTGCTGATAATTTAGACCGAATTGCTCAGATTGAAGAGCCAGACAAGATGACAAACTTAGAAGAAATCTTCATCAATCGCTCTGAATTAATGCGCTCTCTGAATTGTCACATGGTCTATACTGCACCCATTTCACTACTCTATTCTCGCTCAGCCAGCAATTTACAAGATATCTATGGAAAACCGCAAATTTTACCGATGGTGATGGTGCAGAATCGCGATGGGGAAGCCGTGGATGAAGGAATCCAACAATTACGCTTAGCGATGGAACGGCGGGTGATGGAACAGGTTGATGGATTATCGCTGGTTCCTGATGTGTTTGAAGCTGAGGCGGTTGTAGTGTTGCTATGTTTAAGCTGCGGGGGACATTTGCGGGATTTAATGCACATCATCCGCAATGCTATTAACCGCACCTCTGAACTGCCGATCCGGATGAAACAAGTTAAGCGGGCGATCGCCGATTTTCGGCCAGCTTATTTAGATGCGGTGCTGGAACACGAATGGGACCTTTTATTTCAGGTTCATCAGAATAAGACTCGGCTGAATGATTTGGATGGATTATATCGCGCTTTATTGGGACGGCGTTGTATTTTGGAATATCGCTTTTTTGATGAAGTGGAAGAGGATGTCGTCCGCTGGTATGATGTGCATCCCTTGATTCGGGGTTCGAAGCCATTTCGAGAGCGTTGGGCGGTGTTTTCTAAGGGTGATTCTGAGGGTTAAGGCAATGAATGTTGAAGACTTGATTAGTTGGGATGAGGCAGAACTTGAGCCTGAAAGTCAGGAGGAGGTTTTGAGGCTTTTGTTACGGGCGATCGCCAATAATGAGGGGGCTGGTTTTTGTTTTGTACAAGCTTCGCCACAGCAAGGGGAAACGGTTTTGCAGCGGCTAAAATCAAAATTTCGGCGTGTCTCAGTGTTAGATCTCAATCGCCAGTCACAGTCGTTGTATCCCGAGGCCATGGAACGTTGGCAACGGGAACGGTTTGATGTGTTAGTGGTTCGTGGTTTAGATCAGGCTATTTTAGGCTATGAGGATACGAAACGCGCTTTAGGTTGGGAAACTCATGATTTACATCAATACGATCCTCGGGATATTCCGGCAATTCTCAGCCATTTAAATCAAGTTCGCGAATGTTGGCGAGACAATTTACGAAGTGCTGTGGTATTTATTATTCCTCCCTTCGTGATTCGGTATTTAATTCTGCGATGTCCAGATTTTTATGATTGGCGATTGGGAACATTCATATTGCCAAAAAATGAGGAGATGTATCAGGAGCAATTAAACAACTGGATGAGAATTTCTAGTTTAAATGAGTATATGGAATTACCGAAAGCTTTACGACTAGAGAAAATTCGAGAACTTCGAGATTCTTTAGAAGATGATAATTTAACTGATATTCAAAAAGCAAAATTAGCACAAAAGCAAGGTTGGTTATTTCAAATCAATAATGACTATTCTCTGGCATTGTCTTGCTACAATAAATCAATAAAATTTAATTCTTTTGACTCAGAAATATGGAAAGATCATGCTCTTAACCTGTATTTTTTGGAGCGCTGGGAGGAAGCTGTTGCTAGTTTAGATAAATCCTTAGGATATCAACCAGATAACTCCCTAGCTTGGTTTGGTCGTGGTGTGTGTCTCGGTTGGATGAAACGTAGAAAAGAAGCACTTGCCAGTTATGATAAAGCCTTAGAGTACAAGCCTGATAACTATCACGCTTGGTACGAGCGTGGTGTGTGTCTCGGTTGGATGAAACGTAGAAAAGAAGCACTTGCCAGTTATGATAAAGCCTTAGAGTACGAGCCTGATAACTATCACGCTTGGTGCGAGCGTGGTCTGTGTCTCATGAAACTGGGACGAAGGAAAGAAGCCCTTGCTAGTTATGATAAAGCCTTAGAGTATGAACCTGAGTATTATAGAGCTTGGTTTGGGCGTGGTGTATGTCTCATGAAACCTAGACGCAGAAGAGAAGCCCTTGCTAGTTATGATAAAGCCTTAGAGTATCAACCTGAGTACTCTCAAGCTTGGTGCTGGCGTGGTGTGTGTCTCATGAAACTTAGACGAAGGAAAGAAGCCCTTGCTAGTTATGATAAAGCCTTAGAGTATCAACCTGAGTACTCTCAAGCTTGGTGCTGGCGTGGTGTGTGTCTCATGAAACTTAGACGACAGAAAGAAGCCCTTGCTAGTTACAATAAAGCTTTAGAGTATCAACCTGAGGACTATAGAGCTTGGTTCGAACGTGGTAAGTGTCTCAGGGCGCTAGAACGTTCAGAGGAAGCGATCGCAAGTTTCCAAAAAGCCCTAAACAACAAACCGAATATCTACTTCGCCTGTCTTATCCGCATAATTCTCCTGTTCACGCGAAAGTAATTAAGCATCTTATATCTAATTTCCAATACCCGATCGCACAAACGCCTCATGTTCCGAAGATTGCAGCCTCAGTTGTAGCGTATTAAGCACAGCCGCCAGATTATTTTGCAACAGTTGCGGCTCATTCAACCATAATCCCGGAAAAACACGACTACAGAGAATCCCCGCCTCATCAGGAGTCAGAGACTGATAAACCCCCTCCTCCAGATAAAACCAATCTAGTTTTTCATCAAAGATTTGCCAAACCAGATATTCCTGAACCCCATTACGTCGATACACCCGTTTTTTGTCCCCTAAATCAATCGCCGCACTACTCGCCGCAATCTCAACCACCAGTTCCGGGGCCCCCTGAATATACCCCTCTTGACTCAGTTGAGAACCCCCACCGGGAATCAACAACACACCATCGGGTTGAAACTCATTGTCAGCATCCAGGCGAACCGTGGGTTCAATGCCGATTTCCGTGGGTGGGGTTGCCATCTTATAAGTCCAGAGCAATCCCATCAAATCGGCGTGAGGCTTAGCATGAGTGGTAAACCGTAGCGGCGAGGCCATATACACAACTCCTTCCACTAATTCCGCTTTCTGATGTTGGGGCATCGCCGCGTAACGTCGCTCAAATTCACGGTAGCTGAGACGATCGCCATTTTCCAAGGGTGGACAAATCTGAGTCTGAAGTGCCATGGTGGTGTTCAACCCTAGACTGGGGACTCTTCTATTATGGCAAGGGAATCATCCCGGCCAAGGGAGAGTCCGCCAAGACCTCCAGGAGAATCCAGACCCTTTCCCGAAATCCGGTATAGTTGGGAAGGTGCAAACCGTGCCGAAGTGTTGTCGAATTAAGGGGTTCAGCCGTGGCGATCGTTGCAATTGCCAGTCCGAAGGGGGGCGTGGGAAAAACAACCTCCACTATCGCACTGGGGGGATTATTAGCTCAAAGTCAAAGTTGTTTGGCCGTGGACTTAGACCCCCAGGGCAATCTCACCATGGGATTTGGCATCGACATGGAAAAAGACCAAATCGGGAGTTACGACGTGATGACGCGCCAGGAAACCCCCGAAGAACCGATTATTGAGACGGAGATGGGCCTGCATATTTTGCCCACGGATAGCACTCTGGCCAGAGCAGAAAACGAAATTTCCGAGGATCCCAAACGGTTTTTTGTCCTCAAAGAGCAACTCAAATCCCTTCAAAACCGTTATACCAACATTCTCATCGACTGTCCCCCTAATATGGGATTGCTGACACTCAATGCCTTGGCGGCGGCGGATGCGGTGTTAGTCCCCGTGCAATGTCAGTATTATTCCTTGCGGGGCCTCGATCGCCTCTTTGATGAAATCTCCGATATCCGCAAAACCTATAATCTGCGTTTGCGATTGCTGGGAGTCTTACCCACAATGGCAGAAAACACCCTCATGACGCGGCGCGTGTTGGAGGAACTGAAAAAACGCCATCATCAGGTCACTATCTTTAAACCCGTTCCCAAATCCATCCAGTTCGCCGAAGCTAGTTTTGTGGGACAACCCATCCACCACTTCAGCCGCAATCGTAAACTCATTGAACCCTATGAACGGGTGATTCGGGCGATCGCCCCCCAAACCCAAAATACTCCCAAGGAATATCTCCTCTAACAAATCCTCGGCAACTGTTCCCCACTTAATAAATCTACCGTTCGCAGAGAACCAATCTCACTCATCATAGTGACCGGAGGTTTGCTGGTTTCCGTGACAACGCCAATCTCAGCGGCCCCGTCCCCCAAACACTCTAACGCCGCCTCAGCCTGCTGGGAAGGAACAATGGCGATAAAGCGCCCCTCATTGGCTAAATATAAAGGGTCAAAGCCGAGAATTTCACAGGCCCCCTGAACATCATCGCGGACGGCGATCGCCCTTTCATCCAGGCGAACCCCCAGATTCGCCGCCACCGCAATCTCATTTAAGGCACTCGCCAAGCCACCTCGGGTTAAATCCCGCAGACAATGCACCTCAATTCCCGCATCTAGCAGGGCCAACACGTCCGCCGCCACCGGGGCCGAGTCACTTTCAATAGCCGTCTCAAACATTAACCCCTCGCGAACCGCCATAATGGCAATGCCATGACGGCCAATGTCACCATTGACTAACACCACATCTCCCACTTGCACTTGACTCGGGGAAATGGTGCGATCGCCCCTCACCACCCCTACACCAGCAGTATTAATAAAGATGCCATCTCCCTTACCGCGATCGACAACCTTCGTATCTCCCGTCACAATCCGAACCCCCGCCGTCTTCGCCGCCGCCGCCATCGATTGCACCACTTGCCAGAGAATCGACATCGGCAGGCCTTCCTCTAAAATGAATCCCGCCGTGAGATATTGAGGCTGGGCCCCCGCCATCGCTAAATCATTGACCGTTCCATACACCGCCATTGAACCAATATCGCCTCCCGGGAAGAACAGAGGATGAACCACATAAGAATCCGTCGTTAAGGCAATGCGATCGCCCCCCAAACTCAACGTCGCCGCATCATGCTGCACCTGTTCAGCGCCGCCAAATGCCGGTAAAAAGACCTGATTAATAAGTTGTTGCATCAACCGTCCTCCCCCACCGTGAGCTAGTAGCACATGGGGGTATTGCTCAATCGGCAGAGGGCAAGACAGAGAGGCGACATCAAAATCACTCATTGTTCTTAATGAATTTTTATATACAAATCTTACTTATCGTAACAAGAAAATTGGGATGATTTTTGTAAATTAACTTGAGTTTTAGTTGATTTTCTTCGATATACTGCTCACAATAGATGCAGTTCTCGCCATTACGTTCAAGGAAGAAAAACAACCTTTGTGTTACTTAAGCGAATCTTAAAGATTTCCTAATCTTTGCCATTAGAAAACAGTAGCACAGATAGCAGATTTATTGCTCCCCTCCCAGGAGCGATCGCCCAAAAACTCGAACCTACGCTCCATTTGCTCCCGAGGGCGATCGCCCCAGTCCAACCGCAACCCGAGGAAACACGAATGACTGCCACCCGGACCTCACCCCCCGCAAAATCCTCCGAAAAAGCCCCGGCCAAAGACGGCAAACCCGATAAACGCTTCAAAGTTCTAGACATCACGATGAAGCGTAACCAATATCGACAAGACGCGCTCATCGAAATCCTCCACAAAGCCCAAGAAGCCTTTGGCTTTCTTGAAGAAGATGTCCTCAGCTACATCGCCCACAAACTGCAACTACCCCTCTCCCAAGTCTACGGCGTTGCCACCTTCTACCATCTCTTCTCCCTCAAACCCAGCGGGGCCCATACCTGCGTCGTCTGTCTAGGAACCGCCTGTTACGTCAAAGGGGGCGGCGACATCCTCAAAGCCGTCGAAGGAGATGTAGGCATTGCCGCTGGTGAAACCACCGAAGACGGGCAAGTTTCCATTGTCACCGCTCGTTGCATTGGGGCTTGTGGCATTGCCCCCGCCGTCGTCTATGACGGCAAAGTCGCCGGCCAACAAACCCCCGAACAAACCTGCGATCGCATCCATAGCTGGCAACAAGAAGACAGCTAAGCCAGCCCCCTTGCTACGATACCCTTAACGATTAAGCGCCATGGAACGAGCCGAACTCTTAGAACAGGCCACCGCCGCCAAACAAGCCCAGAAACGCATCCGCGTCCACTGCTGCACCTCCACCGGTTGCCAAGCCTCCCAATCTGTTGACGTCAAAAAACAACTCGACGCCGCCATCAAAACCCACAACCTAGACGATACCGTCGAAGCCGTCGGTGTGGGCTGCATGGGATTCTGTGGTCAAGGGCCGATGGTAGAAGTCGAAGATGCCGAGGCCCCAAGCGAGAAAAAACACTATCAGAAAGTCACCCCCGAACAGGCTGATAGCATCATCGGTAGCCTCAACGGTTCCGGGGAAGCCGACGCCATCCAAGGGGACCCCAACCACCCCTTCTTCAGCCGTCAACTCCTCATCGTCCGCGAACATAGCGGCCGCATCGATCCCGAACGCATCGACGAATATCTCGCCGTCGGCGGCTACCAAGCCCTGCATCACGCCCTCTATGAAATGACCCCCGCCGAGGTAGTCCAAGACATCACCCAATCCGGATTACGGGGACGAGGCGGGGCTGGCTATCCTACCGGCTTAAAATGGGCCACCGTCGCCAAAATGCCCCCCGGACAGAAATACATCATCTGTAACGCCGACGAAGGAGATCCTGGGGCATTTATGGATCGTAGCGTCCTAGAAAGCGACCCCCATCGCATTTTAGAAGGGATGGCGATCGCCGGCTATGCCGTCGGTGCGACCCAAGGCTATATCTACGTTCGCGCCGAATATCCCCTCGCCATCACCCGGCTGCAAAAAGCCATCCAGCAAGCCAAACGCAAACATTGTCTGGGGGCGCAAATCTTCGACTCTCCTGTAGACTTTAGCGTCGAAATCCGAGTCGGGGCCGGCGCCTTCGTCTGTGGCGAAGAAACCGCCCTCATCGCCTCCGTCGAAGGAGGACGAGGCAATCCCCGTCCTCGTCCCCCCTATCCCGCCGTCTCCGGCCTCCACGGCTGTCCCACCCTCATCAACAACGTTGAAACCCTAGGGAACATCGCCCCCATCATTCGCAACGGGGCCGAGTGGTTTGCCGGAATTGGCACCGAACGCAGTAAAGGCACCAAAATCTTCTCCCTCACCGGCAAAATCCGCAACAACGGACTGATTGAAGTTCCCATGGGAATTACCCTGCGCGAAATTGTCGAAGAGATGGGAGGCGGCGTTCCCGGCGGTAACAGCGTCAAAGCCATTCAAACCGGCGGTCCCTCGGGCGGTTGCATTCCCGATCGCGAACTCGACACCCCCGTCGATTATGACTCCCTGCGAGACCTCGGGTCGATGATGGGGTCAGGAGGCATGGTGGTCATGGACGACGACACCAGCATGGTACAAGTCGCCCAATTCTACATGGAATTTTGCCGAGGCGAAACCTGTGGCAAGTGTATCCCCTGTCGCGCCGGGACCGTACAGATGTATCAACTCCTCACCAAACTCCTAGACGAAAAAGCCACCAAACGGGACTTAGATCGACTCAAAGAACTCTGCGGCATGGTTCAAGCCACCAGTCTCTGCGGCCTCGGCCAAACCGCCCCCAACCCCGTCCTCAGCACCCTCCATTACTTTGAACAAGAGTACCTAGACCTCCTCCAACCCGATCCCATCACCGTCGCCGCCAACAGTCGAAGCTAACCCCCCCAGGAGGGGCAGGGGTGGGTTCTCCCTCTTGCCATCCCCTCCTGGGAGGGGCAGGGGTGGGTTCCCCCTCTTGCCTCTTGCCTCTTGCCTTTTGCCTCTTGCCTTTTGCCTCTTGCCTTTTGCCTTTTGCCTTAATTACCTATGTCTGTCGTCACCCTAAAAATCAACGATATCGACGTAGCTGCCGAAGCCGGTAAAACGGTTTTGGATGCTGCCCGTGAAGCGGGAATCCGGATTCCCACCCTCTGTCACCTCGATGGCGTTTCCGATGTGGGCGCCTGTCGTCTCTGCTTAGTGGAAATCAAAGGGATTCCTAAACTCCTCCCCGCCTGCGTCACAGAAGTGAGCGAGGGGATGGACGTCACCACCCATACCCCCCAGTTAGACGAGTATCGCCGCATGACCGTGGAAATGCTCTTTTCCGAGGGAAATCATGTCTGCGCCGTCTGTGTCGCCAACGAGAACTGTGAATTGCAAGATGTGGCCATTGAAGTGGGGATGGATCACAGTCGCTTTACCTATCGTTTCCCGGAACGGGGCGTAGATATCTCCCATCCCCAATTTGGCATCGACCATAACCGCTGTATCCTCTGCACCCGTTGCGTGCGTGTCTGCGATGAAATCGAAGGCGCTCATGTTTGGGATGTCGCCGGACGCGGGGCGGCGGCCAAAGTGGTGACAGGGTTGAGTCAACCCTGGGGCGATGTCGATGCCTGTACCGCCTGCGGGAAATGTGTTGATGCCTGTCCCACAGGGTCGATTTTCCGTAAGGGAAGTACCGCCTCCGAACTGGAACGCGATCGCGGCAAACTGGAATTTTTAGTCAAAGCACGGGAAGAAAATCAATGGACACGGTAAACAAGAAAGTAAAACTGGCAACGATTTGGCTAGCGGGCTGTTCCGGCTGTCATATGTCCTTCCTGGACTTGGACGAATGGCTCTTTGAAGTGGCCAAGTTCGCCGATATTGTCTATAGTCCCGTTGGTTCCGATATCAAAGACTATCCCGAGAATGTGGATGTCTGTTTGGTGGAAGGGGCTGTGGCCAATGAAGAAAACCTAGAACTGTTGTACAAAGTTCGCCAACGCACCAAGTTTGTCATTTCCTTCGGCGATTGTGCCGTCACGGCCAACGTCCCCGCCATGCGCAATATGTTAGGCAGTTCCGAGCCAGTTCTCAAACGCTGCTACCTCGAACTCGGGGACCAAACCGCTCAACTCCCCCATGAACCGGGGATTGTCCCAGAATTGCTCGATCGCGTCCGTCCGATTCATGAGTTGGTGGATATTGACCTATTTATCCCCGGCTGTCCCCCCTCCGCCCCTCGCATCCAAGCGGCGATCGAACCACTACTAAAAGGAGAACAGCCCGTCATGGAAGGGCGCTCAATGATTAAGTTCGGCTAAATCATTGCCATTCCCTGGGAAGGGCTAAGCATAGGTTCTGGTTCTCCCTACTGCCGATTGCCTTCCCCTCCTGGGAGGGGTTAGGGGTGGGTTCTGCCTCTTGCCCAAATGATGCGTTCCGGCAAGTTTGAGTCGATAGGCTTAGGTCAAAACCCCTACTGATACCGGGACGCATCCTACCATCTTGCCCTTCCTCCCCTTTTGCCTCTTGCCTCTTGCCTCTTGCCTCTTGCCTTCTTTATCACCATGAGTAAAACCGTTGTTATTGATCCCGTCACACGCATTGAGGGTCACGCCAAAATCTCCATCTTTCTCAACGATGCCGGAGATGTGGATGACGCTCGTTTCCATGTCGTAGAATTTCGCGGCTTTGAGAAATTCTGCGAAGGTCGTCCCATGTTTGAGATGGCCGGAATTACCGCCCGTATTTGTGGAATTTGTCCCGTTAGCCATCTTCTCGCCGCCGCCAAAACCGGCGATAAAATCCTGGCCGTCCAAGTTCCCCCCGCCGGAGAGAAACTGCGGCGATTGATGAACTTAGCCCAAATCATCCAATCCCACACCCTGAGTTTCTTCCATCTCAGTAGTCCTGATTTTCTCCTAGGCTGGGATAGTGACCCCGCCAAACGCAATGTCTTTGGCTTGATGGACGCGAATCCCGACTTAGCCCGGGCGGGGATTCGTCTGCGTCAATTTGGACAGACGGTGATTGAACTGTTGGGGGCCAAGAAAATCCATGCCGCCTGGGCCGTTCCTGGTGGGGTGCGATCGCCCCTGTCGGAAGAGGGTCTACAATGGATTCGCGATCGCCTCCCCGAATCCCGTCAAACCATCGAGACGGCCCTAGGGCTATTCAAACAACTCCTCGACGATACCCTAAAAGACGAAGTTGACATCTTCGGCAAATTCGACTCCCTATTTATGAGTCTCGTCGCCCCCGACGGAACCTGGGAACATTACGGCGGTCATTTGCGCTTTGTCGATAGCCAAGGCAACATCGTCGCCGATGGCCTGCGGGAAGAAAACTATCAAGACTTTCTCGATGAAGCCGTCGAACCCTGGTCCTATCTCAAATTCCCCTATTACAAGCCCCTAGGCTATCCTGACGGAATGTATCGCGTTGGCCCCCTAGCCCGCGTCAACGTGTGCGATCGCATGGGAACCCCCGACGCCGACCGCGAACTACAAGAATTTCGCCAACGGGCCGGCGGCCGCTGCGCCACCTCCTCCTTCATGTACCACTACGCCCGTCTCCTAGAAGTTCTCGCTTGTATCGAACGCATCGAACAGTATGTCGACGACCCCGACTTACTCTCCTCCCGTTGTCGCGCCAAAGCCGAAATCAACAACCTCGAAGGAGTCGGCGTCAGCGAAGCCCCTCGCGGAACCCTATTTCACCATTACAATGTAGACGAAAACGGTCTCATCGAGAAAGTCAACCTAATCATCGCCACGGGACAAAACAACCTGGCCATGAACAAAACCGTCACCCAAATTGCCCAACATTACATCCATAACAACGATGTTGCCGAGGGCTTTCTCAACCGAGTCGAAGCCGGAATCCGCAACTTCGACCCCTGTCTGAGTTGTTCAACCCACGCCATCGGCCAAATGCCCCTCCATATCGACCTAATCGCCCCCAACAAAACCATCATCAACACCATCTACCGCCACTAACCCCCAGCCATTCCAATCCATCGGGGCGAACCCTATTTCGCCCCCACAATTCCCCCTATTGCCTCTTGCCTTCCCCTCCTGGGAGGGGTTAGGGGTGGGTTCTCCCTCTTGCCTCTTGCCTCTTGCCTCTTGCCTCTTAACCTTTCCCCCCATGCCCAAAGAAAACCTCTACCTCTGTATGGGGTCAGCCTGTCACCAGTTGGGGGTGTACGAAGTTCTCCCCCGACTGCAATCGCTCATCCAGGACTATGACCTCGAAGACGCCGTAGAACTCAAAGGGTCTTTCTGCCTAGAAACCTGTAGCTACGGCATCGTCATGAAATTTAAAGACGAGCATTTCGTCGATATCAACCCACAAAATATCGAAGAAAAATTCCTTGGCGAAATCCTCCCCACCATCCAAAAAACTCTCGAAGAAAATCCTGCTCCCTCCTAACCTCCGTGTCCTCTGTGACTCTGTGGTTCCCCCTCCTCTCCTCCTCAACCATGCAAGAACACACCCAAAACCATATCTGGCGACTCCTCTGGGAATACGATCCCAATGGATTGATTGCCGTTGACTCCAACTTTACCATTGTTTTGGTTAACCCTGCCTTTTGCCGGATGTTTGAGGTGGAAGAAACCAACATTCTCGGGCAACCGGCTAGCCGTATCTTGGGCAACATTGACCATTTTCAAAACGTCTGGAGTAGTCAACAAGTTATTCGAGGTGTTGAACGGGAGTATAGTCATCCCAAACTCTATTTACGAGAAGTTGTTTTTCCGATTCCTGAGGAAAAAATCATCGCCTGTATCATGGTGGATATCACCCAAGAATATCAACGACGACAGGAACTACAACACCTCAAAACTGAGACTGTCTTAAACGTCCGAGAGGTCGTTGACAATCAAATGAAAGTTGCTCAAGAAATTGCTGGACTCCTGGGAGAAACAACGGCAGAAACTAAAGTTAGTTTGTTGAAAATCATCGAAGCGGTCGAGCAGGAAATGGTTTAACATGACTCAAACTAATACGCATCGAGCCGACAACTTTTTTGATATTTGTCACCTAAGTTTAAACAAAAAAGGTGAAGAACTTTGTGGCGACAAAGTTAAATTTATCAAAACGGAAAACAAAACAACAATTGTCTTGTCTGATGGATTAGGTAGTGGGGTCAAGGCGAATATCTTGGCAACCCTAACCAGTGAAATCCTGATTACGATGTTAAATGCGGACATTGCCTTAGAAGCGGTCATGGAAACCGTAATTGGAACTCTGCCAATTTGCCAAGTCCGCAAAATTGCGTATGCCACATTTACGGTTATTCAAATTGATAACATTACCAACAAATTTAGGGTCATAAATTTTGATAATCCACCCATATTTTACTTTAAAAAAGGGCGAATGATGAACCCCAAACCGCGAATTGATCGGATTCTTAACCGTAAAATTCAAGTGGTGGAGGGGACGTTAGAACGAGGAGACTTTCTGGGGGCGATTAGTGACGGAGTCCTCTATGCTGGCCTTGGAGATACGATGAACTTCGGCTGGGGTTGGGAGAATATCGCCAAGTACATGGAACGCCTGTTTGTCCATGATGCACCCACGGCCCGTAGTCTCTTAGATAAGGTTCTCGGGGAAACTCGGCGACTCTATCGCAATCAAATCGGTGATGATGCGTCTCTGGTGGGGGTTTATGTCCGTCGCCGTAACCCCTTGATGATTTTCACCGGGCCGCCCTTAGATCCCAGTCAAGATGAAGCCTTTGCAGAACGATTTTTGAGTTTTCCAGGACGTAAAGCCCTCTGTGGAGGAACCACTGGAAATATCGTTGCCAATTATATGGGGGAAACAGTGGAAATGGATATTTCGACCATGCGTAAAGAACTTCCCCCGATTGGTATTCTTGATGAAGTGGATTTAGTGACAGAGGGAATTTTGACCATTTCCAAAGCCACAGAACTCCTGAAAAAATGTCATTGCGATTTAGAACGCTTACCGTTTGACCGTAATGGGGCAGTGTTGCTGGCCCGAGAAATTTTAGAGGCAGATTCTATCTTTTTCTTGGTGGGACAACAGATTAATGAGTTTTACCAAAATCCTTTACTGCCTAAAAACATATCAATTCGTCGCAATCTGGTCGAGGAATTAGTACAATTGCTGAGAGAAAATCAGAAAGAAGTAGATTTAGAATACTGTTAAAGCAAAATCAAGTTTACCGACAAGCTTGATTTTGCTTTTAATTATGACTTCAAATAAAATTTGAATAATTGTTATGATTTAATTGGAGGAAGATGCTCATTCCCAGACTGATGTTTCCTCAACTCAAACTCATGTTCAAGCTCGATGTTTAAGAAATAGTTTAAAAATGTCCGAATAATGGCGATCGCCCCCAATCTAATCAAGGTTTCCATTTGAGGGGCGACCGTTGTTGCCAGAATATCAGCCCCCAACTGAAATTCTAGGGCTAAGGCGAGCCAAACTCCAAAGCGGATTCTCAGTTGAATGAACAGAAATTCATCATATTTAAATTCAGCAAATCTCAACGCCAGTTGCACTGTTTTCACAATGCCCAAGAAAACACATAACACGGAAATCGCTTCTAGGGAGAACTTTCCTAAAAAGACGACTTCAGCTAGTCCAGATTCCAGAAGATGTATTGATTCCATTAGCATAAAAAATTTGACGTTGAGACTTAATCCTTAGATGACCCACATTGTTGATAGAATCCCACCCTGAGATTTAAGCAGCGGATTTTACCGATCTTTCTCTATCTTTATAGCAGTTTAAAGATGAATTTTGAGACGCAACCGTTACCAAATCTCTCGATTTGTCAGGATTTTTTGATGGCTACCCGGGACTGATGGATAAAGCGGGTAGTTGAGAAGCGAGGGCACTCTCCCAACAGGTCGGGGGGAAACACGATATCCTGGAGGGGTACTCGCTGCTGTACCTCTGCATCGATAAGACGTTCATGAACGACGAAAACAAACTCCCGACCCGCGATACAACCATCTACGAGGGGCAAATCCCACCCTCGTTAGAGCGCGTCATTCCCGCGATGCGCCGTTTTGGGCAAATTAGCTTCTGGTTTCAACTGGTGTTGGGGGTGATTGCGGGCTTAATTTTCTTCTTCGCCGGTTTTGTCGGCTCAAATACTGGGGAACCCAATCGCCTTAGTCCCGAAGAGGGGCCCGGACTGTTTTTTGCTATTGCTGGGCTAGTGGCCCTCGCCATTGGGATGTATTGGGCCTTACGCTACACCCAGATTGCCAAACGTTTGGCGATTCCCGACCCCTCCCTGCGGCCGACACGAGCGCAAACCTTGGGGTCTTTGCAAACTGGGGTCATTATCAATCTCGTGGGGATGTTGTTTAGCTTGGTGGCCGCACAAATCATCACCGGACTTTTGATGGTGAAAGTTCTCAGTTCTGAAGGGGTACAGTTTTCACCAGCCGCCTTGAGTCGTTTGGTACAACCAATTGATATTTTCGTGGTTCTGGCCAACACCAATAGTCTATTTGCTCATTTCGTTGCCCTAACCTGCTCCCTCTGGCTGTTACGGCTGATTCAGACCATTAAAACTACCTAATCTCGCCGTTGCCGGAGCGATTCAGGGGGAACCACCTGGGGACGATCGCCCTCAGATAAGACCTGACGAGAGGAGTGAGGACGCAGAGTGGGCCGGTTCCCAGACTCCGGTTCCGGGAGTTGGCGAGGAGGTTGAGACGCGGGAGGAAGATTGGCAACCCATAAGGCCAGGCCTAACGTCGCCAAGACAGGCGTTCCACAGGCCAGCGATCGCCACCACCAGGAAGAATCAAACCGTTCCTCAACCGAGGTCCTCGGCTCGATAACAGCCGGCGGCGGCGGCGGCGGTGGGGGAGGCGGTAGGGGGGGACGAGGGCAAGAGAGAGGAAGCTTAGCGATAATGGCATCAGCATTCAATCCTAGAGTTCGGGCCCAAAGATGGAGCGACCCTCTCAAATAGGCGGGACTTTGAGGATAATGGCCAATATGACCCGATTCTAGGGCGTGCAGATGCTGAATCGGAATCCCAGTCCGGTGATGCAGTTGCACTAACGACAGATGCTGGCGACACCGTTGGGCCCGTAGATATTTCCCCAATCGGTAGAGATAGCGACTCCTTGCTAGCCGTTCCGCCTCACTCCCTTGTCGGGGAACGGGAGATTGAGATTGGGAAATGGGTTGAGAAATGGGTGGGGCCGAGGGTAAAGCTGTGGTGGGGTTAGTTTCTCTCAAAGCTAGGGCGATCGCCTCCCGACTCACCTCGTGCATCAGCATCTGGGCCGCATACCCCGCATCGCCAAACATCTCCTTTAAGCCATTTAACGCCGTTTGATAGGCAGGAGACTGTAATAATTCTCGTTCAATCTCCCCCAAACGGCGATCGCCCCTCCCCGGGTCAGTCCCCCAGGAACGGCCGTAAGCGGCATCAGATGAGTTAGAGTCTTGAGAAGGCATAGGAATTCGGACCCGGAACAACCTAACTTCTCTTTCCAAGAAATCCAGCCCTTAATCCGGATTCACCCCAATTCACCCTGTAATTGCCAACCCTATCCCTATCATCCCCCCTCTTCTCCCCCTCTGTGTCCTCTGTGACTCTGTGGTTCCCCCTCCCTCCCCTGAGTGCGAAACACAGGCTCCACATCCAAACCAATGCGGATCGTCAAATCAGACCTAATATCCCCCGTCGACAAGGCCTCCAATCGCCCAAATCCCAAATCCGATCGCAGCCGTTCCCCAGCCTCATAATCCCCCCGTTGCACAATAATGGTGCTGTGGCGGTGAACCCCATCCCAATCCTGGCCCACATCAATATCCTCATACCCCAACTCCTCTAGATAAGCGGCCAGGCGTTCCACCGCGAGGGAGTCCTGGGTGGCATTTTGTAAGGTGATGCGGGGTTGTGTGGCCGAGTGAGAGTTGTCCCTAGACCCGCCTGAGGGTTGGCTGTTCGTGCGACCAAAGGCCGTTTGATTGCCCCCCTCATTAATAAATCCTGACTCCGATGAAGTTTGGAAAAATTGCCCCACCAGGCGATCGCTCGCCGTTTCATCCACCTGCCAATAACTTAGGGGAGAGTCAGGATTGCTAAACTCCCCCGGAAGTAACGCCATCCGTAAATCATCGCGCTCAATCTCTAAGGTAAAACTGGCCAAGGCCAACATCTCACTCACCGTGAGATTAGTATCCACATGAGTTTGCAAAATACGGATGATGGCCGGGAGGCGCGTTAACACCGTCGGACTGAGGAGGCGATCGCGCAACGCCTGTAACAACATCTGCTGTCGTTGCACCCGGCCAATATCCCCATAGGGCCCCTGACGATAGCGACTAAACTGCTGGGCCTGCTCTCCCGTCAATCGTTGCCAACCGGCATCGAGTTCAATGGTCAACTCCTGAGTGCGATCGCGATAGGACATGGGAAAGGGAACAAAAATATCCACCCCACCCACTAAATCCACCAACTCCACCAATCCCTGAGTGTTCACCCGGAAATAGCGATCGAACTCCACATCCGTCAGCACAGCCTCCAAACTGGACTGCATCAACGCCACGCCACCGAGATAATTGGCTTCATTCAGTTTCCCCCAGCCAAACTCTCCTAAATTGACTTCTGTATCCCGAGGAACCGAGAGGACATTCACCTGATTGGCATAGGTGTCGAAGCGTACTGCCAAAACGGTGTCACTGCGTCCTTCCAACAAGTCCGGGGAATCATCCGCTAACTCGGGATCGCGATCGACTCCCAACACCATCAAGTTCACCGGACGAGTCAGTTCATAGCCAAACTGTCCTTGTTCGCGGTTCTCACGGCGACTAGGCTGCACTAGGGGAGACGTGGGTACGATTAAGGCCGCGATCGCCCCCATCAAGGCCGAAGCCACAATAATCAAGGATGTTAGTAGGCCCCACCAGAGGAGGCCCGACCCATTTCGGGGTTGCTGAAGAGGAATTCTCACAGTTGACGACTACTGAATTAGACCAGTCCACGACGTTCGTTGACCTGTTCCAAAAGTTTAGCAACTTCTATGGCTTTCCAGATTTCATTGCGCTCAATTAACAAGTCTAAGGCTTGAGATAATACCTCAGAGGCGGCGCCAAACCGCTCCAATTGGGCCAAGACTTGCCCTAAATTGCGTAGGGCTTCGACATAAGTATCATTAATGTCTAAGGCTCGTTCATAGAGAGAGACGGCTTCCTCAAGTCGTCCCTGTCGGGCCCGAAGATTAGCCAAGGCGTTATAGGCCAGAGCATGATCTCGATTCAGGCGAATCGCCTCCTGATAGGCTTCACTGGCTTCTTCGTAGCGATATTGAGCTGAGAGCGCATCTCCCAATTTATAACGCAGCAGGGCATCTTCAGGATACTGTTCCAGCAGTTCCCGAAACACCGCCTCAGCCGCTTCATAGTTCTGATTGCCGAGATAGTCATTCCCTTCTCGTAACCGTTGTCGTCGCTGCTGTTGTCGCTGTTGGTGGGGTTGCATTTGTGCTAAGTCCATCTCCCGGGCCGAGGCGGAAGGCTGAGGTGATAGGACTAGGGCCGCCAGTAGCAGCAGCGGCGACAGGGTTAAATGAATCAGGTACCAGGGCGATCGCAGACGCAACATAAGATTCAAGACTCCGACATCGAGATTTCCCAGAACAGGTAACACCGAACAATCAGCGATTCTAGTTCAGAATAGGCAATCCTACCGCTAAGCTAAAACAGGGTGTTCCAGTTTGTTTCGGGGTTGTGCCTATGTTACCGAGTGATTTACTCAGCCATCGCCGCCGGGGGGAGACGTTGATTCCTAAACGACTCCCCCTCGATACCCCTCATCTTAATCTAGCGGCGGCGGCGATCGCCCTGTTTGAGGAGTCCCGCGATGAGACTCAGGGACATCTCGATCGCCGTCTCAAGGAGTTTGAAGGCGATCGCCCCGATTATCGCTTGCGGCGGGGGTTAGCTCATTTGCTCAAAGGCCGTTACTGTACCTTTGAGATTGTCAGTCCCTTAGATCCAATCGAGTTGCGATCGCGCGTCTTCACCGCCGCCGCGCAACGAGTCCCCAAACCGGAGAATACCCTAAAAATCCTCGAACTCTTGGCCCAGGAACTCAGTCAGGAACTCGAACGAGAGGTTCCCCTCACGGCCATTGTTGAAGGACTCTATGCCGATTTACAGGAAAACCGCCGTCTAACGGAATTCAACGCCCCAGACCCCGAGGCCCTGTTACATCACTATAATCTCTCCCAAGTTCAAGGCATCTTTTATCGCGCCAGTGACATCACCATTCAGGCTCATCGCAATGTCCCCGGCCAATATAAACTCCTCTTTCGCTATCTCAAACTCTTTAGTTTGATGTTTTATATCGAGGGAGATGCCGATTGCGGCTTTACCATCACCATCGACGGCCCCACCAGTTTATTTAAACCCAGTACCCGCTACGGCTTAGCCATCGCCAAACTCCTACCGGCCCTGCTTCATGTCAGCCGCTGGAGTCTCAAAGCGACTCTACAACAGCGAGATACTAAGACGGGCCGGCCAGCATCCGGTCAATTTACCCTGGATTCCGACTGCGGACTGGTGAGTCATTACCCCCCGGGAAAAGCCTATGATTCCATGTTGGAACAATCCTTCGCCGAACGTTGGGCCAAACTCGACACTCCTTGGGAACTGGAGCGAGAAGTGGACTTAATCCCTATCCCCGGCAGTGTTATGGTCCCAGATTTCCGCCTCATCCATCCCGACGGCCGTGAGATACTGTTAGAAATCGTCGGCTATTGGCGACCGGAGTATCTGCGTAAGAAGTTTTCCCAAGTTCGCCAGGGGAGCGATCGCCCTCTTCTGTTGGCGGTGTCCGAACGGCTAAACTTAGCCAAGGCTGGGGTGGATGCTAAGGATGTCCCCGTCCCCATTGTCTGGTTCAAAGACAAGGTACAGCCCTCAGCTATCCTCGCGGCGTTGGAGGCGATGGATGAATGAAGCCCGCTAATCTTGTGGCATATTTTGGCTATTTTGTCAATCCCCTAGACCCGTAATTTACGAATCATCTCCCGCAGCACGTCAGTCTTCGTTTTACCCCGTTTGAGGCAGTAATCCTCAAGACGTTCAAGTTCTCCTATGGGGAGACGAATGGTTAAGACTTTATTAGAGGGAGGTTTGGTTCGGGCCATGAGCTTGAAGCGTAGCGTGCAGTGAACAGGAGGAGAGTCTTGTATTAGTCCACAGGAACCAGATCGGCAACGTGACGCGATCGCCGAATCCACAAGACCGTCAGCATGGGGTGTGAGTTAGCTTAGTACATTGTACTAAACCTTGACGGGGGGAACAATAGACTGAGGGGAATTTCTAGGCTCAGGGGTCAAGATTATCCATTGAGACAAAAGCTGAACCGGTCTCACGGGGGGGATTACATGGCGATCGCCCCTCAGACCACGATCCCAGAAGGGGACCACTCCTGCAAGAAACTTCTCTGTAACTCTGTCGAAACCGCAAGACTCAAGCTAAGCTATATAGAAGATAGACACGTTTTAATAATTTGGGCAATGAGCGACCAGAGTCCTTATGAGCAGCTCGGAGTCACTGAAGACGCTTCGTTCGACGAAATTCAGGCGGCACGTAGTCGGTTGATCGGCCTCAATGACGATCGCCAGGCTGTCGAGCGCATCGAAATGGCTTACGATGCCGTCCTAATGGATCGGTTGCGATTACGTCAGGAAGGCAAAATCAAAGTTCCCGAGGGCATCCGCTTTCCTGAGCGCGTGATGTCCCCACCGCCGAAAAGCTTACCTGAGCCTCCCTCGAACCGAATGCCGGAGTGGTTACAAGGGGCGATTGACACTCCTAGTCAGAGTGATATCCTGCTGCCGGCCGGTATATTTGCCGCACTGAGTGTTCTGAGTGCCATTAGTGCGGCGTATGTTCCCATCTGCTTGGCCCTAGGAGCAGGTGCTAGTCTATATTTCCTCAACCGTAAAGAAAAGCGGTTCGGCCGTGCGGTCTTGTTTACCCTAGTGGGTGTGGTCGTTGGGGTTCTCCTCGGGGGCCAGTTAGCAACCCTGCTCGGTTCCCAACTTGATCCACAAATTATCGCGGCCTGGATCACCTTCTTCCTTCTTTGGCTCAGCTCTAGCTATCTACGCTAGTAGTCCCTTCTGGGATGGAGTCTCGGCATGACTCAGACTGGGTTCGCTGGGGGTGCAACCTAGGTTGCACCCCTGTTCTCAGGGTTGTTGTTGTGCCTTCTGAGCTGTGAAGGTCTCTAAGAGAACATCCACCGCCTCGCTGAGGGTGTTCACGATTTTATAAGGATGATGTGCTTGCAGAGAGGGGCGATCGCGAATCCCAGACAGCACACCGATAAACTGAATCCCTTGACTGTTGGCGGCGATCGCATCGGCTTCCGTGTCACCCACCATCCACAGGGTTTCATAGCGGGGAAGTTCCGTCATCGCTCGGGCCATCAAACGGGGTTTGTCCTGAGTATCCGCCGTTTTGACCTCCTGATTCCCCATACAGTAGCGACGCTCCTCGGGAAAAAAGCGCCCCACATCAAAGCGAGAAAGAGCCTCCGCCAGTTCCCGTTCCCGGCGCATCGTCATCAGGGTCAGTTCAAATCCAGCGGCCTGGGCCCGTTCCAAGGCGGCGATCGCCCCCGGAATTAACTGATCGTACTTCAAATACGGCTGACTATGCACCAACTCACGGCGCAACTTAGCAAATTCTTGCCCTTGCTCAGGGGTTAAGCCGGAACGTTGGCCAATCTCCCGTTCTGGAACCCGAGCGCGCTTGAGTTGCCAAAACTCTGACTTGGAGAGGCGTTTAATCCGGCTGTTTTCCTCCCCGAGGCGATCGAGACATTCATGATAGACCCGATAATACCGTTCTGACACATCGGCGATCGGTCCATCAAAATCAGCGATCAGTCCTACCGTCTCGGTCATGTAGTGGTCTTGGGTAACGGCGCGAATCATGGTCGAAAACCTTGTAGTACCCCGTCAAGTTGTATCACATTCTGTTACAACTTGGAGATCAGACCCAGGAATCTCCCCCATTCTCTGGGAAGGGGTTTATAATAATCAGAGGATTTAATCTAAAAGCCTATCGCTCTTCTATGTCATTGTTAACCCCTATCCATGAGCCGATCGCTTCTCCAGAAACTCTTTAGTCAAGCCGATATTCAAACAACAGTCCACCAACTGGCCCGGCAGTTGGAGATGGAGGTTGTGATTGAAGACACTCGTGGAACAATTGTCTTCACCAATACCTCTAAGAGTGAGGAAGGCTGGCTATCACAAGTATTATCGAAAGTCAATAGATCGAACAAAGAAACGGAGACCCTTGAGAGAAGCTTATCAGTTTGCTCTCAGACGATTGATGTCAACGGTAAAACCTTGGGTTGGCTGCATAGTGATAAAGATGGCAGTATTATCCATCAGGTTCTAACCTGTCTGGCGCGTCAACAGAGTGAGAAAACCTCTTTAGCACGGGAACTGTTAGAACGCTATCAGGAGATCGACCTGTTCTACGAAATCTCTACCCAAGTTACCGCCAGTCTAGATTTAAATCAACTGGCGCAATTAGTCTTACGAGAAGTTGAAAACACCTTACCCACCAGTTCCGCTGTAATTTGGCTGTTAGATGAGGAGGATCAGCAACTGCGCCTGTTATCTCAACGGGGAACCGCTCTACCCTGGTCTAATCCCTTAGCCTTAGAAAAAACGATTCTGGGGACTCTTGTGCTCGGGGGACAGGGGGAAATCATCAACAACGTTGCTGACGATCCCCGCTCCAAGGCAATTGATCGCTCAATTTCCTCCCTCCTCTGTGTTCCCCTTCATGTTCAATCCCGTCTCATTGGCTTGATGGCGGTGGTTCATGACCAGGGAACCGTCTATGATGCGGAACATCTCAAACTGCTAACCCTGTTTTCCGTGCAAACGGCGATCGCCATCGATAAGGCCCTACTGTATCAACAAAGTCATCACACCGCTCTCAACGCCCAGAAACAGGCCCAGCAGTTACAAAATGCCCTAGATGAGTTACAACAGGCTCAGGCGCATTTGGTGCAGAGCGAGAAAATGTCGAGCTTAGGGCAAATGGTCGCCGGAATTGCCCATGAAATCAACAATCCCGTGAATTTCATTAACGGGAACTTAGATCATGCCCAGAGCTACACCCAAGATTTGTTAGAGTTAGTCACCCTCTACAGTTACTATTATCCCAAAACTGAGCCTGAAATTGAGCGGTTAATTCAGGAGATTGACCTGGACTTTGTTCAGGAAGATTTACCCAAGCTGATTGTCTCCATGAAAATGGGAATTGAGCGCATTCAGGAGATCGTACATTCCCTCAAGAACTTTTCTCGCATTGATCGGGATCGGCCCCAACTGGCGGACCTTCATATCGGCCTCGATAGTACCTTGCTCATCCTCAATCATCGCATCAAACCTAAAGGCGCTCGGCCAAAAGTGCAAATCAACTGTGACTACCAAGACTTACCGAAGATTGAATGTTATGCCGGACAGCTAAACCAGGTTTTTATTAATACAGTCGCGAATGCCATTGATGCGATGGAGGAGGCCAACATCGAGTATCCGACCCTTTGGCTACGTACTAAATTTGTAGAAAATCGCTGGGCCGTCGTGGAAATTGCCGATAATGGACCCGGGATTAGTGAGGAGGTGCGATCGCAAATTTATGATCCCTTCTTTACCACCAAACCCTTAGGAAAAGGGACAGGATTAGGCTTAGCCATCAGCCGACAAATTGTCGTGGATAAACATCGCGGACGACTGCTTTGTGAATCAAGTCCTGGAGGCGGAACCCGATTTAGTATCTGGATTCCTCTGCGTCCAGACCTCGGCGAGCCTCTGCCAGACAGTGATCTCAAAATCGAATCGTCCTTAGCCATCGCTCCAACCTCTCCAAATCTCTCTAAATCAGACCCAGTCATCGTTTTAGATGACTGCCAGCAGCTAATACAGCGATTAGCGTTAGATAATCCAAATTTACAACAGATGACCCCTGATGATATTTATGACATGTTAACCTCAATTCCTATTCTATTAAAGCTTTACCGTGTTCTAGCCAATTCCCCCTTTATTGAATCTTAAGTTTCAAAATTCAAGGCGAATTAAAGACTCAGGCGATCGCGTCGACAGCAACCTAGAAAATATTGCATTATCTGAAATATCAATGGACAAAACTCCCGAAAATCCGGCTCAAGAGATTGCTAGGCTTCGTCAAACTATTGTTGAGTTAGAAGAAGCCTTCTTAGCCAAACAAACAGCCCTCTCTAACGTCATTCGTCATATTCGAGCTACCCTTGATTTAGACACTATTTTCCAATCGACAGTTCAAGAAATTCGCCACCTTTTAGAGGCAGACCGGGTTGCTGTTTTTGAATTTTCCAGCGAAACCCATCATCGAACTGGGACGTTTATTGCGGAGGAAGTCGCCCCAGACTATGATTCAGCCTTGGCTAAACAGGCAACTGATTACTGCTTTGGGGATAACTATGCTAATATCTATCGTCAAGGCAAAATTTACGCCGTTGCTGATATTGAAGTCGAACCGTTGAGTGAGTGTCATCGGGACATTATGCGGCGTTTCCAGGTTCGTGCTAACTTGGTTGTTCCCTTGATTAAACAAAACGAACTTTGGGGATTACTCTGTGTTCACCAATGTAGTCAACCCCGGAAGTGGACTCGACAAGATATTGAATTTGCCCGTGAAGTCGCTTCCCATTTAGATATGGCGCTTCAACATACAGAACTCTTCCAGAAGTTGCAAGATGACAACCGTAAGCAACTGCAAAAAATCGCGGAGAATGCCCCAGGGGCCCTGTATCAATTCCGACGAGACACCAATGGAGAGTTTAGTTTTCCCTATGTTTCACCCAGTGCCGAGAGCTTTTTTGAAGTCCCCAGCCGCAGTATTGAAAACGATGCTTCGATTATTTTTGAACTAACGCATCCAGAGGAGCGGCCGAAACTAGAAGCCTCGATTCAAGCCTCCGCTGAAACGGGAGATCCTTGGGTTTGGGAGGGACGAATGCAGACCGCATCAGGTCAGCTGAGATGGATTGAAGGGCGATCGCAGCCGGAATATCAAGCCGATGGCTCAATTATTTGGTCGGGCTGGATTAACGATATCACTAAACGCAAGGCTCAAGAGCGAAAATTACAGGCCCTGGCGGCAATTGTTGAGAATAGCAGCGATTTGATTGGCATTGGCAACTTTGACGGGATTCCTGAATATCTCAACCCGGCCGGACGGCAACTTGTCGGCCTGGCAGCAAAAGACAGTTCCCCCAGGGAAGAGGATCGGGGCAAACCCAAATTGAGCGATTGCACCTTTAAAGACTTTTTCTTCCCTGAAGACTTTGGTGGGATTCAAAAGAATATCTTTGCCATTGTTGAAGAGACTGGAAGTTGGCGGGGGGAAGTCAACTTTCGCCATATGCTCACCCATGAGCCCATTCCATTTGACTATAACCTGTTTATGATCTACGCCCCTGGGACGAAAGAACCGATGGGGTTAGCCACCATTGCTCGGGATATCCGCGATCGCCGAGCGGCGGAACAGTCCCTGCGAGAGAGTGAACAGCGATTTCGTGATGTCTCAGACGCCGTAGGAGAATATCTCTGGGAAGTGAACCTTGAGGCAAACTATACCTATGTTAGTGGGCGATCGCTAGAGGTGTTAGGGCATTCCAGTGAGGATGTCCTCGGCCGTAACGCCTTTGAGTTTATCTATGAAAAAGACCTCGATTGGCTACGTGATGCCTTCATCACCACCGTTGAACGTCAAGAGCCATTTCAATTTGAACATCGCAGTCTAACCCCACAAGGGGAGGTGGTCTGGATTTTTGCCACAGGAATCCCCCGCTTTGACGATCAAGGGAATTTCATCGGCTACCGGGGAGCGGGGATGAATATCACCGAACGCAAACGAGCCGAAGAAGCCTTAAAACAAGCCCTCGGCGATCTCAATGCCATTTTAGATAACCTAGCCGATGGCCTCCTCGTGACAGATACCGCTGGACACATCACCCGCTTCAACCCTATCCTACGGCGAATGTTCGCCCTGAAAACTGAGACGATCTTAGGTCGTACCTGTGAGGAATTGGGGTTAACCGATGCGGGGCAACTCCTACGAGAACTACAAGCCACCCCTAACCACCAAGCTGCCACCGCCGAACTGGAGTTACCCGGAAACCGTATCGGTCAAGCCTTGGCTACGAGAGTCTTAGAGTCCCTTCCGGCAGAGTCCGAGCCGAGTGATATTGGCTCGGTGATCTTAATTCGGGATGTCACCCTAGAGAAAGAAGTCGATCGCATGAAAACTGACTTCATCGCCACCGTCTCCCATGAATTGCGCACCCCTCTAACCTCTGTATTGGGATTCGCGTCAATTGTCTTGGATAAGTTAGAGGATCAAGTCTTTCCCCTGCTTCCCCAGGGCGATCGCAAGGCCCAACGTCATCAAGAGCGGGTGCGTCAGAACCTCAACATCATTATCTCAGAAGCCGAACGACTGACCACCCTAATTAACGATGTCTTGGATATCGCCAAAATGGAATCCGGTAAAGTGGAGTGGGACCAAGAACCCGTCTTAATGCTAGAGGTCTTAGAACGCTCCATTGCCGCCAGTTCCTCCCTCTTTGAACAGGAGGGACTCAGCCTCATCACCGATTTTCCCGAAACCCTGCCCCCCGTCTTAGGAGACAGCGATCGCCTCATCCAAGTGGTCATTAACCTACTCTCCAACGCCGTCAAGTTCACCGAGGCGGGAGACGTCACCTGTCGGGCCCGCCATGAAAACTCCCAGATTCGCGTTGAGGTGGAAGATACTGGGATTGGCATTGCCCCAGACGACCTCCCCAAAGTCTTTGACAAGTTCAAGCAAGTGGGGGAAACCCTCACCGAAAAACCCAAAGGGACCGGATTGGGCCTCCCCATTTGTAAACAAATCTTGGAACACCATGGCGGCCGAATTTGGGTGGAAAGCCAACGGGGTCGAGGGAGTTGTTTTATCTTCACCTTACCCGTTGAGGGAGCAGCTGGGCAATCGAGCTTAGGTGAAACCCCTGATGTTGCCCGACGATTAGGGTTAGTACCGCTGATGCAGCAACTTGAAGACCATGTGGGGACCACGGAAGAAGCTACCCCAGCCCAACTCGGGTCAAATTTAGGCAAAACTATCCTAGTTGTGGATGATGATGAACATGTACGGGAACTCTTGCGCCAATCCCTAGAAGCTCAAGGCTATCACGTCCGCCAGGCTAAAGACGGGGTCGCCGCAATTATGGAGGCTAAGCGATCGCGTCCCGATCTAATTGTTCTGGATGTCATGATGCCCTATATCGACGGCTTCGATGTGGCGGCGGTTCTGAAAAATGAACCCCAAACCCGGGGAATTCCCATTTTAGTCCTGTCGATTGTCGAAGATCGCGAGCGAGGCTATCGCGCTGGAGTTGATCGCTATCTCAAGAAACCTCTAGATCGACAAGGGTTTCTACAGGAAGTCGGCTCCCTCCTCTCCCAAGGCTCATCCCATAAAAAAGTCTTGGTCGTTGACGATGACCACTCCAGCTTAAAGGTGATTTCTGAACTTCTCACCAGTCAAGGCTATACAGTCTCCCAAGCCTCCAACGAGCGGGAATGTGTTGACCAAGCCATGGAGATCCAACCCGATATCATTGCCATTGACCCAGAATTCTTACAGGAGCATGAAGTAGTTCAGGCCCTGCGTTTCGAGAAAGGATTGGAACATCTCGTATTTTTCTTGCTCGGTGATATTGAGGATGAACCCAAGATATAGTTATCCTATCTCATCTGAAGACTCTAACAACCATCACTCCCCCTTGCTCTACCATGTGCTTAAAAATATTAATTGTGGACGACGAGCCAAACATTAGGATTTTACTGGAACAGGCCCTAGAAGACTTAGAAGATGAGGGAGTGGAACTACTGACCGCTCAAAATGGACTCGAAGCCCTCACTCTTATTCAAGAGGAGCAGCCAAATTTAGTCTTCTTAGATGTGATGATGCCGAAAAAAAATGGGATTGAAGTCTGTCGAATCATCAAAAATGATTGGCAACAATCCCAGGTTTACATCATTATGTTAACGGCGAAAGGACAGGAAATAGAGAAAGAAGAAGGCTTCGCCGTCGGGGCTGACTTCTATATGACGAAGCCTTTTCGTCCTAAAGAGATAGTCGCCAAGGCCCGTTCTGTGTTGGAGCTATAGGGGTTGACGCAATTCCCTACATTTAAGCTTAACGGCGAGTCCACCAAAGGACTGCACTGGTGGCAAAGCCAATTACCGGAAAGGTCACCAGAGCCGTCCAACTGAGTAACCGGGCAATCCGGGGGGTCATGATGATATTACGGTCAACCACCTCCCGAGGACGAATGGTGAGAGTTTGGCCCGTGTCGTCATCTTCTGCCAACCAGGAAACACTATTAAGGAAAAAGTCGCTGTTCAACTGTCCATCAAAGAAGGCGTCGGTCATAAAGTCAGAATCGCCAATCACCACTAAGCGGGCCTCACGGGTATCAGCATCCGGTTCCTCCGGCTCATCCATTTCCTCAGCGTCCTCCTGTACCTCCTCGTCAGCTTCGGGAGTCTCTTGTACCTCCTCATCTGTTTCCGTAAGCTGGGGGTCTTCCCCCTCTGTTGCTTCTAGGTCTTCGAGAGGAGGCTCAGCCTCCTCAATGTCCTCCCCCTCCTGAATGACCTCAGCCTCTCCGGAGTCCTCGACGGCGTCATTGTTCTCCGTCACATTCTCGGGGGTTGCATTAGGGGTTTCCGTCATCTCCGGCTCAGGAGCATCGGCCGTCCGGGAGATCTGACGGCTGGCGGCTACCCCCAAAACTAGAGGGCCGGGGCGATCGCGTTCCGGGTTAAACTCCCAATTGGGCCCCTCATCGATATCCGCTTCGGCCCAACTCCCATCACTGGTAAACAATAGCGGAGTGACATCCACCCCAGCCACCGTGTCATATTCAATGGGACGGGCCACGGGAAAGATTGTGTAATTGCGGCCAAACCCCTCCGTAATCGGATGAGTTCCATAATCAAACACCAAGGGAGCCGCTGGACCAAAGCCTTGCACCCAACGTTCAGGGTCGATCGCAATCCGTTCATCCAGGCCAATCCCCCAATCTTCCAGTAAGCCATCTAAACCCGGGTCCGTATTGGGGTCAACCAACACCAGCAGAGAGCCACCGGCCGCCAAATAGTCCTCTAAGGCCTCCACTTCTGGCTCAAACAGGCGACTGGTGGGGCCCACAATGGCCACGAGATTAGCATCCTCAGGAACACGTCCCTGCTCAATCAAGTTAAGGGAGTTCACCACCGCTGCACTTTCCTCTAAGGCCCGAACTGCTCGGGAGATCGAGTCTTCTCCTCCTTCGAGAATGGCGGGCTGGCCATGGCCCTGTAGCATATAGACCGTGAGGCGATCGCCCCCTTGTAATTGGGCAATACTACGAGTCAGTTGAGCCTCGCTCAGCGGCTCTAAATCCAGAGTCGTCACATACTGACGCTGCTCCCCCAACTCCAGAAATACATCCCCCACAGAGGTCACATTAAACCGTTGCACCAACCCCGGACTCTCTTGGGGGTTCACTAACTGATAATTAAAGCGGTCTGGCGCCAAACGACGATAGTTTCTCAGTAAATCCAGCGTTCTCTCATTCGGCTGAGAGGTAAACAGCCACACCGTCACCGGCTCCTCCAAATTCTGAATTAGAGTTTGAGTTTGGTCTGCGAGGGTAAAGCGTTGGGTTTCCGTTAAATCTACACGCACCGAGGCCCGAACCGCCACCCCATTGAGCAACGCCAAAATCAGAACCACCGCCGCCGTTGCAAACAGAGCATTGGTTCCCGCTTCGGTCGACCGCCGCCGCCAAAACCCCTGCTGAAACACCTCCAGATAAATCAGCCAAATCCCTAAACTAATGATTCCCGCCACTATCAGTACAGCAGGAACAGGAGTCCAACTCCCAGATACTGCGCCACTGGTGAGTCCAGCAACGCTGAGAAATAAACCAACCCAGAGGAGAAAATGCCAGTATTTTTTGAAACGATTAACCATAGTGGAGAGAAGACGGGACAGCTAGAGATTAGTTTTGCTGAAAGCGCAGGGTTTCGATAGATTGAGCGGTGAGAAAAATGCCTAAAATAATATAGCTGGCAAACAACACCAAACTCCCAACATCCACAACTCCTTGAATCAGGGTGTTGTAGTTTTCTAAAATTGATAGATGAGCTAAGGCTTCACCCAAGGGACCCGGCACATTGGCGGCAATGAGATTCATAATCCACAACACCAACACCAGCGCAAAGGTGAGGACTGCCGAAAGAATTGTGCTATCGGTGAGGGAGGAAATAAACATCCCCAAGGACAGAACACTGGCAGCCAGCAAAATTAACCCCAAATGACCCAGAAGGGGAATGGTGGCAGGAAACGCTGGTTCAGCAACACTAAAGGTGATGGCTTGATAGAGCAGGAGGGGTGCCGTCATGGTGATATAAAAGGTCACCACCCCCAGGAGTTTCCCGGTCGCAACAGTCCAGTTATAGAGGGGAGATGTGGCCAAAAGTTCGAGGGTTCCCCCTTTCCGTTCTTCGGCATAAAGACCCATCGATAAAATGGGTAGAATAAATAGGGACAAAGAGGCAACTGTTCCTAAGAAAAATTGCAAAAATTCATAGGGCACATCTAGGGGAGGACGCTGAGTTCCCAGTTCTTGCTGAATAGCGGTTTGAGCGGCGACTTGAGCGAGAATGCCTCGCTGTGGATCCAGGAGAATGGTGATATAGAAAAAGCCAGAGATGAGCCAAAATACTCCAGCAACGGCCAGGGCTAAGGGTGAGGCAAAATAACCTTGAAGTTCTTTGCGATAAATGGCGATGATATTAGCAAGAATTAAGCGCATTGGTGGTTTGACATGAGGGTTAATGAGAACAAGGGCTTAGCCATCGGATTGGCGATTCGCGTCTGGAGTGGTCTCGGACTCGTGAGGGTCTGGGGTTTCTTCCCTAGGTTCTTCCGCCACCTCTGGCTCAACGTCGGCATCGACGACCTGTGTATCGATGTCTACCCCGGTGTCGGCGTCGGCGTTCTCATCAGGAACAGGAGCGGCGATCTTTTCTTCCGTGGTCAGTTGCAAGAAGACATCTTCAAGACTGGCACGGCTGCGACGCATTTCATAGAGGTTTAATTTCCCCTCTAGGATGGCCTTGGCGATTTCGGAACCGGGTTCGGAACCGGGTTCGACGTTGATGCGGAAGCGATAGCGGTCTTCAGGGAGATCAGTCCGGGGGAGGGGATCGACCGATCGCAGGTTGGGAAGATAGCCGAGATAAGAGCCAATGGCGGTTTCGACTCCATCTACTCCGCCACCGACTTCGATATCGTAGTAGGTGCCGCCGGTGAGATGTTCCATGAGGTTATCTAGACGATCTGTAGCCACGAGTTGACCACGATTGATAATCGCCACCTGACTACAGGTCATACTCACTTCCGGGAGGATGTGAGTCGAGAGAATAATGGTGTGATTTCCAGCCAGGGATTTGATGAGGTTGCGGACTTCGATAATTTGCCGAGGATCGAGGCCGACGGTGGGTTCATCAAGGATGATGACGGGAGGATCATGGACGATCGCCTGAGCAATCCCAACCCGTTGTCGATAGCCTTTGGAGAGTTTGCGGATCAGGTTTTTGCGCCGATCGCTCAGGCCACATTGTTGAATCGAGACATCCACCCGTTTGGGGCGATCGCCCGCTGAAACCCCCTTAATTCGCGCCACAAAATGCAGAAACCCCTCAACAGTCATTTCCCCGTACAGAGGCGGTGTCTCGGGCAAATAACCAATGTGCTGACGCACATCCATCGACTGTTCATGGACATCAAATCCAGCAACACGCGCTGTGCCGGAACTCGCCGGGAGATATCCCGTCAAGATCCGCATAGTCGTCGTTTTTCCGGCACCGTTGGGCCCCAAAAAGCCGAGAATTTCCCCTTTCTCAACGGAAAAACTCACATCTTTGATGGCTTGGGTACTTCCGTAGTGTTTATGGAGTTGTTCAACTTCGATCATGGTTTCAGCATCTTTAAGCGTCGATGGGGGGGTCGCAGCATCAGGACTCGGGATTCCGTTCTATCCCATTAGAACTCAACCTATCCAAGATTCTAGGATAGCGTTACTTCCCCTGTGTCTCACAGACTCCCCACTAAACCACCCGATTGACAACATTCCAAACGGCACCATCGGAGCGCACATGGGGAACGGTGACGCGCTTGAAGCCGGTGATAAAGGGTTTCCCCTCATACTGCCAGTACAGGGGACTGAGTTGGTCGGCAATCTCTTTCAGGGCCCGGACTTCTCCCATCAGTTCGCCGCTAAGCTCGTTAATGCGCTCGGCATAATGTTCGGCTTTGGCTTTAGCTTGCTCAATTTCTTCCTGAAGGGGGTCCCGTTGCTGTTCCCGGTAATGACCCACCAGGGCCCGTTTCTGTCGTAATTGGAGTTGTAAGGCACTGATGGCGTCGTCAATCCCTTTAAGTTCTGCCGCTTGCTCAGCACTGGCGCGGGCCTGGCGGCGATAGGCCTCGACGATAGCATCAGGGGAAGCATCCTCAGGGGGGAGAAGGGGCTGCACGGCCAAATCACGACGTTCTTTTTCGAGGCGTTGAATCGTCCGTTGTAGGGAAAGGATTTGCTCTTGTAAATCGTAGGTCATAAATGGGGGTCGGATTAATCTTGGGTGAATCTCGCGTTGACTGGTGAGGCAGCCTGACTCGATTCTACGATCGCATTGACATGACAAACGGACCACGAGGCGATCGCCAAAGCCTCATGATCCTGATGTGACCACCTGTATCCAGATTAAGAATGGACGGGAAATGACGGGTTAACGAAGCAGACCAACACCCTGAAACGAGTCTGCTACGGTTGAGATTGACATCGGGGAGACCTTCAGACTCTGGAGAAGCGGTAGATGCTAGGCTCAAAGAGATGTCAGTGAGGTTAGGAAACGAGAGCGTTTAGGAGCAAGATTTTGTAGTTAGGGGTTCGAGACGAGCTGGATTAGGCCTCGATCCATATGGTCCATGAGCAGTTCTAGAGCTTCATAGTCCACATCGGAGACATAGCCCATACGAGTCAACTCGGCGTTGATTTGGTTCTCCAGATCGGGAGTTAACCGTTTAATATAAAGGACCTTTTCTACAAGATGACGGATTGCCGCTGATGCTTTCATGATCATCCAGGTAATTCTATGAGTCTTATCATCCGTCGAAACTTAGCCCAGCCATGCGATCGCAAACCTGTCTTGTAAGTGATCTGTGTCACTGCATCGAAAAAAGAGTTGAGCGTCCAGAAGTCAAGCCGTAACTTGAGACGACATCACGGCGTTTACCGCTACCAGTATGGCATAGGCCTGTTTCAATTGGTAGTTATAGATACCTTTTTCTCCGGGAACTTTCTCAAATCTTCACATAAGGGGTAGAAAAACAAAGATTCCGCAAACTTCGGCTTTTTCCCTGGCGACCTGCTGGAGAAATGGCGTACCTTTAAGACCATACAAGCGAAATTAGTTTTTGGATTCAGATATAGCCATGCACACCGCAACTCAAGCCCCCAACGTGACCGTCATCCGCCTCGAAGGACATCTTAACGCTGCGAACGCGGAACAAGTCCGTGAACAACTGACCTCAGCGGTGGCGGCTCAAACGGCTCCTATGGTTGTCGTTGACATGGAACAGACTCAGTCCCTCGATAGTGCTGGACTGATGGCCTTGGTCTCGGCCCTGAAACTCGCTCAACGCATCAACATCGAGTTTGCTCTCTGTGCCGTCTCTCCGGCCATTCGCATCATCTTTGAGTTAACTCAACTCGATCGCGTCTTTAATATGCTAGAAAGTTCCGCCGCTGTTGAGGCAACCGCCTAAAGGTTGAGTCCAACCATCTTGACCCGATCACGATTCCGACTGATCGAATCACTGAACATTTGTAACCCCTGCGTGCATCCAAATTTCCCCAGGACAGTTCCCCACACAAGTCCCCACCCAGGTCAGTCCAGGCTTTCCCGAGGAGACCGTCAGCATCCCTAAGTGGACACTGTTCTGGCGCTTGTTAACTGGGGTCTCTACCCATAATCCCCAGGTTTTATATGACCCACAGCCGGAGGTTTTCTACCTTCGGCTGTGTTTTGGCGTAAGAACCAGCAGCCTTAGGGCTGCTGGGGGCGACGACCGCTGCTGACCTAAGACTCCTGAGAGGCTTTGGGAAAACAGGCAAAGCTAGTGCGAGTTTTTCTGAGGTGATGATATTGATTTAAAGCCTCACAGCCGAGCTGATCATGAAAGTCCTCTTGCACCTTACAGGTTAAGCGGCGCGAGACCTGTTTAACAATTTGCTTAATTAGGCGATCGCCCGTCCGTTGAATTAAATTTGGAGACAGTGAGCGAATAAACTTAGGGAAAACAACCCCTACATTTAAATCTAACTCCCAACTCACCCGAGTAATCGGATATCCAGGATGCTCCAACTCCTCCAAGGCCAAGGGTTCTAAAACCTGTGTCGCCCGAAACTCCACATCATAGCCAGGGGGAGTGTAGTTAGGAATGGGAATCGTTTCAATACGATAGATCCGATCGCGCTGAGGAACTAACTCCAAGCCAATTTTTGGCTCCACATAGTAGCCTAACGCCCCAAACTTACCAATCGTCAAATCATAACCATTGACCCCCAAAGGGGTCACCTGCATCGGAGCCGCACAGCGGCGGAACCACTCCTGATGAACATCGAGATAGTTACTGACGGCATCGGCCTCAGCATACATCTCCATCACCCCCTCAAACTGAGTATAAAACCAGTAGAGGCGATCGCCAGTTTGACGATTGGCTGGTGCATCCCCTGGACAAAGCGAGGTATCTTGAGCGTTCGTGAAGTGGGAGTTAGCAGACGACTGCATCGTTCAAAAGTCCTTTACTGTTCGGCGAGACTGCTCCTAAAGAACAATTCACCAGTCCTCACCCCCTAGCTTAGCCTGTTCATCTGTATCTGCAATGAGTAATATCTCGGAACTTTGACGAAATTCGCTAAGATGGCAACAGTACTGCTGTTTCTGACCTTTCAATTGTACTAAGAAACCGTGAAAGCATTTGTCGCTGGAGCCACCGGAGAAACAGGACGTCATATCGTCCAAGAGCTAGTTCAACGAGATATCCCCGTGCGAGCCTTCGTCCGCAACCTTGATCGCGCTCGGGAGATACTGCCCCACCCAGCTGAACTGGTGGCGGGAGATGTCCTAGATGCCTCATCCCTGACAGAAGCCCTCGGGGATTGTACAACCCTTCTCTGTGCCACCGGCGCACGTCCTAGCCTCGATCCCACCGGTCCTTACAAGGTCGACTACCAAGGCACACAAAACCTAATTCAGGCTGCCCAAAGCGCCAATATTGAGCAGTTTGTTCTCGTCAGTTCCCTCTGTACCTCAGAAATTTTCCATCCCCTAAACCTGTTTTGGCTCGTCTTGTACTGGAAAAAACAAGCAGAAGAGGCATTACGTAAAAGTGGTCTGACCTACACCATTGTCCGGCCTGGGGGCTTAAAAAATGAAGATACCCCAGCCCCGATTATCATGAGATCCGCTGACTCCCTTTCCGAAGGCAACATCCCTCGCCAAAAAGTGGCTCGCGTCTGTGTCGAAGCCTTGTTCTCCCCGGATGCTCGCAACAAGATTCTGGAAATTGTCACCAACAAGGATGCTCCCCCTTGTGACATTGCTCAACTGTTTGCGGGCGTTGCCTAGAGTCCGCCAGTCCTCACCTTCATTATGATCTATCCCAGGCTTAAACCCGTGCTCTACTTAAAATCCCTGCCAGGACTCGTCAGTCTGTTGCTCTTGGGGACGGTCACCCTGCCTCTTCTGACCCCTCCCCTTCCCGTTCATGCGGCCACGGAACGGCTCACGGTCACCCTCAGTCCCCGACGGGGGGAGGGGTTTCAGGATTTACTCACAAGGGCAGAAACCATCGCCCAGGAGGAAATTCAACGGACGTTTAATGCGGATGTGGTGGTGGGGGATGTCTCCTTGGTGGTTATGGGAGAACATGGCGGCTTGACGACTCCCCTACTCTCCGTTGATGTGCGGCGGGATCTCTGGCGTCGCAATCCCCAACTCTCGGATTGGGCCCAATATTACAGCAATGCCCGGCAACTCTTGGGATTCAACGGCCCATCAGTGGAGAATACCCAAGCCAGTGGAGACCCCGTTTTAGGAAGCGGGGATGTGCAGGTTACCCTTCGTTGGAATACCATTGATGACTTAGATTTAGCCGTCAGAGATCCCAACGGAGACACCATCTTTTTTGCCGAGCCTTCCAGTCCCTCGGGGGGACAACTCGATGTGGACTCCAACGCCGGCTGTATGTCCAGATTCCAAAACCCTGTAGAAAACATCTTTTGGAACTCGGGCAATGCCCCCGAGGGTAGATATGTTGCCACAGTCTCCCTGTTTACGCGCTGCAACGACAGTCGCAATCCCATTCCCTTTGAGTTGTCCATCACCCTAAACGGAGATACCCAAACCGAAACGGGGACGGTCAGTGACCAATCCCCAAGTCAATCTTTTGAGTTTGTCTTTCCCTGATTGACCTCAATCCCTCAAGGTCTAGGTGGTGTATTCGGCGTTGATGCGGACATAGTCATAACTTAAATCACAGCCCCAAGCCATGCCCTTGCCGGGGCCTGTGCCGGTGGTGACGGAAATGGCCACGGTATCCGTTTTGAGATACTCCCCATCCGCCTTCTCCCGTAGATAGGCGCTCGCTGCTGCGCGATCGAAGGGGAGAGGCTGTCCACCATCCATGAGTTGAAATTCCCCCAGTTTAATCCGCAATTGCTCTTGATTAAAGGTGACCCCAGCTCGTCCAGCGGCCGCCGCGATACGCCCCCAGTTGGGATCTCGTCCAAAAATAGCAGATTTCACCAGGGAGGAACCGGCAATGGTGCGGGCAATTTGACGAGCATCGGCATCACTCTCAGCCCCGTTGACGGAGACTTCCATCAAACAGGTGGCCCCTTCCCCATCCCGGGCGATCGCCTTGGCCAAATGCTGACAGACGGCGGTTAACATGGCTTCTAATTTTTGGGCCTCGGGCCCCTCCCGGACAATCGCTGGAGTCCGAGATTGACCATTGGCCAGGGCAATCACCGTATCATTGGTGCTGGTATCCCCATCGACGGTAATTTGATTAAAGCTCTTATCCACCGCCCGAGCGAGCATCGCCTGCCACAGTTGCGAGGAGACCACGGCATCACAGGTAATAAAGCCCAACATTGTGGCCATATTGGGGTGAATCATACCAGAGCCTTTACAAATCCCCCCCATACGCACGGTGCGATCGCCAAATTGCGCTTCTAAGGCAATGGATTTGGTCACTAAATCCGTGGTGATAATGGCAGCCGCCGCCTCATCACCGCCGCTGTGGGAGAGTTGAGAGACAATCTTAGGAACCCCGTCACGCAGGGCATCCATTTTAATCCGTTGTCCAATCACCCCCGTCGAGGCCAACAACACTGCATCTCCCGGAATCCCTAAGGACTGAGACAGCAGTTGGGCACTTTCCCGCACATCCTCCCAGCCACCTTCTCCGGTAGCCGCGTTGGCTTGGCCGGCATTGCAGAGGATGGCCCGGGCACTGGCTTTGCGCTGCAACTGTTGGCGGCAATAATCCACACAAGCGGCCCGCACTTGGGTTTGAGTAAAGACCCCGGCGGCGATCGCATCCACCTCAGAATAAATCAGCGCCAAGTCCTTCGCCCCGGAGGGTTTTAATCCCGCTGCAAGTCCTGCTGCCTGATAGCCCCGAGGTGCGGTCACGGCCCCGGAAATTTCTTGCCACTGTGTCACGATGTCTGGCCCCCAACTTAAACAGTCTTATCTGAAACGGGATTATATCAGTCTCTGTCTCCTAATCTCCTATCTGGTCAAGAGGCCTTAACGGACACTACGAATTGAATGACGAAAATCCCGATCTCCCTCATAGCCGGATAACCGGGCCAACTCCCGTAACTCACGGGTTCCTTCATACAGTTGTCCATTAATCTCCCAGGTTGGATAGGCCCGCACTCCCGCCGCCTGACAGGCTTGAGGCTGAGCCTGATAGCCATTGGCATCACATTCGAGATAGGTCAGCTTCTCAAAGGCTTCGGCGCCAAATAATTGTTTCTGGCTATAACAATGGGGACACCAGTAGGCTCCAAAGCCACGGGCACCAATATCTGTTAAATGGTTTGCCAGGGCAATTTCTGCGGGGCCTGATTCGGTGGTGATGGGGGGAGCTTTCTGTCCGCCCTCGGCTATCTGAGCTGGGGTCGCAGCTACAGTGGGCTCAGCATTGGCATAGAGTCCGGTCACTCCCACTACGGTGACCGCTATCAGGATAAAACTGGTAAAGAAGGGTTGTCCTTCATCCTCCCAGGTTTGGCTAAAGGCAGCTAAGCCAAATAAACTAAAGGACAAGAGGGCTGAGAGGAGACAGTAGGGGCAAAATTCATGGAGCTCCCCAACCAGAATAGTCATCAGATAGCCACTAAAGGCGGCCATCATACTGCCTCCAGCTAAGAGTCCCCAGCCGGTGAGGCGATCGAGGCGGTCATGTCCGTTGCGATCGCGATCGCGGCTAATTCCATAGGGGGCCAAGGCCAAGAACAGCATTACTCCATAGCCCAGGACCCCCAAGAGGGTTAGGGGTAGCCCGAAGACCGTCCCATAGGCACTGTTAAGCACCTGATTACAGCCTTGCGTCGGACAAATTGCCTCGACCCTATCCGTCAGCTTCACAACGGTTAACATGCTAGTTTCCAGGACTCCCAAGGCAGCGATCGCCCCCATCAGAGGGCGAGACCAGGGGGAAAACCGAGGTTGGGAAGATCGACGAGTCATGATGTGGTTCTCCTCTACAACTTACGATCGCACTTTATTTAAGGTTCGACTATTGACGCTAGCCGTTGTTTCCTCTGGGGGTTGGGCTTGCACGGCTTCTACAAACTGCGTCACTCGGATGGGGTCAATGGGTTCGTGGATCTGGCCATGTCGTTTCAGGGAACTCGACACAATCGCCCCATCTGCTGCCTTCATCAAATGGGGGATATTCTCCCATGTGGCGCCGCTGCCAATCAAGACGGGTTTCGAGCCAGCGGACCGTTTGGCCGCCTCTAAATCCTCAAGAGTCGGGGGGATTCCCGTGGCTACTCCCGAGAGAATAACCCCATCAGCTAAGCCTCGTTCCAGGGTTTCCCGGACCGTGAGACTCAGGCTGGGACTGCCGAGGGGATAGGCATGTTTGACCAGGACATCGGCCAGAATTTGCACCTCACTGCCGAGTTCCCGACGATAGCGCATCAAATCATGGGCACAACCTTCGATGATGCCCTGATCCGTTGCCATCACACCGGTCAAAACATTGACCCGAATGAACTTAGCCCCGACACAACTGGCGATCGCCAAACTGCTACGGGCATCATTGCGCAAGACATTGACGCCAATGGGAACCGTGACTAAGCCCATCAAGCGCTCTACAATAACGGTCATAGCACTGACCACGACCGGATCGACTTGTCCGTTAGTGAAGGGAGAATCAAAGAAGTTCTCGACAATCATGCCATCGACCCCCCCAGCGGCCAGTGCAGCCGCTTCTCGTTCAGCGCGATCGATGACCGTCTTCAGATTCCCCCCCCAGCGGGGCGAGGAGGGCAAGGGAAGTAGGTGTACAACTCCGATAATTGGGTTTGAGGTTGGGAAAATCTGCTTGAAGTCCACGTTTTTGCTAATCTCGGACTTGATTGGTCGGGGGAGGCTGACTCTAAACGGGGAAATCTCTTTCCCCGGGGCCAATCGCCATCCCAGGCATTGAGCCAGACGGATGGGGGACATCACTGCCACCCTGTCCCAGATCAACTATACCGTTTGTTCGTTGCAGTTCTCGGACTGCCCGGGATTCTTTACCCGCGATCGCCGTCCTACGTTGGGGGTTAAGAGACGGTTAAATGAGCGCCTATACTAGAATCCAGCCCCAATCCATGGCAACGTAAACCCCTAGATCTGTCCCCGAATCACTCCAAAACTACCCGTGAACGTCTTAAAACTTCTCATTCTTCTCATTCTGGTGGCGGCGATCGCCTCAGAGTTGGGACTCCGCTGGTGTTTGGGTTTTGGCAACCCACTGCTCTATGTGGCTGATGACAGCATCGGTTATCGTCTGGCCCCCAATCAACGCACCCGTCGCTTGGGCAATCGTATTACGGTCAACCAGTTTTCCCTACGAGGGCCGGAGATCACGGCGGAGCCTGCCCCTGAGACGCGCCGCATTTTGCTGTTGGGAGATTCCATTGCCAATGGGGGCTGGTGGACTGATGATGCAAACACCATTTCTGCCCAGTTACAGGAACGCCTAGAAACGTCCGAGCAGCCAGTGGAGGTCTTGAATGCCTCCGCCAACTCCTGGGGCCCCCGCAATCAATGGGAATATGTCCGTAAGTTTGGCATTTTTGGGGCGGCTGAGGTGGTGTTATTGCTGAACACCGATGACTTATTTTCCCGTCCACCGACTTCAGTGGTGGTGGGGCGCGATCGCAGTTATCCCAATAAACGCCCTCCCCTGGCTTGGGTTGAACTCATGAGTCGCTTTCTCCCGCCGGCGGAGATTCCCGAGTTAGCAGAAATCGAGCAGCAGGATGGGGATGTCATTCAGAAGAATTTAGAGGCTATTGGTCAACTTTGTGATGCGTTACAAGCCCAAAATGTAGAGGTACTGGTGCTGTTAACTCCTTTAAAACGGGAGTTAGGAGAGCCGGGACCCCGCCCCTATGAACAGAAAGCCCGAGAACGCTTGGCAAATTATCTTAAAGAGCGCAGTGTTCACTATGTGGATGTCTTATTCACCTTAAACGGACTTGATAATCCGGGAACTTTGTATCGCGATACCATTCACTTTAATGCTTCTGGCAACCATATTCTAACTGAGCTACTCCGTTTACGACTTCACAAAACCCTATAAACCGCTCCATGAATGGGTTTACTGAATAATAAGTTAACCTGGCTTACAACCCTAAAAATCAAGAACTTTGCATCTTCAAAGAGGGACAACAACCCCTTAAAAAACACTGATTCTACTGTGAAGATTCTATGAAGTTTCCCTAAAGCTGGGGCGATCGCTGGAATAACCAAGCTAAAGTATAAAAATCAGCCTCCGTTCTTTACTCCATTCTATAATGACGTCAGATCCAACCCCAATTCCCTTCGTAGACCTGCATTCTCTGCACCAGCCCATTCAGGCCGAACTGGATGCGGCCGTGGCCCAAGTCTTGGAACGAGGTGATTTCATTTTAGGGCAGGCGGTTCGTGAGTTTGAAACAGCCTTCGCCCAAGCTTGTGGCGTGGCCCATGGGATTGGCGTGGCCTGTGGAACCGATGCGATCGCCCTAGGCCTGCAGGCCTGCGGCATTGGCCCAGGGGATGAAGTCATTGTCCCAGCGAATACCTTTATTGCAACGGTGATTGGGGTATTACATGCGGATGCAATCCCCGTCTTGGTCGACTGTGATCCGCAGACGGCCTTGATGGATCTCGATGCCGTTGAACAGGCAATTACCCCGCGTACTCGTGCCGTTTTACCGGTTCATCTCTATGGACAACTGGTGTCTCCCCAAAAACTACGGGAAATCGCCACGAGTCATAATCTGATTCTCTTTGAAGATGCCGCCCAGGCCCATCTCGGGCAACGGGACGGGGAAACGGCGGGTTCCGTGGGGATGGCTGCCGCCTTTAGTTTCTACCCCAGTAAAAATCTAGGGACTGCTGGTAATGGGGGTATAGTTGTCACCAATCATGCCGAGGTAGCCGAGCGAGTGCGATCGCTGCGGAACTATGGCGCTCCCAAGAAATATGTTCATGTCTATCGAGGAACCAATAGCCGCCTCGATACCCTGCAAGGCACAATTCTCAACGTCAAATTGCCCCACCTGGCCCATTGGAACCAACAGCGCAACCAGGCCGGGCAAACCTATGATCGCCTACTCGCACCTCTAGCAGACCAGGGGATTACCCCCATGCGTAATGACTGCGGCTCGGGTCATGTCTATCATCTCTACGTGATTCGGGTCAACAATCCTCAGTGCGATCGCGATCGCCTCAGCAATGCCCTAGAGAAACAAGGGATTCAAACCGGGATTCACTATCCCATCCCCTGCCACCTGCAACCGGCCTATCGTAACCTGGGGTATAGTGCAGGTGATTTCCCCGTCTCAGAAGCCCTCAGCGAGCAGATTCTTTCCCTACCCATGTATCCCGGCATAACCGACGCCGATATCGAACGAGTCGTTTATGCCCTTAAAACCGAACTCTCAGCCTTGACCTAACCGGAATGGTCCTCCGCGTCCCGTCATGGCAACACCTCCAAACCGCTCTTAAATCTATGACTTTACAACCTCAACTTAAATCAACACTACACCGACATTCCACAGAACTGATGGTGGTTGTTTTGTTGGCAGTTCTCTATTTACCGCTAATTATTCATTGGTATGACGGCTGGCTCAATAAAACAATTAGCCTAGAACATGAATACTACAGTCATGGGGTGATTGGTTTACCATTTGCCGCCTATATTGTTTGGGAAAAACGGCATCAATGGCAAGAACTCCCTGACCAGTTTAACCCTTTTGGGGCTGTGCTTCTGGGCTTGGCAGCAGTATTTTACATCAGTGGCGCTCCTGATCTCGTTAGCCTTTCCTTACCCATCCTCTTATCAGGACTGTGCTTTGGTCTCAAAGGAGTTCCTGGGATGAAACTATTAAGTATTCCCTGGCTTTTAGTGCTCCTGGCAACTCCTACCGACATCCCTTATTTAATTGCCCCCTTCTCCTATCCACTGCAAAGCTTTATTGCCGGAACTGCTGGCTTTATCCTCACTCAATGGGGATTTGATGTCACCGTTCAAGAAATTTTCATCTATGTCGGTGGTCGGATTGTGGAGGTTGCCCCCCACTGTGCTGGCTTCAAAATGCTCTTTACCACGCTTTATGTCGCCCTGATGCTGCTCTATTGGACGGGAGCGCTAAGGTTCCGTAAAACGGTGGTCGCCTTTTTGTTCTCGGGCGTTCTGATTAGCGTGGTGACTAATATTTTCCGCAACACCTTTTTAACCCTCTTCCATGGTCAAGGACAGGATGAACTGTTTGATTGGCTCCATGAAGGCTGGGGTGGGGATATGGTATCGGCGTTGATGTTATTGGCCTTAGTTCCAACCCTCATTGGCTTAGAAAAACTGCGAGATGCCCTCTCGGGAACCGGAACCATTGAATCCGTTTAGAGGAAGAGCCAGCCGTCTGGGGTCATTAGTTTAAATTCGCAATTTCTACCGGTTCAATCATCTCAGCCGGTTCATAGCCGAAGACTCGGGAATAGAAGTAAAACTCCGCCTCTAAGGCCCGTTTGATATTGGCCCCTTGACGAAAGCCATGGGACTCTCCTGCGAAGGGAACATAGGCCACCGGGAGTCCTTTCTCTCGTAGGGCCTCGACCATCCGTTCTGCTTGATTGGGAGGAACCACTTTATCGTCTAATCCTTGGAAGAAAATCACAGGACAGGAGAGACGCTCAGTAAAATGAATGGGCGATCGCGCCACATAGCGTTCTTTTTCCTCAGGATATTTACCTACCAAACGGTCTAAATAGCGGGACTCAAACTTGTGAGTATCCGTTGCTAAGGCTTCCAAATCACTAATGCCATAGTAACTAGCACCGGCTTTAAAGGTATCCCCAAAGGTGAGGGCGGCCAGGGTGGTATAGCCCCCGGCACTGCTTCCGGTAATTGCCAGGCGATCGTCATCCACCCAACCTTGCTCGGCGAGAAACTTGGCCCCATTGGCGCAATCCGCCACATCGGCAATGCCCCATTGTCCATCTAAGGCTTGGCGATACTCTCGGCCAAAGCCAGTACTGCCGCGATAGTTGACATCCAAAAAGGCAAAGCCACGACTGGTCCAATATTGAACCGAGAGCCGCAAAGCACTCGATGCAGCTGCTGTGGGGCCACCATGACTTTTGACCAGTAGAGGCGGTTTTTCAGTCTCTAAGGGGTCATAATCCTGGTTTTGGGGCGGGTAGAAGAAGCCATAGGCCGTGGCCCCATCTTCCGTGGGAAATTCAATCGGTTGGGGTTCAGACAAATACCCCGGATCAATATTGAGTTCGGTGGACCGGCGTAATACATCCACCTCACCCCCATCGAGATCCATCAACAGAAATGCACTGGGAAGCGTCGCCGACCCCCCCAGGAACGCTAGGCGATCGCCATGAGCAGTTAAGGCAGAAATTTGAGTGTAAGGGGTTTCCAGATTTTGCAGCCGTCGGCTTTTGGGGTTGAGGGTTGCCAACTGCCAGAGTCCCCGCTGAGTATAGGTACAAACAAGCCGTTCCGCACTGAGGAAGGTGTAGGTGGACATACCAAACACCCATTGCGGCGTGGCAAACTCCGCATTAAGGGGAAACATTGGTTCCACCCCATTTTGAGTCCAGCGATAGAGATTCCACCAACTGGCGCGATCGCTGGCGAAATGTAAAATTCCATCGGGAGACCATTGAGGAGAGAAGACCGACTCATTTTCCCCTCCGGTCACCTTCCGAGGAGCCGTCAAACGTCCGTTTTCCGTCACCTGGGCTACCCATAACTCAGTTCCATCCCAGGGGAGATTGGGATGATTCCAACTCAGCCAAGTTAAGAGTTGGCCATCAGGACTCAACCGTGGGGAAGCATAAAAATCACTTCCGGATACTAGCACCTCCACCGAGCCATCAAAGCCGATGGCCACAATCGTATTTTGGGGTTCACCCTCACCGGAGTGATCCTCACGCACCCCAATTAGGCGCGATCGCCCGCCATCCACCTGAAAATCCGCATAACGAAACGCTCCCTCGGGGGTGAGGGCCTGCGGTTCTCCACCCGGGACTTGGTGATACAAACGTCCATCCTGGTAATTGGAAAAATAGACCTCCCCCTCAGCCACCGTAAACGCTGCGCCGCCATACTCATGAACACGATTACGGACGTTATACCCTTGAGGGGTTACATCCTCAACGGTGCCATTGGCTTGACGACGCACCAGAACCGTCCGTCCCCCTTCTGACGGACGACTTTCGAGCCAATAGAGGTGCTCTCCATCAGAGGCAATTCCCCCCAAGCCGATACTTTCCGAGACAATCAGATCAGCTGTAATCGGAGATTTCCAAGCACCATACGGAGCTTTTTGCTTCAGGGAAGGAGTCATGGCGAGCCTCGGGGGTAAATTTTTCGTAAAGCGGACGTGGAAACGATCGGGGTGAGGTGGGGATTTACTCAATCATCATCATTGGAAATTAAGGCATTGCCGTCACCTCCAAGAAGTTCAGCGATCGCCTGATGTTCTCTAGGAACACGGGAGGGGGGATCTTGGCGAGCATCGGTAATCAGCCAATCCAGCGCCGCCGCCTGGACATCAATGGTGTTACCAAGGCGATCGACGCAGTAGCGCCCAAAGACCAATTTATCCACCAAGCGAATGCCTCGTCCAAGCCGGGAGTAGTCAAAGATGACACTATTGTCCACCGTGGCATTGGCCCCAATCCGACAACTTGAACCAATGGCAGTCGGTCCAATAATTTTGACCCCATCCTCAATGCGTGTCATTGAGCCAATGTAAACCGGGCCTTTAATATCCACCTTATCCCAGTTGACAACCACATTCAGGCCCGTATAAATCCCTGGGGCAACTTCTCGGCCAGGAATATCGACATTGCGAACCTCTCCCTGCAGAACCGTGCGAATGGCCTGCCAGTAATCGGGCACACGCCCAATATCGACCCATTGGAAATCCATACTCAAGCCATAAAAGGGCGCTCCTATTTCCACGAGCTTGGGGAATAAATCACCACCGATATCAAATTCTGTGGCCGAGGGGATATAGTCAAAGACCTCTGGCTCAAAGATATAAATCCCGGTGTTGATATTGTTGCTTAAGGCTTCATCCACCTCCGGTTTTTCCTGGAAGGCTTTAACCCGGCCATCCTCGTCGGTGACCACAACCCCGTAACTCGAAACCTCCTCTTTGGGAACTGGCTTAAGAATCACAGTCGCCACTGACCCCTTTTTACGGTGCCAGGCCACGGCCTCACTGATATCCAAGTCAATCAGAGCATCCCCACAGAGGACGACAAAGGTATCATCGAAGAAGGGATAAAAGTCTTGAATCCGTTTCATCCCCCCAGCGGAACCGAGAGCCTTACCCACCAGTTCCCCATCGGCGGTGATTTTGCCCTCAAAGGAATACCCAATTTGGACGCCGAACCGCTGTCCGTCCCGAAAGTAGTTCTCGATTTCGTTGGCCAGGTGGCTGACGTTCACCATAATTTGGTCAAAGCCGTTCTGGCGTAGCAGATCCACAAGAAATTCCATCACTGGCTTTTGCAGGATGGGGATCATGGGTTTGGGAATGGTATAGGTAATCGGGCGCACGCGGGTACCTTTTCCCGCCGCTAGAATCATCGCTTTCATGAATTTCTCTGTTCCAACCCTTGGTCAACTGGCTAGTTTGATGGATCTGCCGATGCGGATGCCGATTTCTTTCTCACTATACGACACGATCGCCGAGGAAAAAACCGATGTCAGGCATTCTTCCCGGGGCGATCGCCTTGAGGGAGGCGATTTTCGGGACAATCGGCCGGACGGACGCTTAATTTAATTTGAATATCTCGATAGAACTGTGCTTGGAAAAGTTCCACTTTAGACTGAGATGCTAGAAGTAGCAATGCCCAAAACACGGCTACTTGATGTTCAGCGAGGCTATGGTGCTGTTCTGAGGCGGGGGTCCATCGTTCTAGGAGGCGCTCAAAGCTAACCCAGCTTTCTCCCTCCGCGATGGTGTCCCAGTTCGCCAGCAGGAAGGCTTCGATGTCGGCGGCGGTTTCGGTGAGGTTTTCTTCATGGGCCAGTTGCCCAATTTCTTCGGCGGTCTGACGTTTTGGGGTTTTGCGGCGACGGCGCGATCGCCCTTCTAGGGGGTCATCTTTAAATTGCTCGGCGATGGTTTCGAGTTGAGCAATCATTTCCCCCAAACTCACGGGACGTTTCCGCAGGGGGGGAGCCACGGCCCGCCGTTGCAGTTGGGTTTCCAGGCGGAAGGGGAGGGACAACTGTTGAGAGTCCCCCTCGGATCCTAGCCATAGGTCTTCCTGTAAGGTTTCCGGTTCCTCCTCTAGGGGAGCGCGAACTAGGGTATCGGCTTTGAGGAGTAATAACATGGAGGCGTAGAGGAAGGCTTGACCGGAACGGGATAAATCCGCTTCATAGGGAATTCCTCCAGGGGAGAGACTGGGGGCCAGTTGGCTCAGGTGACGGTCAATGACATCAATCACCTGCACATCCCAGGGGTCAATTTCACCCCGTTCGGCGAGATCTAGGAGCAGTTCAATGGCATCTTGGGCAAGAGAAGGGGTCACATCCAATCCGGTATCAACAGCTAACGGTCTATTCTAGGAAGTTTCAGGACTCTGTCACGATTACATGACGAAAAAGCCAATTTTGATTTTGGTGGGGACAACAGAAGGGCGACATTTAGCCTATCAGGCCTCGCAACGGTCCGATGTCCAGGCGATCGCCTCCCTAGCGGGCCGCACCCGTCGACCGGACCCCCCTATCGCTAATACTCGCTTCGGCGGCTTTGGCGGGGTATCCGGGTTACGAGACTATCTCCAGGACCAGGGGATTGAGGCCCTGATTGATGCCACTCATCCCTTTGCGGCTCAAATCTCAATTCATGCCTTATTGGCGGCGCGAGAGGTGGGGATTCCCCATTTGCGCCTCTCTCGTCCCCCCTGGGTGCCTCAGCCTGGGGACTGTTGGCGGTCGGTCTCCAGTAACGCTGAGGCGGCTGAATGCTTGCCAGAGGTGGCTCAGCGGGTGTTTTTGACCATTGGCCGTCAGGAGTTAGCCACCTTTGCCTCGTTGCAGCAGCTTTGGTTCCTGATGCGGATGATTGACCCCCCCCAGCAGACGACGGCCATTCCTCCGGGGGAGATTCTCTTGGCCCGGGGACCCTTTTCTCTGGAGGATGAGCGATCGCTGTTGCGAACCTATCAAATCGGGGCGATCGTTAGTAAAAATAGTGGCGGCGAGGCCACCTATGCCAAACTGGTGGCGGCACGAGAGATCGGGATTCCGGTGGTGATGGTTCAACGTCCAACTATGCCGGAGATGGAGACGGTTAGCGATATTCAGCAGGTTTTAACTTGGTTGGATGGTCTTTGAAGATTCATGTTTCAATGTTTTTTTGATAGTTATTATGGCGTCACTTTTGGCGTCAAATAAAAAATTGTAGGGGCATGAGTTGCCTCTGATTTTATCAGAAGAACCCACCCCTACCCCTCCCAGGAGGGGATTTTTCGCCCCTACGAGATGCAACCTGCCCTGAATTTTCTTTCTTTATCACTCCTTCCAAACTGACCATTGCGTGACGGGGGCCATTGCCTTCCAACTGAGGAAGCGACCGAGGGGTTGCGCCCGTTGAATGGCAATTCGGGTCAACTCTCCCCCCCAGAGTTGCTGGGCTTGGAAGAGCGTTTGTTCACTCTCAACGGTAACAGCATTCACCACTAAACGACCTCCTGGGGGTAAGGCCTGCCAACAGGTTTCTAATACCTTGGGAGTGGTCAGTCCACCGCCAATAAAAATGCAATGGGGTTGTGGTAAATCCGCTAAAACGTCTGGTGCTTTTCCCGCCACAATCTCTAAATAAGGGACTCCTAAAGCCGCCGCATTATCGGCTAGATACTGTCGGCGTTGGGGATGGGATTCGATGGCGATCGCCCGACAGCGGCGATCGCTCCTGAGCCATTCAATACTAATTGACCCACAGCCGGCCCCCACATCCCAGAGGAGTTGTCCCGGTTGGGGGGCTAGACTGGAAAGGGTTACGGCACGGATTTCTCGTTTGGTCAGTTGGCCGTCATGACAATAGGCCCCATCGGGAAGTCCGGGAACACAACGGCGTTGTTGATTCTCTCCCCGAACCTCAATGGCGATGGTGTTTAAATTGGCTAAATCCTCATGGGCCCAGGTCGCGGCCGGTCCCTGAATTAAACGTTCCTCCGGGGACCCCATCCGTTCTAAAACCGTCATCTGACTCTCGCCAAATCCCGCCTCCGTCAAGCGTTGAGCCACGATGACGGGGGTTTGGCGATCGCCACTCAACAGCAACAAACGCACTCCTGGATAAAGATAGCCCAGTAACAAATCCGCCGGTCGTCCACAGAGGCTGAGGGTATCCACATCCGCTAGGGGCCAACCCAGGCGGCTACAGGCGAGACTAAAGGCGGACGGCGCGGGAATCAGGGTCATCTCCTCTAAGGGAATCTGACGCGCTAGGGTGGCCCCAATCCCGTACCACATTGGGTCACCTGTCGCTAAAACACAGACTCGTTGGCCACGACGCTGGAGGATAGTGTCAATGGTCTTTTGCAGGGGGGATTCCCAAACCAGGCGTTCTCGGCGATCGCCCTCGTCTAAAAATCCCAAATGTCGCCGGCCCCCCACCAGAATTTGAGCCTGTTCCAAGAGCGATCGCGCCGCTGCACTCAGTCCAGCCTGGCCCTCCTCGCCAATACCAATTACCGCTAACCATTTCTTCGGGCCGGTCATACCCACGCACCTCATTCCTCAATCCTAGGACGACAGATGTTTCATTCACTGAAAGGTTCGTCCCCACGGTACTGTCTCATGAAGGGGTCCTCCTCTGCTAAAATGGGGAGATTGATTGTTGGGAAACTCCGGTTAGAGTCCGGGACTGTGCCGCAACTGTAATGGGGTGCTTTCCAGCTCGTCTTGCACCCACAAGTCAGAACACCAACATCAAGCCGGCCCTGAGCCGAGACCTGTCAATTCTCTGCGTCGCACAGAGAAGGAACCTGATTGTGAATTGGATTATCGATGCCAACCCCTGTCCGGGACTGTTCTATGGAACCCGGGCCCAAGATGGATTTATCCTTCGTATCCGCACCCCTGGGGGACAGCTTAGTGTATCTCAGGGACGGGCGATCGCCCAGTGGCTAGAGGACTGGGACTGCGAGAGCGTGCAGGTGACGAACCGGGGGAATCTGCAACTGCGATCGCTCGCTAGCGCCCCCAATCCCCAAGTGTTCGCCCAGCTTCAATGTCTCGGCTTAGGGGCCCGTCTCCCAGAGTTGGATCATCTACGCAACATTATGGCCAGTCCCACGGCGGGAATTGATGTCCAGGAACGTCTCGATACTCGTCCCTGGGTGCGGGCGTTAGACCACTATATCCAACACTCTCCCCACTTAGCGGCTCTACCGGCTAAGTTTAGCATCGGCCTTGATGGCGGTGGGTCCGTGGCCATTGGCACTCGCTCACCCCTCCCCTGGGAATATCGCTATAACGAGATTCAACTCTCCCTAGTGACCCTAGAGGAGACTCACGGGGAGCTTAGCCCCTATTTTCACTTAGCTTTCGCAGCGGGGAAACAGCTCTATGACAGTGGACGCTTAATTCCCGTTGAACAGGGAGTGGAGGCCGTCGCCGCTCTTAGCCAGGCCTATCTGGATTATCTCAAGCAAGCCGCACCCCTGCCTCAGCCGGGCCGTAGGCCCCGCCTCAAACATTTATTAGCGGATTGGGGACTGGAACAGTATCTGCAACAGGTGGATGGCTATCTCCCCCAACCCCTTCCAGAAGCCTTCCCTCTCAGTAGGGGCAAAAAATTTTTCGCCCCTACGGCTGTTGGCGGCGCTCATTTAGGAGTCCACCCACAACGACAACCCGGTTTAGCCTATGTTGGCGTCGATTTGCCCTTGGGACAGTTAACCCTGGCCCAGTTGCAGGGGGTTCTCGATATCGTGGCTGAGTTTGGCCAGGGACCCTTGCGCTTAACCCCTTGGCAGAGCCTGATTATCGCCAATATCCGCGAGGAACAGGTGGAGAAGGTGTTAGAGCGGTTGCAGGGGTTGGGATTGTCAGGGGAGGCCCCGGATTGGGCGATCGCCGCCTGTACGGGAAAACCCGGTTGTTCAGCGGCCGCCAGTACCACTCAAGTTGAGGCCCAGCGTCTTCTGCAAGACCTACCGCAACAGTTGGGGTTAGGCCGGCCGGTGACGATTCATCTCACCGCTTGTCCTAAATCTTGCGCTCAACCGGGCCCGGCGGAGATAACCCTCTTAGGACTCTCTCTTGATACCTACAACCTCTATTTAGGAGATGGTCAGGATTCCTGGAACTATGACCTGGGACCCGTGGCTACCGACGACCTCTCTAGGGTGATTGCCCGACTGTTGCAGTCCTATAAAGAGCAACGTCATGACCGGGATGAGTCCCTGAGTGATTGGGTGCGACGGCTCGATGAAGCGGGGGTTCCGGTTCGGGAGTCGCTACGATGATGGATTATATCCGTGACGGTCAGGAAATCTATAAACAATCCTTTGCCACTATCCGGGCTGAGGCGGCGTTAGAGACGTTGCCCGCCGATTTGGCTCAGGTTGCCGTTCGCTTGATTCACGCCTGTGGAATGACCGATATTGTGGCGGATTTGCAGGCATCTGAGGGAGCGGTTCAGGTGGGACGGCAGGCCTTGGCTCAGGGAGCGCCGATTTTGTGCGACTCTCAGATGGTAGCTCATGGGGTGACTCGGGCCCGGCTTCCAGCGGAGAATGCGGTGATTTGTACCTTGCGAGAGGCTCAGGTTCCCCAGTTGGCCCAGCAGATTGGTAATACGCGATCGGCGGCGGCGTTGGAGTTATGGAAACCCCATTTGGGGGGGTCTGTGGTGGTGATTGGTAATGCGCCGACGGCGTTGTTTTATTTATTGGAATTGTTGCAGATGGGGGTTGAGAAACCGGCTTTGATTTTAGGGTTTCCGGTGGGTTTTGTGGGGGCCGCTGAGTCGAAGGCTGAACTGGCCCGAGGCGAGTTTGGGGTTCCCTTTATCACCTTACAAGGACGACGGGGTGGCAGTGCGATCGCCGCTGCTGCTGTGAACGCATTAGCCAAGGAGACTGAATTATGAGCGAGGTGGGACGACTCTATGGCTTGGGAATTGGTCCGGGTGACCCGGAATTATTAACTCTAAAAGCTCATCGAATTTTAACGTCGGTTCCGGTGATTGCTTATCCGACTTTAGAAAATGGGAAGGCATTAGCTCGGGCAATTGTTGCTGATTTTATTCGCCCGGAGCAGCAAGAAATTCCCATGCCGTTACCGTTTAGTGTGCAGCGATCGTCTCAACCCTATTATGATTTGGGGGCGGAGAAAATTGCCGCACATTTGAGTGCTGGACGGGATGTGGCGGTGTTGTGTGAAGGGGAACCGATGTTGTATGGCAGTTTTATGTATCTGTTTCAACGACTGGCCCCGCGTTTTCCCACAGAGGTGGTTCCGGGGATTTCCTCAACCTTTGCTAGTGCGGCGATGTTGGGAGTTCCGATTACCTTCCGCAATGATGTTTTGAGTATTATGCCGGCGACATTGGAGGCTGACCAATTGCGCGATCGCCTTCAGGGAGTCGATGCCGCTGTTATCATTAAACTGGGGCGACATTTCAGCAAAGTTCGCGACATTTTAGGGGAGTTGGGACTTTTAGAACGGGCCCTCTATATTGAACGGGCCACCCAACCCAGCCAGCGTATTATCCCCATTCAGGACTTGAACCCCGAGGAGGCCACCTACTGGGCCTTGATTCTCATTCCCAGTCAGACGCAACCCCGTTAAAGCCGATTAAAGCCAATTAAGAAACCGGGTGTCTTGGAGACACTCGGTTTCTGGCCCTCGGACCCAAGTTGAGCCAGATGTAGCTGGATTCACCGCTGAGGCCAAGACACTCGGTGTCTGTTGGACACCGGGTGTCAATGAGCCGACTCATCTAAAAGAGATAGAGAATAGCAAACAAGACAATCCAAACAATATCAACAAAGTGCCAGTACAACTCAGCCGCTTCCGGGCCAAAGTGGCTCTCACTGGTATAGCGTCCTGCCTTGAGCGATCGCCCCAGAACCACTAAAATCAGACCTAAACCAAAGGTCACGTGCAAGCCGTGGAATCCGGTCAGGACATAAAAGGTACTGGTAAAGAGATTATCCGTGAGACCGAACTCATTGGTAAAATATTCATAGCCCTGGCCAAACAGAAATACTAATCCCATGGCCGCCGTAATCGCAAACCAGAGGCGTAACCCCTTCACATCATTATTGCGAATCGCCTTGTTCCCTCGGTTCATCACAAAACTACTGGACACCAGAATCACCGTGTTAACCGTGGGTAACAACAACTCCAACTCCGGTGTTCCCTGAGGCGGCCAAACTTGAGCCACCGAGCGAAAGGTCAAATAGGCCGCAAACAGACCTAAGAAAATCATCGCCTCGGCAAAGAGGAACATATAAAGCCCGAAAATGCGATGATCGGGATGGTCTCCATGATGTCCCGCCTCAGTATGAGATGCCGTTGCGAGGGTATTTTGAGCCGTATCGGCAGTGGAACTTTGCATAAGTCAAATTCTGTGAGGACAAGTTCTGCAATTGCCAGAACATCCCCCAAAGCCGAATCTTCGGGGGTGTTTGGCAGGGGCGAAAAATTTTTCGCCCCTACATCTGAGCCTTGACTTCAGCCAGTAACTCAGAGACGGACTGCTCATCATCCCGTTCGCGGTCAACCCCATAGTCATAAGGACCTGACCACAACACCGGTTCTTCCTCGAAGTTTTCGATAATCGGCGGAGAACTGGTTTGCCACTCTAAGGTTAAAGCATTCCAAGGATTGGCTCCGGCCACGGGCCCTTTAAACCAACTCCAGGCCGCATTGACCAAAAAGGGTAGGGTGGACACCGCCAAAATTAGGGAACCTACGGTACAAACTTGGTTTAAGGTCGTCAGAGAGGGGTCATATTGCACCACCCGGCGAGGCATCCCTTGCAATCCGAGGATGTGCATGGGGAAGAAGGCTAAGTTAAAGCCAATGAAGGTCAGGACAAAGTGAACTTTACCCCAGGTTTCATTCATCATCCGCCCCACCATTTTGGGGAACCAGTGGTAAATTCCGGCGAAGATGCCGAACACACTGCCGCCAAAGAGAACATAGTGGAAGTGGGCGACGATGAAATAGGTATCGTGAACATGGATATCAAAGGGAACGGATGCCACCATGACACCACTTAAGCCCCCCACTAGGAACATGGAGACAAACCCCATCGCAAACAGCATGGCGGAGTTGAGACGCAGTTTACCGCCCCAAACTGTAGCCACCCAACTGAAGACTTTAATGCCAGTGGGAACGGCGATGACCATTGTGGCGGCCATAAAGAACACCCGCAACCAGCCGGGGGTCCCACTGGTAAACATATGGTGGGCCCAGACGATGTTGCCGAGGAAGGCAATGGCGATACTGGAGTAGGCGATCGCCTTATAGCCAAAAATCGGCTTGCGGGCATGGACGGGCAGAATATCAGAGATGAGACCGAACACCGGCAGAATCATAATATAGACCGCCGGGTGGGAGTAGAACCAGAACATATGCTGGTAGACGATGGGATCGCCGCCGCCGGTGGGATTGAAAAAGGCGGTTCCGGCGATGAGGTCGAAACTCAGCAGAATCAGGGCCCCAGCCAAGACGGGGGTGGAGACGAGAATCAACAGAGATGTGGCCAACATCGACCAGCAGAATAAGGGCATGTCGTAGAGAGACATCTCCTTCACTCGCATTTTGAAGATGGTGGTGACGAAGTTAATCCCACCGAGAATGGAGGAGGTTCCAAAGAGCAGAATACTGAGAATCCACATCATCTCACCTACCTCGCCACTGACGAGACTCAGGGGGGGGTAGGAGGTCCAACCGGCGACGGGAGGCTGGTTGATGACTAAACTGGTTAGCAAGAGAACCCCGCCGGGGGGAACCAGCCAAAAGGCAATGCCATTGAGGACGGGGAAGGCCATGTCCTTGGCCCCAATCATCAAGGGAATTAGATAGTTGGCAAAGGCGGCTCCTGTGGGGACAATCCACAGGAAAATCATCATGGTTCCATGGAGGGTGAGAACGCCGTTATAGTTCTCGGCCCCCAAGAAGTCCGGTTCGGGGGTGGCCAGTTCCAGACGAATGCTGGTGGCCATGAGTCCAGCGACGAGATAGAAGAAGAAGCTGGTGACAAAGTATTGGATGCCGATGACTTTGTGATCGGTACTAAACCCGAAAAAGTCTTTCCAATGCCGTTCGGGTTCCGGTGGGGAAGTTTTGGGTTCGACGGAAGTGCTTGTCATATCAAGGGGTTAAGGTCAAATCTTGCGACAGATGTGAGGAGGCTTAAAGATGTTGCAGATGATGGGAATCTAGGGAATGGGGCATCTCTTGTAAGGCGGCGATCGCCTCGGGGGAGATGTTCCAATCTTGGGTATGTCGGGCTAAGCGGTTGTCGTTGTCAGCCATAATTTGAGCGATGGTGAGTCCATCTCCCTGTTCTTTGGCGGCAATTTGCGACTGTAGCCACTCGTCATACTCCTCGGGGGTATGCACAATCACTTGAGTCCGCATGGCACCATGGTAGGCTCCACAGAGTTCAGCACAGATGAGGGGATAGGTTCCAGCGACTTCCGGCTTAAAGCGAAGCTGGGTATCCCGGCCGGGAATGGCATCTTGTTTGAGTCGGAATTGGGGAATCCAGACGGCATGGATGACATCTTGGGCGACAATGTTGAGTTTCACGTTTTGGCCGGTGGGAACATGGAGTTCGCCGGAGACGACACCGCTATCGGGATAAGTGAAAATCCAAGCATATTGCAGTCCCAAGACATCCACGTTGACGATGGCGTTGTTTCCCTGTAGGTTAGGCGGGACTCCGACTCCCAAAGCTAGTTTCTCCTGGCCGGGGAGGGTGGCGGCCATGGCGGTTCCGGGGACAACGGCAGTTTTCTGGGGACCGGGATCTTTGGAGGCGGCGGGATCAAGTCCCCCCATTTCGTTGTAAACCTCGAAGCTATAAATGGATAAGACCATGACGATGACCACGGGAATGGCGGTCCAGACGATTTCTAGACCGATATCCCCTTCTTGAGGGGGGCCATCGGTGTTATCTCCAGGTTTTTGACGGAATTTGATGATGGAGATGATGAGTGCCCCTTGGATGAGTAAGAACAAGGCCGTGGCAATGGTCATCATGACATTGAAGAGATTATCCACGAGAGGGGCTTCTCGCGATGCGGCCTCGGGCATCCAGCCATGGTTTTGTCCATACCAGAGGCTGATTAGGGTCACCAGAATGCCGGCGATTAGGGTCGTAATGGATGTGGGTAGTTTCACAGTTCGATAAATCGGGCTAACGTGGGGTAAATCTGCTCGGGTTAGGGCGTGTCATCTCTTTATACGGTAAAACAGGTTTTGACAAGCTGTCGCAGATTTGCCAAATCTTTAGGTTTTTTTCCTCAATCTGCGATCGCCCCCTAACTTTGTAAAGAAATGTTACAAACTAAACTGGAGATTTCTCAAGGTTTTGCCTAATCTAAAACATTTCTAAAAGTCCCTTTGGTTTACAAGATAAGAGTTCTAAGCTTAAACCAGACCTCTATGGATCTGATATCGTCGCCAGAGACCTCAAAAGTCAGCGACTCGCTTTATGTAACGTTTCTCAACAGAAACTTGACACTTGGACTGACTTGGAAAACCCCATGGCTCACTCAGTTTTGACCCCACCCTCCTCAGACTCTCTCTCGCCCCCAGAGGCGATCGCAGCGGTGCGCCGTCTCGTCTGGAAAATTGCTGTCGCGACGGTGATTCTCATGGCCATCGGCAGTGCCACCCGTGTGGCTAATGCGGGTTTGGCTTGTCCCGACTGGCCCCTCTGTTACGGCCAGCTTGTGCCGACAGCACAGATGAATCTACAGGTATTTCTGGAATGGTTCCACCGCCTGGATGCTTCGGTGATTGGTGTATTGGCGATCGTCCTAGTCGCTCAAACCTGGTGGCGGCGTTCCCTACTCCCCAATTGGTTACCCTGGGCAGCGGTGGCGGCGTTAGCCCTCGTTCTGGTGCAAGGCCTGTTAGGAGGCCTGACGGTGACGGAGATGTTGCGTTTTGATATTGTCACCGCCCACCTGGGAACGGCACTTCTGTTTTTTGTAACAGTCCTGACGATTGGCATGGCCCTGCTTCCCTATGAGGGCAATGGAACAGCCAACCGCCTCGGCTGGCTCAGTTTGTTGGCGGCTATTTTAGTCTATGGTCAGAGTCTGTTGGGGGCCCTGGTTGCCTCTCAATGGGCCTTACATCAATGCCTCAGTTATCAAAGTCTTTGTACGGTGATGAATAGCCACATCCTCGGGGTGGTTCCTCCCACCTTAGCGGTGTTGGCTTTGGGACTCTGGGCCTGGCGGACTCCTGCCCTCAGCCGTCCTCTACGCCGTCTGGCTCAAGCCGCTATAGCCCTAGTGGGGACCCAAATTGCCCTAGGGGTGGCAACGTTCTATTTGCGTCTGCAAGTTGAACCCCTATCGGTGGCTCACCAAACCGTTGGCGCGCTGCTTCTGGGTACGTTAGTGGCTTTTACGGTGTTGGCCCATCGCGATCGCCGTTTAGCTTAAGGGACGGCTGAGGCCTCGGCTAACCGGTTCTAGTTCCCTAAGATATCTGAACAACTTCAGAGAGATTTCAGAAGGACAGGCAAATTCATGCAAAATTCCATTTCTCCCCCGACTTCAACTCGACTCCATCGCAATGTTTACGAGGTGATTCAAAGTTATGTCCAATTAACGAAACCCCGGATTATTGTCTTGTTACTGGTGACAACGGGGGCGGCGGTCTTCCTGGCCTCGGAGGGACAGGTTGACCCGGTTGTTCTCTTGGCGACTCTGTTGGGGGGATGGTTAGCTGCCGCTGCTGCGAACACGATTAACTGTCTCTATGACCGGGATATTGACCAAATCATGGAACGCACTAGCCTACGTCCGTTACCGTCGGGCCGGGTACGGGTTCGGGATGCGATGATTTTTGCTGGGGTTCTGGCGGGATTGTCCTTTATTCTCCTCAATACGGTGACCAATCTCTTGGCGGCGTTGTTGGCCCAGGCGGGGATTGTCTTTTATGTGCTGATTTACACCCATTGGTTGAAGCGTCATTCGACCCAAAATATCGTCATTGGCGGCGCGGCGGGGGCGATTCCCCCTCTGGTGGGTTGGGCCGCTGTGACGGGTGAGGTGAGTTGGTCGGCTTGGGTGTTGTTCTTGATTATTTTTCTCTGGACTCCCCCCCATTTTTGGGCTTTGGCCATTTATATCCGCGATGAGTATGCGGAGGTGGATGTGCCGATGTTACCGGTGATTGCTGGAAATGAGGTGACGGCCAAGCAGATTTGGATTTATACCTGGTTGATGTTGGCCTCGACGGTGTTGTTGGTGTATCCGTTGGGGGATTGTGGCTTGGTGTATGTGGTTTCGGCGATCGCCCTCAGTATCCCGTTTGTTAAGAAGGCTTGGCTATTGTTAGGGGATTGTGAGAATACGGAGGTGGCGCGATCGCTGTTTAAGTATTCCATTCTCTATATGATGTTGCTCTGTGGCAGTATGGCCCTGGATAGTCTCCCTTGGGCGCAACAGGTGAGTTACACGGTGGCACAACGGGTTGAGACGTTACTCAGTTTGGTCAGTTTGGGGGCTTAGGGTGATGGGAATGGATAATTAACACAGAAAATGCCCCTTAGATAGCTATTGTCTAAGGGGCGATTGATTCTCTTGTTCCTCTGTTCCTCGTGACTTGGCTCCAGCCAAGTCATGCTCTTGGGGAGGCTCTGCCTCCCGAGGACAAGGGGCGATTGATTCTCTTGTTCCTCTGTTCCTCGTGACTTGGCTCCAGCCAAGTCATGCTCTTGGGGAGGCTCTGCCTCCCGAGGACAGACGGCAGAGCCTCCCAGAGAACCTGTCACGGCTTCAGCCATGACACGAGCGGTCATCCGTATAAAGCAGGGTTTTCAAAACTCAATTCCGTATCACCTGTTTTTAGATATAAAATCCTCCATGTCAACTTACTTAGAAATTCGCTCAAAATTGGAAACTCTTTCACGCCAAGAGCAACTGTTATTGCTGGAAGATTTAGCCGTTCTCATCCGTTGCGGTATCAGTCAGGACAAAAAATCTAGTCTTTTAGAACTTGAAGGATTGGGAGAAGACATTTGGACTCAGGTTGATGTCGAGGATTATCTGAACCAGGAGCGAGCCTCATGGACTGGCTAGGTTAATCCTAGGCCGATCGCGGTAAAAAACAATTGGGTTGTAGGGGCCGGGGAGTTCCCTGTCCTTGCTGTAACCGATACATATGCTCGAACAATTGCCAGCAATAGGGTTCCGAGAGTCCGCAGGTAATCGCACCCCGCAAGACGACGCTGAAATACCAATCATTGGGAGCCAATTCAGCCGGGAGTTTGTTCACCACCACATAGGTTCGCACTTGGCTATAGTGACGATCGCCACAGTGAACGCTGATGGTTTCACGACGATAGCCACCCGTGGGGATTTCTTCACGCTCATCGAGGCGATCGCTCAAACGCCAAGGAAGCCGATAGAGAACCCCCTCCACCGTCCGCGATGCGTCAGGAACAATATCTAATACGCCACAATTGCGCCGTTTTGAGCGACGGTTAAAGGCGAGACGATAGCCTTGTAGGGTGGCGGTTCCGAGAACGTAATCACAGGTGTTTTCTCCTAAAGTCCGTTGCAAGTCCACTGGACACATACAACTCCCATAGGCGAAGTAGTAAAACGTGGGTTCCGAACTCGGGGGGAGAGAACGAGGAGTCACGCAAGGCTGGCGACTGGTTCGGGTGCGGGTGAGTTGTCCTTGGGGGCGATCGCTCATGGTCGTTCCTGGCTTGTTGTCTCGCAATCGTTGCATCAGCTACAGTCTCCCACAAGTCTCCACGCTATCTTTGGGGTGAAGGTTTGGACTGTCCTTGGCAAGATTATAGCAAACTCTCGTATCTTGACCGATAAACCGTAGATTAAGATTTACAACAAGGGAGAGGCTCTGGGGGATGGGACGGGGTGAGTTGGGCGATCGCCCTTTAGGGAGTTAATTCCGGCACATCTCGCCGCAGGGTGGGCCGCAGGATAATCAGGCGATCGCCCTCCTGACTGCGAGGAACCACCACCACCGGCGGACGGCGCGTTTCCTGCCGTTGAGCTAAGGTGGGGAAGACATAATAATCACCATCGACATCAATCAGCAGCCGCCAAACGCGATTCTGGTTGGGGTTATTGATGGCACCTCCTAGGAGTTGCTGGTAGCTGAGATCGTCGCCAATGATGCGGATTCCTTGGGGATTGCGGACTTCATCGGGGTTAATTCCCAGGGGAACCGTGTCCTCTCGAACCACCAATGTCACCACCGGGAGTGAAGAGGTTTCATTCACCGCATCCCGCCAAGCATCCGCCTCTCCTCGGCTTTGGGCCAGCCAGAAACAGGCCGTCAGCAGCCAACAGAGGATAATCGTTTCATCGAGGAGCGATCGCAGAAAACGTAAGGATTGATAATCCAGGAGGGGAAAACTGAGGAAAGACTTGAGCAGTCGCAGTAGGCCGTGATAGAGGCGAAACAGCAAGCGTAGCCAGGGGGGTTTGGGAGTGCGATCGCCCTGTAATTGACCCTTCAGACTAGCCAGAAGTCTCCGGTGACTCCTCTTGGCTCCCTCCTGGAACCGCTGCGAGGGTTGACCTTCGAGCAACCAAAGACTGCAATAGACCGCCCCTAAAATTAAAACAATTGTTATAATAGTATGAGCAAAGGCTTGAATACTTCCAAAAAAGACCTGAAAGGCAGCAATATAAAAGGATTCTAGGGGTAACGGGAGAGTGGTAACTTCCAGTTGGAAAAAGCCGAAATAGCTCCAGCGATAAGTCCAACCCGTAAAATATAGCACCGCTCCTAGGAGGACTAATAAACTAGCTAATCGTCCCAGGGCAAAGGTTTCTGGGGGTAAACGCGGTGATTCTTTCATAACAGTTTGCTTTTCCGGGTGACCAGACATCAACTCCTGTCACCCCTAGGTCAGATTGGGCGATCGCGTCTTCAATTGCAGTGAAACTATGAAACTTTCCCAGACAAAACGAATTGTCCCCTTGCTCATTATGACATCTCTGGGCTTGCTGGCCTGCAATGGGGCGAACCCCTCGGGGACTGAACCGACTCCCCTTGAACAACTCAGTCAATTACAGGACCAGGGACTGCTGCAAGTGCTGTTACCGGTCCAAGTCAGGATTGACTTAGCCGAGGGAGGAACCGCTAACCATGAACTGCTGGGATTTAACCCAGAAACCCGGACCCTGCAACTGGCGGGACTGTCTCAGGGATTATCCTTGACTGAGGTGGATAGAATTGAGCGCGATCGCGATCAGAATCAGGGAGAAGTGATCGCAAGGCGTGGCAACATTCGCGGCGAGGACACTCTGGGAACAGAAACCTGGCAAGTTCCCCTCAATGCTTTATCTTCGGAGGAGGCAACAATCCTCATAATTCGCGGTGAGGAGGCGTGGGATAGCCAGGCGTTACGGGTGAAATTGCAACTCCAGAACGATGTTGAGTTTGTTTTGGATGAGATTATCCCCTTGTCAGCCGATGAGATCCAAATTGTGGTGAGTAAAGTGCGTCGCGGCTGGGAAGAATAACCCAAATTTTCCCTGGTAGGGGCGAAAAATTTTTCGCCCTTACAATTTTGTACTCCTGAATACCCGCAATTTCTTGAAATTGGCTAATATTTGTTATTATTTTTTTTATTTTTTTACTGAGCTGCCATAATTGACTCTAGGTCATTTTTCGTCTATTCTCCAATCTTGAGTGATTCTAAATCTCGATACCCATTGATAATCCGAGCAATATCAATGCCATCGGGTCGAGGAAAGTAGAAAATGATGTAATTATCGACGATAAAGCCTCGAAGATTTCTCTGAATAGTATTGTAATTTTTACCCATATTGGGAAATTGAGCAAACTGACGACATTTTTCACGAACTTGTTCAAAAAATCGGATCGCCATATCTCGATCAATGGCAGCTTTCGATTCATAAATTGCATCTAAATCTGCTCGGGCCGCTTCGGAGAAAGAATAGGTTCCCATTATTGACCCGGATTCGGTTGCTGTAAACGGTTGAGGATGCTGTCGAAGACCTGTTCTCCGTCTATCACTTGTCCCTGTTCAATTTGAGTAGCACCGATCGCGATGTCCTGACGCAGTTCAGTCAGGTATTGCTGGCGTCGGTCGAGGAGGTCTAGGGCGGCTAAGATGACCTCATGGGCGGATTGGTAATGTCCTTGGTTGAGTTGATCCGCAATCCGTTGTTCGATTTCTGGGGTGAGTGATAGGTTCATGGCAACAGTAGGAGCGTTACAGATTACCTTGATTATAGTGGTGGACAAACTAGGCGGTGAGGATGTCCAATCATGGCTCTGCCCTGGTGCGGGGTGGCTCTGTCGCCCTTGGGGGGACTCAGTTTCTGCGCCTTGGGGCAATAATAGAAGATATGGAGTCACGGGGAGAGTTGAGCCATGACTGGACGCTGGGTGAGTTCGCTGTTGACGGTTTCGCTGCTGTTGGGGATGGGGTCTCTGTCGCCGAGGCTGGAGGCGCAGACGGTTTTGGCGCAGGGGAGACTGTCGGTAAGGGAGGTTGAGGATCTGTTACAGCAGGCTGGTCAACAGACACAACAGGGGCAACCTGTGCAGGGGATTGAGACATTTGAACGTGCGTTAGAGGCGGCTCGACAATTGCAGCATCGACAGTTGGAAGCCTGGGGACTTTTGGGAATTGCTCGCAATTATGACCAGATTGGACAAAGACAACAAGCTTTAGAGTCCTATAAACAAGCGCTGATTCTTTTTCGAGAGATTAATCACAGATCGGGGGAAGCCACCACTCTCAATAACATTGGTGGAGTGTACGATGACTTGGGCAACCGGACTAAAGCCCTGGACTATTACAATCAGGCATTGCCAATTCGGCGAGACGTGGGCGATCGCCCAGGGGAAGCTATTACTCTCAACAACATTGGTTTGGTGTACAATGCCTTGGGTAATCAGACGAAAGCCCTGGACTATTACAATCAGGCATTGCCAATTCGGCGAGACGTGGGCGATCGCCCAGGGGAAGCTACCACTCTCAATAACATTGGTGGAGTGTACGATGCCTTGGGCAACCAGACTCAAGCTCTGGACTACTTCAATCAGGCCCTGCGAATTCAGCGAGAGGTGGGCGATCGCTTAGGGGAAGCAAACACTCTCTATAACATTGGTGGAGTGTACGATGCCTTGGGCAACCAGACTCAAGCTCTGAACTACTTCAATCAGGCCCTGCCAATTCAGCGAGAGGTGGGTGATCGCTTAGGGGAAGCCAAGACTCTCAATAACAGTGCTAAGATACACAGTGACTTGGGCGACCACCATCAATCCCTGGACTATTTGAATCAGGCTTGGTCAATTTGGCGAGAATTGAGTAATTACTCAGGGGAAGCCGCCACCATTCTTCGCAACATTGGTAAAGTGTACAATGAATTGGGCAACCAGACGAAAGCCCTGGACTACTACAAGCAAGCCTTGCCAATTTGGCAAGAAGTGGATGATCGCTCCGGGGAAGCCACCACCCTCAATAACCTTGGTCTAGTGTACAATGCCTTGGGCAACTGGACTGAAGCCCTGAACAACCTAAGTCAGGCCTTACCAATTTGGCAAGAAGTGGATGATCGCTCAGGAGAAGCTACCACTCTCAATGCCATAGGTGCAGCGTACAGTGGTTTAGGCAACTGGACTGAAGCTCTGAAAAACCTAAATCAGGCTTTACCAATTTGGCAAGAATTGGACGATCTCTCTGGGAAAGCCGCCACTCTCAATAACATTGGTAGAGTGTACCATGCCTTGGGCAAGCGGAGTGAAGCCCTGAACTATTTCCGTCAGGCTTTGCCAATCAGCCGAGAAGTGGGCGATCGCTCAGGGGAAGCCACCACTCTCCATAACATTGGTGGAGTGTACGATGACTTGGGCAACCGGACTAAAGCCCTGGACTATTACAATCAGGCATTGCCAATTCGGCGAGAGGTGGGCGATCGCTCAGGAGAAGCCACCACTCTCAATAACATTGGTACAGTGTACAAGGCCTTGGGCAACCAGACTGAAGCCCTAGACTACCTGAATCAAGCCTTGCTGATTCAGCGAGAAATCGGCGATCGCTTTCTGAAATCCCATACTCTCAATAACATTGGTTTGGCTTACCGTATCTTGGGCAACTGGACTGAAGCTCTGAACTATTACAATCAAGCCTTGCCAATTTTGCGAGAAGTGGGCAATCGCTCTGCAGAGTCGGGGACTCTCAATAACATAGCCTTTGTCTACCGATACACCAACCAACCTGACAAAGCCATCACCTACTTTGAAGACTCTCTCAACATCCTCCTTGAACTCCGAGGCGAACTGCAAAAAGAATTCCGCGAGACCTTCCTTCAAACCAATCGTGGCCCAGCCGTCGCTTTCGTTGACTTCCTCATCGACCAAAACCAGCCCCAACGGGCCTTTGAATGGGCCAACCGCGTCACCACCTACGAACTCGCCGACTATAATCGTCTCATCGGCGTGCGAGTCGCCAACCCTGAAGCCCAAGCCGCCCTCGATGACTGGAACAACCAACATCAACAACTGCAAGCCCTGCGCCAACAACTCCAAGATGACTTCAGCGAAGCCCTCGCCGACCAAATGCGCGAGTTAGAAGCCCAAGTCAATCAACAAGCCGAAACCCTCGCCAACAGCTACCCCGAAGTCGCCGAACTCTTTGAAATCGAACCCGAAGACCTCAGCCAACTGCAAGCCAGTCTCCCCGAGGGAACCGTCGTCTTACAACCCGTTCTCCTCACTAATATCACAAACGTCCCCAACAGCATCGCCCTCTTTCTCCTCAGCCGCGACCATCTCAGCGTTCAAAAAGTCCCCATCGAGGCCGATGACTTCAACGATTGGGTGACCGACTATCGCCAAATGCTCCAAAGTGGTGATTCCCGCTATCTAACCCTTTCCACAACCCTCTACGACCACCTCATTCGTCCCGTCGCCCAGGACCTTGAAGCCCTCAACCCTCAACAACTGGCCATTATCGCCACGGGGTCTCTGCGCCAATTCCCCTTTGAAACCCTCTGGGATTCTCAGGAGGAAACCTTCCTACTCCAACAGTACCCCATCCATTACCTCACTCGTCTGTCGAGTCGTTCCCTCCTCGCCAATCCCGCCTCCTCCCAAGGCTTCCCCCTCTGGCCCATTCCCCTGCTGCTGGGAGTCCTGGGAATCGGCGCGAGTCTCAAACAGCATGGGAAACTGGGAGGAACCCTCATCGCCGCCGCCCTCATTTCGGCCCTCCTCTCGCCGCGACTGGTTCCCGGCTACGGAGTTCTCGCGTTCGCCAATCCCCAAACCCAAGACCCCTTTAATCTCCCCGGAACTGAAGCGGAAGTGGAGGCCCTGCTGGCCTTGGCCCCAGACAGCGAGATTTACCGCCAAGATTCTGCCACTCTCGAACAGTTCAAACGTCAATCTCCCCATCATCGTTATCTCCATCTGGCCACCCACGGCTGTTTTCAGGAACTGGGCTGTTGTTTGTCGGGGCGAGAGATTTGTCAGGATGAGGACCAACGAGAAACCCACATGGGGGCCAACACTCTCTTATTCGCTGATGGGGAATATCCCCTGGCGGACGCCGCCTTACTGGGGTTGGAGGACACGGAATTGGTGGCCTTAACGGCCTGTCAGACTTCCTTACAGACCAATCGGGATGGGGATGCGATTATGGGCATGGCCTATGTCTGGGAACGAGCCGGGGCCAGGGCCTTGATGGCGACGTTGTGGAATGTGGATGACCAGGCGACGGAGGCGGTGGTGAGCGAGTTTTATCGGTTGATGATGCAGGAGGGGTTGAGTAAGGCTGAGGCGTTGCGGGAGGCGAAGTTGAGTCAGGTTGAGAGTCATCCCTATTTCTGGTCGCCGTTGATTTTGATTGGCGACCCCCGCTAGTTCCTCAGGACGGGATTTAACCGCGAAACCGCTCGATGAGGTCTTCTCGTGAGAGGTTCAGCAGCAGGGGCATGATTTCACGAGAGGGTTGGCGAATCATCGGGTTTAGGATTTCCCTGAGTTCCTCGTCTAGGGGGCCAAAACGGGCTTCTAGGAGGCTGGCGATCGCCTAAAGCCTCAGGGGGGTCAGGATTAGCTGAAATTTTCTCTAAGTGTTGGATTAGCCTTGACTCACCACATATCATAGGCGTAGGGCGAAGTAGAGTCGTCAGGGGGACGATTGGGAATCGTTAAGCTGGATTGAACCGGATCAGCGTTGGGGGTTGCTGCTGCTGTTTTGAGAAAGGCTCGATTGGGGAGTTCGCTGATTTTTGAGAAGTCACCTACCCCGTGACATCAAACGTCTCAAAATTTCGTTACACTTTAAGTCAAGTTAAGGATAATCGAGTCATGTCTATGTCCTCGGACGTGCAAACCCTAGAACGCCCTTGTGTTGAGCGAGTTTTTGAAGGGATGAGTGACGCCATCTGGACGATTGATGGGTCGTCTGGGGAGATGCTGTACTTGAATCCTTCTGCTGAACGACTTTATGGGCGATCGCTACAGGAGTTTCAGGACAGTGGACAGACCTGGTTTGAGCAATTGGAGGAGGACGATCGCGCTCGCATTCGCTATATGACGGCGAGCCTTGAACAGACGGATGAGAGGGCTGATTTAATTTTAGAGTACTCTATCCGACGCGCTGATGGTGAGTTACGCTGGGTATCAAGCCAGATTTGGCAGGTGTCTACTGAACGGGGCAAACGCTTACAAGGGATTAGCACGGACTTGACGGAGTATCGTCAAACTCAAGAGAAAAAAAATCAGTTTGAAAAATTGGCGGCCAACCTTCCGGGGGTAATTTATCAATACGTTTTAGAGCCTGATGGGACTGCTTATCACTCTTATATCAGCCCTCGTTGCTATGATCTGTATGGACTGACACCGGAGTGTATTCAGGCTGATATTAATATGATTTGGGATAATATTCATCCCGATGATTTCCATGGTCTTCGGACTACCATCTTAAAATCAGCAGAACAACTCAGTCTCTGGACCTATCAATGGCGGCATTATATGCCATCAGGCGAATTAAAATGGTTGTCCGGGATTTCTCAGCCAGAACAACGAGATAATGGTGATATTGTTTGGGATGGAGTCCTGTTTGATATCACAGAAACCAAGCAGCTTGAGGCAGAACACGATCGATTTTTTGATTGTGCTTTAGACTTATTTTGTATTATCAGCTTCGAGGGCTATTTTAAACGACTTAATCCAGCTTGGACAACTACCCTTGGGTATGATATGGATGAGTTAAAGGCTCGTCCAATCATGGAGTTTTTGCATCCTGATGATATTCCCATGAGTGAACTCAAGTTCGCAGATATTCTGGCGGGTAAAAATGTGGCATCTTTTGAAAATCGCCTGCGAACTAAATCCGGGTCTTACTGTTGGTTATCTTGGACAGTCGTTCCGTTTCTAGAAGATAATACAATGTATGCGATCGCCCGAGACATCAGTGACCTCAAACAAGCCCAATTAGAACGGGAGCGGTTAATTGCCATCATTGATGCCTCTCCAGATATCATCGGTAGCTCTGATTTAGAGGGGAACGTTACTTATCTCAATAGTGGCGGACGAAAAACACTGGGAGTAGATGCAAATGAAGATCTATCTCACTATCGAATTGAGGATTTTTTAACCTCAGAGTTTATTGTTCAATTCCAAACTTCGGTTATTCCCCAAGTCTTGAAAACTGGGTCTTGGCAGGGGATTTCCCAGATTCGTTGTCTAAATGGCACCTCAATTCCAACCTCTCAACTCATCATTTCTCATCCGGAAACTTCGACATCTGACGCTTACTTATCCACTATCATTCGTGATATTTCTGATATTCAAACGATTGAAAATCAACTCCGACAAAAAGAAAGTTTTTTGCGAACTATTTATGATAATCAAGGTAATATTGTCTTTGTTGTTGATGTCTGTGATAATGGCATTTTTCGGTTTGCTAGCTGGAATAAATTCACAGAACGAATGATGGGAATCTCTTCAGAGGATGTCGCTGGCAAAACTCCACAAGAAGCATTTGGCTTAGAACTAGGAGAGTTGTTTTTACAGAATTACCGTAACTGTATTTCAGCCGGTCGCACGATTACCTATGAAGAAACCTTTGTACACCAAGAGCGTCGCCTTTGGTTTCAGGTTATGCTGACTCCATTATTTGGTGGCTTGGGAACCATTGATCGCTTGATTGGAACTTCGACCGATATTACTGAACGTAAGGAGGTGGAACTGGCTTTACAAGCATCTGAGACGAAATTTAGATCTCTTGCTCAACAAGAAAAATTGGTTAACCGTTTAGCTCAGCAAATTCGGCAGTCATTAGATCCAAAACGTATTCTAGAAACTACTGTGCGAGAGTTGTACGTTTTGCTGGGTGTTGATCGCTGTTATTTTTTGTGGCATCATCCCGATCCGGCGAGCGGTGATCTGAAACTGGCGGCTGAGGCTAAACGAGAGGATTTACCTACCCGCTTAGATGAGTACCCACGAATTTTTGCTGGACTGCTAATTCCTTTGTTGGAGACTGGGGAAATTATTCGCATTGATGATGTTAGAGAGCTGCCAGAACCTTCATTGAGAATAGGGTTACAACGATTTGGTTATAAGTCCTTGGCTCTGTTCCCCGTGGAGACAAGAGGGACGACGGTGGGAACCTTGGCTTGTAGCCACGAAATGGGTCCGCAGGCTTGGTGCGATCATGATGTGGCGTTAATTGAAGTCGTTTGTGATCATCTGGCCATCGCTATACAGCAAGCCCTGCTGTATCAACAATCCCGAGAGGCTGAACAACAGGCTAAAGCCAAAACTTTAGAACTTGAAACTACCCTACGACAGCTCCAAACTGCCCAAGCTCAACTTATCCAGGCGGAGAAAATGTCTAGTTTAGGGCAATTGGTAGCTGGTGTGGCTCATGAGATTAATAATCCCATTAGTTTTATCTTCGGCAATTTGGTTCATGCCAAACAGTACAATCAAGATTTATTGACTTTATTGAAGTTATACCGCGCAACTTATCCTGAGCCAAGTCCAGATATTCAAAATTGTATCGCTGAGATTGATTTGGATTATTTACTCGATGATATCCCTCAACTGTTTAACTCCATCGAGACAGGGGCTGTGCGGATTCAGGAGATTGTGCGATCGCTGCGTACCTTCTCTCGCCTGGATGAGTCGGAGGTGAAGGCGATCAATTTACATGAGGGTATTGAGAGTACCTTGACGATTCTCGGGAGCCGCCTGCGGCCCAACAGCGAACGTCAGGAGATTTCGGTACTTCGTCAGTATGGGGAGTTACCGCTGGTTAACTGCTATGCTGGACAACTCAACCAGGTGTTTATGAACCTGATTGCTAATGCTATCGATGCAGTGGAGGCGGCGATGTTGGAGCGTCCGGGCAGAGATGGAGGCTGCATTGAGGTGAAGACGTGGTTAACTGCTCAGGAACGGGTACAGGTGCAAATCCGTGATAATGGAACGGGGATGGAGGCGGACATCTGCGATCGCATTTTTGACCCCTTCTACACCACAAAACCGGTGGGGAAAGGCACTGGGTTAGGCTTGTCCATTAGTTATCAAATTGTGGTAGAACGCCATGGGGGAACCCTCATTTGTGAGTCTACCCCCGGCCAGGGCAGTACCTTTACCGTGCAAGTTCCTATATGCTGCCCTATGAAGGTCTTAGGTGATGGTTGATCAACCTTGTAGAGTTAAAATTTAGAGCCATGCGGCGTTTAGGTATCGTCAAATCCGGTTTGGGTTGTCTGATCTGTCTAGGGGGTTGGGGGAGTTTTGCCGTTGAGCCGGGACTGGCCCAGGAGCTGGACTCTTATTCCCAGGGCATGGTGGTGTCAGCTCATCCCTTAGCCAGTGAGGCGGGCCTGAGGATGTTACAGCAGGGGGGCAATGCGGTGGATGCGGCGGTGGCCAGCACCTTTGCGATTTCGGTGGTGGAACCGTTTTCGGCGGGAATTGGTGGTGGTGGCTTTCTGCTATTTCACGAGGCTGAGACGGGCCAGATGCACAGTTTGGATTTTCGTGAGCGGGCCCCCCTGGCGGCAACGGAAATGATGTATTTGGATGAAGCGGGGGAACCGGAACCTCGGGCCAGTTTGGATGGCCATCGGGCCGTTGGGGTTCCGGGAACGGTGGCGGGGTTGGCTGAGGTCCATCGACGCTATGGGGTGCTGCCTTGGGAGGAGGTGGTTGAGCCGGCCCTGAGGTTGGCGGAGGAGGGATTTATAGTACATCAGCGGTTTGTGGATGCGGTGGAACGTCGTCAGGAGGTGCTGTTGGGAAATGCGGCGGCACGAGAGGCGTTTACGCGGCAGGGTGACCTGTATGAGGTGGGGGAAACCTTGCGACAGCCTCAGTTGGCGGAGAGCTTACGGCGGTTGGCGGAGAATCCGGGGGATTTTTATCAGGGGGAGATTGCTGAGGCGATCGCAGCGGATATGGCGGCCTATGGCGGCTTGGTGACTCTGGCGGATATGGCGGCCTATGAACCGATCTGGCGGGACCCGGTCTGTGGGATGTTTCGTCAGTTTCAGGTCTGTGCCATGGGGCCGCCGTCCTCGGGTGGGGTCCATTTGTTGCAGATTCTGAATCTGATTGGCGATCGCCCTCTGGAGACTCAGGGACTTCATCACCCGGATACGGTGCATTTTCTGGCGGAGGCGATGCGGATTGCTTATGCGGATCGAGCGACGTATTTGGGCGATCCTGATTTTGTGGAGGTCCCGGTGGCGGAGTTGATTAGTTTGGGGTATGCCGAGTATCGTCGCCCCCAGATTGATGAGAACCGGGCCCAGGATTCGGCGGAGGTGACGGCGGTGGACCCCTCTCGCTTACGTCAGGTTGGGGAGTCTCCGGAAACCAGTCATTTGACGGTGGTGGATGGGGATGGCAATGGGGTGAGTTTGACCTTTACGGTGAATGGAGGTTTTGGTGCTGGGGTTGTGGCAGCGGGAACGGGAATTTTGCTCAATAATGAGATGGATGATTTTTCCGTGGCCCCTGGGGTTCCAAATCTCTATGGCTTGGTGGGAGGGGAGGCTAATGCGATCGCCCCGGGGAAAACTCCTTTGTCGAGTATGACCCCGACGATTGTGTTGGAGGATAATCGGTTACGTCTGGCGTTAGGCTCTCCTGGGGGCAGTACGATTATCACGACAGTCCTCCAGGTGCTGTTGAATGTGTTGGTGTATGAGTTGGATGTGGCGGAGGCGATCGCCGCTCCCCGCTTCCATCATCAATGGTTACCGGATCGGCTGCTTCTGCAAGAGGGGGGATTTGACTCAGAGACGGTGGAAAATTTGCGGCAACGGGGCCATGAGATTGAACAATGGGGGGGTTGGGGTAATGCCAATGCCATTGTGGTGACGGAGGATAATCGCCTACAAGGGGCCGCTGACCCCCGAGGGGACGGCACTGCGTTAGGCTGGTAGGGCTAGTTCCGCTGTAATGTACTCCCATGCCTACTGAACTGATTACTCTCGTTGCTGCCTTGGTTTTGGCTTGGTTAGTGTTTACCTGGCTGGTACGGGTGATTCACACCACTCTCTCGACGGCGTTGACAGTGGCGGCGATTGTCTTGGGGTTGCAATTGCTGTTTGGCATTGACCCCAGTGCCCTTTGGGATGAAATTCAAGGCTTTGGTGATGTGCTTCTGGAGGGGGTTGAAAACTTGTTTCGCCGGGAGTCGTGATGATCCAACCTGGAGACTTGCTCATTAGAGCTTTTCCCATATCATGTTTTTTGAAAAGATTGGTGGATTCGTAATAATTTATTACATTTAGCGAAGCAAGATTGGTAAGACTCACACAGACTCAGACGTGAGGGAGAGAATTGGCGAGGAAGGGTCAAGAAAGGACGAGGGTTTGATAGAATCAGAAAACTCTCATTTTTGGCGATCGCCCCTGACCGTTGCCGTTTTACCGCAGTAGCCCGCCGTTTCCCTTGAAGTTTTCCAAAGGGTGCAGGTCTGCGGTATCCTCAGGACGGTGGAGTAAGACCACCGCCAATCCTGCTTGATTGACGCACAGAATCTGAATTTATCGACAAGACATAAGAATACCCATGAGATATCGTGCTTTAGTTGCCCTACTCCTCGCAATGTGCGTTGGGTTCCTAACCGCTTGCGGCGAAGAACCCATCAGCTTATTAAGCGATGAAACCTACACCTACGATCAGATTAGAAATACTGGACTTGCCAATAGTTGTCCCAAACTTCCTGAGACGGCTCGCGGGTCTTTTGACCTGGATGTGGGTGCTGATTACATTTTGACGGATTTATGCCTCGAACCCACGAGCTATTTCGTGAAGGAAGAAACGACAAGCAAGCGTGAAGAACCTAAGTTTATTGGTGCTAAGTCCCTGACTCGCTATACTTCTTCCCTGACCCAAGTGACGGGAGACTTAACCCTAGACAACAATGGGGTTTTAACGTTTGAAGAACAGTATGGGATTGATTTCCAAGCCATTACGGTGCAACTTCCCGGTGGAGAGCAAGTGCCGATGCTGTTCACGATTAAAAAATTGGTGGCGCAGACCCCTGGAGGTCAAACGGGAATCAGTACCTCGACGGATTTGACGGGCAGCTATATTGTTCCCTCCTATCGTGGTGCCAGTTTCTTAGACCCGAAAGCTCGTGGTCAAGCGACGGGGTATGACAACGCGGTGGCTCTCCCGGCGGCGGCGGATGATGAGGAAATTATCCGGGAGAATGTTAAGGAAACGCCGGTGTTGGATGGCAATATCTCCCTGCAAGTCTCGAAGGTGAAAAGTGAGAGCGGAGAAATTGCTGGGATTTTTGAGGCGGTTCAAGCCTCGGATACGGATTTAGGCTCTAAGGAACCGGTGGATGTGAAAATTCGCGGTCTGTTCTATGGCCGGGTTGAACCGAAAGTCTAAGAGTCTTTGATTTTGATTGGTTCAGGGGCTGCCCGAGGTGATGCTTTGGGCGGTCTTTTTTTTTGGGCAAAAGGCAAGAGGCAAGAGGCAAGAGGGTTACCACAGAGGCACAGAGTACAGGTCGGAAGAGGAGGGGGGAAGAGGCAAAAGGCAAGAGGCAAAAGGCAAGAGGCAGTAGAGATGTATTGGTATAACGGCCAGGTTTGTTCTGGGGAGCGGCTTGAGGTGGGGGTGGGGGATCCGGGTTTTTTGTATGGGGCGACGACGTTTACGACGTTGCGGGTGTATGAGGGGGGATTGTTAGACCCTAGGACGGCTTGGGGTGAGCATTTGCAACGGTTGCAGGGGGCGATCGCGGCTTTGGGGTGGATGGCTCCGGATTGGCAGATGCTGGAAACTGGGGCCCGGTGTCTGGCGGCTGAGTTTGTGGTGTTGCGGGTGACGCTGTTTGCGGATGGACGGGTTCTGATTACGGGGCGATCGCTCCCTCAGGATTTGCAGCGGCGACAGCAGGAGGGGGTTGTGGCTCTGTTGGCTCGGGGACCTCGGTTTGCTCGCTGGTGGCCGCAACAGAAGACGGGTAATTATTTGGGCCCCTGGTTGGCGTTGCAGGAGGCCCGCCAGTTGGGAGCGGTGGAGGCGATTTTAGTCGATGATGGGGGGCAATGGTTGGAAACGGCGACGGGGACTCTCTGGGGTTGGGGGGAGGGACGCTGGTGGACTCCACCTCTATCGGCGGGGATTTTGCCCGGGATTGGGCGATCGCGATTGCTGGGGCTGGCTCGGCGGCAGGGTTGGGAGGTGGTTGAACAGCCTTGGTGTCCTTCGCTGGTGGGGCGCTTTGAGGGCCTGGCTTATAGTAATGCCGTGGTGGAGTTGGTTCCGATTCGTCAGGTGCTGCGATCGCCCGGACCCGATCAGGAGATGGAAACAAAACGTTATCATGGAGGACGGGGGGCGATGGCTGAGTTGCGATCGCTTCTAAAATCTCTCTAATGCTCTCTGGATAGGAGATTGAGCTAGATTGAGACGTCCCAATTCGGGGAATCTTTGCAGGATGCGGAAGGTTTAGGTTAATATAAGTTAACACAAGGTCTCATAAAATCTCAGATTCGAGCATCATTACAGAAATTATCAAAGAAAGGAGGATTACCCCCGGTGAATAAACGGTGGAGAAATGCAGGGCTATACGCATTACTAGCGATCGTCGTCATTGCCTTAGGGACGACGTTCTTCGACCAACAGCCCCAAGCTCAACAAACGGCTAAATATAGTGAGTTTATCCGCGATGTCCAAAGTGGTCGGGTGGAAGGAACCGTGGCCATCAGTTCGGATCGCACGGAAGCGGTCTACACGAATCCCGATGGCAGCGGTAAAGTGGTGGTCAATCTCCCCAATGACCCCCAACTGATTGATATCCTCACGGAAAATAACTTAGATGTGCGGGTTCAGCCCCAAAGTGATGACGGCTTCTGGTTCCGCGCTCTCAGTAGCCTCTTCTTCCCCATCTTGCTCTTGGTGGGACTGTTCTTCCTGTTACGCCGCGCTCAGTCGGGTCCGGGTAGCCAGGCGATGAACTTTGGTAAGTCCAAGGCTCGGGTGCAGATGGAACCCCAAACTCAAGTCACCTTTGGTGATGTGGCGGGGATTGAACAGGCTAAGCTGGAATTGACGGAGGTTGTGGACTTCCTGAAAAATGCCGATCGCTTTACGGCGATTGGTGCCAAAATTCCTAAGGGAGTTCTCTTGGTTGGACCTCCGGGAACGGGTAAAACTCTCTTGGCTCGGGCCGTCGCCGGTGAAGCTGGGGTCCCCTTCTTCTCGATTTCGGGTTCCGAGTTTGTGGAAATGTTCGTTGGGGTCGGTGCGTCCCGGGTTCGTGACCTGTTTGAACAGGCGAAACAAAATGCACCTTGTATTGTCTTTATTGATGAGATTGATGCGGTCGGTCGTCAGCGCGGTGCTGGTTTAGGCGGCGGGAATGATGAACGGGAACAAACTCTGAACCAGTTGCTGACGGAGATGGACGGCTTCGAGGGCAATACGGGCATCATTATTATTGCGGCGACGAATCGTCCTGATGTCTTGGATGCGGCTCTGTTGCGTCCGGGTCGTTTTGACCGTCAGGTGGTGGTTGACCGTCCTGACTACTCCGGTCGCTTGGAAATTCTCAATGTCCATGCTCGGGGTAAAACGCTCTCTAAAGATGTGGATTTGGAGAAGATTGCTCGTCGGACTCCTGGATTTACTGGGGCGGATTTGTCGAACTTGCTCAATGAGGCGGCTATTTTGGCGGCTCGTCGCAATTTGACGGAAATCTCGATGGATGAGGTTAATGATGCCATTGACCGGGTTCTGGCGGGACCGGAGAAGAAAGACCGGGTGATGAGCGAGAAACGCAAAAATTTGGTGGCCTATCATGAGGCTGGCCATGCTCTGGTGGGCGCTCTGATGCCGGATTATGACCCGGTTCAGAAGATTAGTATTATTCCTCGCGGTGCGGCCGGGGGCTTGACTTGGTTTACTCCCAGTGAAGACCGCATGGATTCTGGGTTGTATTCTCGCTCCTATCTGCAAAATCAGATGGCCGTAGCTCTCGGAGGTCGTCTGGCTGAGGAGATTATCTTCGGTGAGGAGGAAGTGACCACCGGTGCGTCTAATGATTTGCAACAGGTAGCTCGGGTGGCTCGTCAGATGGTGATGCGCTTCGGGATGAGCGATCGCCTCGGACCGGTGGCTCTGGGAAGTCAGCAGGGCAATATGTTCCTCGGCCGCGATATTTCCTCGGAACGCAATTTCTCAGAAGAGACGGCGGCGGCCATTGATGAGGAAGTTAGCAAGTTGGTGGATGAGGCTTATAGTCGCGCTAAGCAAGTCCTCACGGAAAACCGCTCGGTGTTAGATGAGTTGGCCAAGATGCTCGTGGAACGGGAGACGGTGGATGCTGAGGAACTGCAAGAGTTGCTCTCTAGCAGTGATGTGAAGATGGCGGCGATCGCTTAGTCTCATTCTCCTGGCTGAGTTGCCTTTCTCTCCTCGGTTCAGTTGGAAAAGCCCCCAGTTGTCGCAACTGGGGGCTTTTTTTAAGATTTGTTGCTAAAATATTTTGTAGCAGGGCAAGTGTTTAGCTTTAACTAATCCTAGCCAAGCCCCTCCCGCCTTTCCATGGAGTATTCACTTGATGGCTGCATTCTAACACCAGTTCTCTGATATTTGTTAAATATGTAGCAAAACTTAACCGCAATTTATGTAACAAAAGCGTAAAGATTTGTCCCGGTTGTATTATTTTGAAAACTTAAGTCAAACTGAATACACAGCTTAACAAAAGAGCGAAAAAATTTCCCCCTACAAGGGCGAAAGATTTTTTGCCAAGGGCGAAAGATTTTTCGCCCCTACTCATCCTGACGGCGTCAGGCCGCCAATGACAAAACTACTTATGGACTTGCACCGATGCATCTAAGCGAAATCACCCATCCGAATCAACTCAAAGGGCTATCAATTCATCAACTCGAAGAGATTGCCCGTCAAATCCGGGAGAAGCACCTGCAAACCATTGCCGCCAGTGGGGGTCACCTGGGTCCGGGCTTGGGGGTTGTGGAATTGACATTGGGACTCTACCAAACCCTAGACCTCGACCGCGATAAGGTGACGTGGGATGTGGGACATCAGGCCTATCCTCATAAGCTGATTACTGGGCGTTATAACGACTTCCACACCCTGCGACAGAAAGATGGGGTGGCGGGCTATCTCAAACGCAGTGAGAACCCCTTTGACCATTTTGGGGCCGGTCACGCTTCCACCAGTATCTCGGCAGCGTTGGGGATGGCCCTGGCGCGAGATGCTCAGGGGGAGGATTATAAATGTGTGGCGGTGATTGGTGATGGGGCCTTGACGGGGGGGATGTCCCTAGAAGCCATTAACCATGCGGGCCATCTGCCGGATACGAATCTTCTGGTAGTTCTCAATGATAATGAGATGTCCATTTCTCCCAATGTGGGGGCGATTCCTCGTTATCTCAATAAAATGCGCCTCAGTGACCCAGTTCAGTTCCTCACCGATAACCTGGAGGAACAGTTTAAGCATCTGCCCTTTTTTGGGGAAACCTTCACTCCGGAGATGGAACGAGTTAAGGAAGGGATGAAACGGCTGGCAATTCCCAAGGTGGGGGCGGTGTTTGAGGAACTCGGCTTCACCTATATGGGACCGGTGGATGGTCATAACTTGGAGGAGTTGATTGAGTCGTTTAATAAGGCCCATCACATTAAAGGACCGGTTCTGGTTCATGTGGCGACGGTGAAAGGGAAAGGCTATGCGATCGCCGAGAAAGACCAAGTGGGCTATCATGCTCAAAAGCCCTTTGATTTGGCGACGGGGAAAGCGTACCCCTCCAAAAAACCGACTCCCCCGAGTTACTCGAAAGTCTTTGCCCAAACTCTGATTACTCTGGCTGAGGAGAATCCCAAGATTTTGGGGATTACGGCGGCGATGGCTACGGGAACGGGGTTAGATAAACTCCAGGCCAAGTTACCCAAACAGTATATTGATGTGGGTATTGCTGAACAGCACGCCGTGACGTTGGCGGCGGGGTTAGCCTGTGAGGGAATGCGTCCGGTGGTCGCGATTTACTCGACCTTCCTGCAACGGGGTTATGACCAAATTATCCATGATGTCTGTATTCAGAAGTTACCGGTGTTCTTCTGTTTGGACCGGGCTGGGATTGTTGGGGCTGATGGTCCGACTCACCAGGGACTGTATGATATCGCCTATCTGCGTTGTATCCCCAATATGACGATTATGGCGCCCAAGGATGAGGCGGAGATGCAGCAGATGTTGGTGACGGGGGTTGAACATACCTCGGGACCGATTGCGATGCGCTATCCTCGGGGAAGTGGCTATGGTGCGCCGTTGATGGAAGAAGGCTGGGAAGCGTTGCCGATTGGTAAGGGTGAGGTTCTCCGCAGTGGCGATGATGTGTTGCTAGTCGGCTATGGAACTATGGTCTATCCGGCGATGCAGGTGGCGGAAATTCTCAGTGAACATGGGATTGAGGCCACGGTGGTGAATGCCCGCTTTGTCAAGCCTTTGGATATTGAGTTGATTGGACCCTTGGCTGAACGGATTGGTAAGGTGGTTACCCTGGAGGAAGGCTGCATTATGGGCGGCTTTGGTTCGGCGGTGGTTGAGGCCCTGATGGATGCGGATGTGGTGGTTCCGGTGAAGCGGTTGGGGGTTCCTGACAAGCTGGTGGACCATGCACAACCGAATGAGTCTAAGGCGGATTTGGGCTTGATGCCGTCTCAAATGGCGGAGACGATTCGCAAGTCCTTCTTTGCGGAGTCTAAGTCAAGGTTGGCGGTGTAGAGTTGGATTCCCCCCATCGGTGTCAGGTGATGCGGGTGGGGGGATTACTCAACTTTTCAGGCATTTGTGCCACAGATAGCCGTAGGGGCAATCCCTTGTGGTTGCCCTCCCTTGTGGTTGCCCTCCCAGGTCGTCTCACCTCAAGCCGGAAGAAGCTGAGTAAATAAGGATTCTAGTTCTCGCTGTCTCTCGACATCAACCTGGTGCCACTCTCGGATGATATTCAAATCTCGATTGACCTGGGATAATTCTAATAACTCCGGGTCAATCTGATAGTTTTTTTCTTTGATTAACCAAGTCAAAATGTCTGATAAATGCCAAATTGAGGGAGTTCCATGGTAAACGGGATGGGGGGAGTTCGCTCCGCCGGTAATCAGCAGATTGCGGATATTTTGCCGCGTACATCCGAGGTGCTTGGCTACATCGGTTATGCTGATTAAATCGGGGCTAACGTCTATTAAGTTGGCTTCAGGAATGGCTCGTTTCACATCTGCGATCGCACTATGCACCGCCTCCGCTGCTGAAGACGCATTCCGGGTAAAGTTCAAGGCAATTTTTCCGAGTCGTCCCACACCGACTAAAGCATCATCACACCCATTCACGTGCAAAATATCAACGTAATGGCTCGGATGCGGTTCGCTGTCGGGGAGGTTAAAGGTTACTGTAAAATCATAGTTGGGCATTATTCAGAGTCCTCTAAACGTTCCGGAGGATTGTGAATCGTGCAGTTATCAACAACACGACAAATTTGTTTGGCATGATTGCCAGGGTTTCTAGGAGTACTCCAAATGCTGGCAATACAAAACTCTCCACAGCGGCATTGGTTATCGTTGTAAGGACAGTATAGTTTTCCCCAGGCATGAGAACCACCCATCTCAACACGCCAACCGTTCTGTTCAGCATATTGTAAGGCGGACTCAACCTCTTGTTTTGGGTGTTTTCGTCTGACCATCAGGATTTCAGGCATCTGTCCTAGTCTAGCTGATGACTCCCACATTGTCGAGTGACAATCAACCGGATGATGGGTGGGGCCTCTCAATCCAGTATCACTCCCCTGAGGATGAATTGAGGCTTTGTGGAGAGGTGATGGGTTCCCGAAATCGGGGACGCGACTCTAGGGAGGACGTCAGGAGGATGACAATTAGGAAGATGACCCAAAAGCCGATTAAACCATCCATCACGGTCAGGGGAATCTCCGGTCGCGTCTTTTGACCGCAGAAGGAACAGTAAACCCAGCCACCCCGGCTTTCTCGGGTGCAGGGGAGACTATGGAGTTGGGTCATCTCTTTATAAGGACAAATCATCATCATGAGTTTGGGGTAGGGTGAATTGGTTTGGTTTGTTGGAGTTCCATCGCTAAAACCCACCTCGTTGCACTGGGTGGGTTTTGCTATGATTGCTTATTGGTCACATGGAATAATTAGCATTGTGTTGTTACTGAGGATTTCCAGGGCAATCGCACTCTCGTTCAGCTCTTTTCCCATGCAATATGACCCTTGAATCATGGCATTAAGCCGTTGTTGCAACACCGCTGCTGTCATGTAGGATTTCACCAACAAAATCGGCTCCTCGACCCAATTCTGAGTCGTAGGATTCCACCAATTGCCCTCGGAAAATGTCGTATTGTACCCCCCAGCTGCTTGAGTTAAGCCCTTGATAAAGCCTTTCGCCTGGGGATATTTGTGGACGGGGATATGCCAGCGAACGGCATACGGTAAGCGGTCTAGGGCGATGGGCGAGGGGGCGATCGCACTCTCAATTAAGGGAGAACTGCCATTTTGAGGACTCATGAGATTGGGCATCACATTGGGGAGAATTTTAGAAATGTGTTCCATGACCTTGCCTTAAATTCGATGGTTCTAGTTTGGCAAGTCAAATCAAAAATGACCAGCTATTTTGTCGTTCACTCTTAATAGTTTGTCCCAAAAAGTCGCATCATGTCGCACGATGTCTCAGGATGTCGCAAAATGTCTATTCATCTGTGTTGAACCCTAGACGATACCCCAAAAAAGTAGTTAGCATCAGTCCAGACCTAAACCAAATCAGCTACAGTATGGATAGATTCAAGCTCACTCTTGTTGACATGATGGAGATTCCTCAGGCCTACGACGCCGAGTTTTTAGGTGATATTGCTGAGAAACTTGACCTCTCCCCCCTAAGCCGCTGTATTTTTACCGAGCGATTATCCCAGCAGAATCTCGATGCCAATTGGACTGACATCGTCGAATCCTGCCAGCCTCGGCTGACACCAGACCAAGCCAGGAAAGATAACTGGAGTCGGCAAATTCTGCCCAAACTGAGAGAACTGGGATTTGACCACGACGCCAACGCCAAAAAACTGTGGCAGGCCGTGCGTCCCTGGTTAGTCGAGAATCGCTATCATCCTTGGCTGTGGGACAAACTCAGCCAGATATCACAGAAGACGCAACAGATGGGAATTAAAGCCGCCCCTTCTCCCGACCATTTAGGGATGCTTCCCAAAAGAAACGACTATCTGACCACCGTTCCCCTGGGGAGTCAAGTCATCTTTGAACTGCAACTGCCAGACTCGGCCCATCTGACCTTACTGGAACGGGAACCCAATGGAACTGTGGTCTGCTTATGTCCCTCTCCTTTCGCCCAAACCAGTCAGTTCCAACCGCAGCAAGCCACCCCCATCCGCCTACCCCAACCTTCAGCCCCTCAACCGGTATTTGAGTTAACGGAACCGGGCAAGGAACAGTTAATTGCCTTGTTGACTCGGGAAAAGCCCCCCTTCCCCTGGTTGGAACAGAGTCGCTTTGAGGCGATGACGTTGCGGGAGTCACAGTTGCAGGAGATGCTGGAGTATGTGAGGGGTCACAACAGCCCCCAAAGGCGGTTACTTTATACCGACTTTAAGGTGGTTTGAGCGGGTTTCGTGTTTTTGTGTCAGAGTTTTTGATGGGGTTAAAAAATCATGAATGTTGTTAAGTGGTTAAAAAGTCTTGTTCCAGGACGGCAAGCTAATATTAAAGCCGTTAATGAACAAGTGGTGCAACTGTACCAGCAGGGACAATACGCCGCCGCGATTCCCTTGGCGGAACGGGCGGTGAGGCTGGCGCGAGAACGTTGGGGAAACCAGCATCCAAATGTGGCAATGAATCTCAACAACCTGGCACAGTTGTACTACTCTCAAGGGCGCTATGGGGAAGCCCAACCCTTGTATCAAGAAGCCTTAGACATCATTCGCATTGCCCTTCCCCAAAACCATCTCAAGATTGCCATCGCTCTCAACAACCTGGCGGGATTGTACTCCTCTCAAGGGCGCTATGGGGAAGCCCAACCCCTGTATCAAGAAGCCTTAGACATCATCCGCATCGCCCTTCCCCCAAACCATCCCAAGATTGCCATCACTCTCAACAACCTGGCGGGATTGCACTCCTCTCAAGGGCGCTATGGGGAAGCCCAACCCCTGTATCAAGAAGCCTTAGACATCATCCGCATCGCCCTTCCCCCAAACCATCCCCAAGTCGCCATTCACCTCGACAACCTGGCGCAGTTATACCAGTCGCAGGGGCGCTATGGGGACGCCGAACCCCTGTATCAAGAAGCCTTAGACATCGACCGCATTGCCCTGCCCCCAAACCATCCCGGACTCGCCACCCACCTCAACAACCTGGCGGGGTTGTACGAGTCTCAAGGGCGCTATGGGGAAGCCGAACCCCTGTATCTGGAAGCCTTAGACATCATCCGCATCGCCCTTCCCCCAAACCATCCCGAACTCGCCACCCACCTCGACAACCTGGCGCAGTTGTACCGGTCTCAGGGGTGTTATGGGGAGGCCGAACCCCTGTATCAAGAAGCCTTAAACATCGACCGCATTGCCCTGCCCCCAAACCATCCCCAACTTGCCACCCACCTCAACAATCTAGCTTTGTTGTACGAGTCTCAAGGGCGCTATGGGGAGGCCGAACCCCTGTATCAAGAAGCCTTAGACATCATCCGCATTGCCCTGCCCCCCAACCATCCCCAACTTGCCACCCACCTCAACAATCTAGCGCAGTTGTACTCCTCCCAAAGGCGCTATGGGGAAGCCCAACCCCTGTATCAAGAAGCCTCAGACATCATTCGCATTGCCCTGCCCCCAAACCATCCCCAACTTGCCACCCACCTCAACAATCTAGCGCAGTTGTACTCCTCTCAAAGGCGCTATGGGGACGCCGAACCCCTGTATCAAGAAGCCCTCGATATCATCCGCATTGCCCTGCCCCCAAACCATCCCAACCTTGCCTCCGCTCTCAATAACCTAGCTGAGTTGTACCGTGGTCAAAGGCGCTATGAGGAAGCTGAACCCCTCTATCTCGAAGCCCTAGACATCGACCGTATCACCCTGCTCCCAAACCATCCTTCCCTTACCAATGTCCTCAATAACCTAGCCTTGTTATACGAGTCCCAAGGGCGCTATGGGGAGGCCTCGGAACAGTTCCAAGCCTCCCTAGAGTCGGAACAACAGCGCCTACGCTATATCTTCAGTATCAGTTCTGACCGGGAACGCCGGGAGTATCTGCAATCCAATCCCGAAAGCTATTACGGCTTCCTTACCCTAGTTTGGCAACATCTGGCCGATGACCCGCAAGCCGTTGGCGCGGCGTTGGATGCCCTGTTGCGCCGCAAAGCCCTGACCACAGCCGCCCTAGCTGCCCAGAGTGCCGCCATTTACAGTGGACGCTATCCCGAAGCGGTTCAATCCCTATTCCGCAACTGGCAACAGTGTCAAGAGAAGATTCGAGACAAACTGTTCGAGGTGATTCCGTCTCTACCCCATGAATCCTCCCAACAGTACGGACAGCGCCTAAAACAGCATCGTGAGGACGTCAGCCAACTCTATCAAACCGCCGAAACCCTGGAAAAAGAACTGGCGCAGGAAATCCCAGAATTGCAACTGGACCAGGACAATATCAACCGTCAGCTAATTGCCGCTCAACTCCCCGACGGTTCAGCCTTGGTGGAGTTCGTCCGCTTCACACGCTATGATTTCCGGGCCTCGAAAGGAAAACAATGGCAAGAAGAGCGTTATCTCGCCTTTGTGGTCATGGCGCACCAACCGGAACGGGTGCGGCTGCTGGATTTAGGGGAAGCGGAACCCCTCGATACCTTGATTCAATACTTTCGCCGTCGGTTTGTCGGCCCGGGTGACCACTTTGGCCTGACGGGTTCAGCCCGCGACATTGACTCCTCTACGGCGGACAGTCAACGGTTACAACAAATCCTCTCTCAACCTCTCCTCAAGGCCTTGGGGGAGGTCTCCCACTGGTTTCTAGCCCCGGACAGCACTCTTAATCTGTTACCGTTCCAGATTCTTCCCCAGTTTCCCCATTGCCCCAGTCCCTATCTCGGGGACACCTACAGTATCAGCTACCTCAGTGCTGGACGAGACCTGTTGCGAACGAACATCACCAATCGCCCCCTCAAGGTCTGCCCCGCTACTATTCTCGCTGACCCGGATTATAACTGGGATGGGCAGAAGTCCCACGCCACCCTAACTCCGGAAGCCAAGTCGGAAATCGCTACGGCAGATTTAGGGGCAACGTTAACCCACCTGTCGGGTTTCGGCCGCGCTGTGGGAACCGATGGGTTTGGTCGTCGCGTCGGGGAACTGCTGGGGGTTCAACCCTATTTGGATAAAGAGGCGGTATCCTGCCATTTGACTGATGGAGACTGTCCCCGTATCCTCGCTGTCGCCACCCACGGCTTTTATAAAACTGCCCAAAAACCTTATTTGGAGTTTGTTAAGGATTTACTCGAAGCGGAAACTGGACGGGAAACGGAACTGTTTGCAAAACATCCGTCCCTGATAAACTCTCGCCTGCTGGATGCGGTGGAAGAGGTTGCTCAATTTTACGAGAGCGAAATTCCCCAAGTTAGCGAAAAATTACGCAATGTTACCCCCCAAATCGAAGCCTATATCCGCGAACATCCCCCCAGTCGCCTCGATGAAGATGCGGAGGATGCCATGTATCGGGGGGGAATTGCCCTGGCGGGGGCGAATGTTTGGAATCAGGGACTCCCCCTCTCGGAGGGAATGAAGGGGGTTCTGTTTGCGCAAGATGTGGCGGCGTTGGATTTGTGGGGCAATGAACTCAGCGCCCTGATTGCCTGCGTGTCGGGGCTGGGTGAAATCGCTTCGGGTGAGGGTGTATTTGGCTTACGGCGGGCGTTTGTGGTGGCGGGGTCGAAAACACTCCTAATGAGTCTTTGGTCGGTTCCTGCCCGCGCTACGGTGTATCTGATGGAACGGTTTTTCCACTATTTGAATGAGGGACTGGGACGGGCTAAGGCCCTCAGTTGCGCTCAGTTTGATGTTCGCACGGTGACGGCGGGGGAACTGCGGCGGTCAAAATTAGGGCGGGAGATTTTGCAGGAGTTGAAGGGTCATTATAAGGATGAGGATTGTCCGTTGTCGCGTCCTAGATATTGGGGTGCGTGGGTGTTGCAGGGGGATATTTCTCCGTTGGCGGTGGAGTTGGCTGAGGGGACGGTTTGAATTATGGTGTCATCCCATTTTTCGATAAGCTTGCTAGATATCCATACTGGGAGAGGGCGAACCACTTGCGGTGGGGCGACCCCTTATGGCACGATTTTTAAAAAATGGTGTAATCTGCGATTTTTTTCCTGAACACTCTAAATCCAGAAGACCCATGATTTGACGGCTCTCGTTCTACTTTTTTAAGCGATAACTCGTCGTGCTAAGGTCATGGAGGCGGCGATTAAAAATAAGCCCAGTTGTGCGACGACAATACTCGGACCCGAGGGCCAGTCCCAAAAGGCAGACATGAACATTCCCCCCACGGCACTCAAAGACCCAATTAGGGTAGAGGTTAAAAGATAGCGTGTGAAATTTCCGGTGATTAGCTGTGCTGTACAAGCAGGAATGACCACAAAGGCACTGATGAGTAAAACTCCGATCGCCCGAATGGAAATCGCTACCACCAGAGCGAGTAGAGTGATAAATAACATTCGATGTCGCGACACCGAAATCCCCCGAGCAATGGCTAAGTATTCATTAAGTGTGACTAGCATTTGAGTTCGTAGGGTTAAACTGACAAATAAAATACAGGCCACTAGATAGAGCGTCTGTCCAAATTTTTGTGTGTTCTAAAAGATAGGAAACGACTAAGGCAAAAACAACGGCGAAGGGGAGCAGAACTAGGGTGGGGTTAACGCCAAGCAAGACGCCGAGACTAATCCCTAACAGAGCGGAATGTCCTAAGCTATCAGCGAGAGTGCTAAAATCTCATCATGGCTAACTGATGTGTCAGAATATCCACTCCCAGTTTTGGCTGGCGGAGTTCGTAAAACGCGAGAGGTTCGACCACTGGAGTTTTCTTTTTGTTGGAGAATTTCTTCGATTAGGTCGGAGACACGTTCATTAGGATGCTCTTGCAAATAGTGCTTAAGTCGGTTGGCCAGTGTGTCTGAAAGGATAATAGAGCGTTCCATAGGAAGCTGTTCTGAAACGACACTTAATTTTAGCCTTCTGTTCTCTATTCCCCATTCCCTGTTCCCTATTCCCTGTTCCCCATTCCCTCATGAGTCTCGACTATTGGTTTCTATTTCCCATTGCGGTGATGATTGCCACGATCGCCATGGCTTCAGGAGTTGAAGGGGCAACGTTCTTTACGCCCCTATTTATCATCCTCTTGGGCTTACCCACAGATGTAGCCGTCGGAACGGGACTGATTACCGAGGTATTTGGGTTTTCCAGTGGTGTCTACGCCTATGTCCGTCGCGGCTTCATTGACTATCAGCTAGGTCGAACCTTACTCGGGGTCACCATTCCGGTGGCGTTGCTGGGGACTTGGCTGGCCAAAGTTATTCCTGATGATGTCCTCAAGGGCATTTTAGCCGTGGGACTGTTGGCGATCGCCATTAGTTTTTTGCGCTCTCCCGGATCTCCCCAGGATGAACAGCTCCATTCACTCCCCCAGACAGCCTCGACGGGTGAGGCTGAAACCAATCTCACCTCAACCTCTGGCGACAGATTTCGTTACCGGATTAGCAACTATCGGGAAGGACGGCTGCTGGCTAGTGTCGGGGCCCTTTTTCTGGGGATGGTGTCCACGGGATTGGGGCAACTCAATGGCTATTTTCTGATCCAACGCTGTCGCGTTCCCAGTCCCGTAGCCGTAGCGACCAGCGTGTTTATTGTGGCCATTACGGCGGCGATCGCCTCCCTGGGCCATGTGATTCAATTTATCCAAGCGGGAGATGAGGTCGTCAATCGGGTTTTAAGTTTAGTCCTGTTCACAGTCCCCGGTGTCCTCATTGGCGCTCAACTGGGGGCGATGGTTGCCAGTCAGCTTCCTCAATCCCGCCTCGAACGTAGTATGGGAGTCCTCTTTATCCTGGTGAGCATCATCCTGGGCGCAGAGATTTTCCTCAAAAATGCCACCTAGAGAACATCTCTAATAGACGTATTTACTCAACCGATTCACCTCGATATTGCCCTTGACCACAAATTCCAGAGACCAACGGGGGGGATTGATTCGCCGTCCATACCAAAAGGCTTCCCAATGTAAATGAGGACCGGCGGAAATGCCACTACTGCCTACCGCCGCAAATAAGGAGCCAGCCCGGTGAATTCCTGGAATGCAATCACTGAGATGGAAGGCCTCAAACTCATAACTGGGGAAACTGGCACTCTTCAGGTGGGCTACTAACCCTTTAGCGCCATCGTAATAACAGGAAACTTTTACATCACTTCCTTCCTTACCCACAGCGTAGAGAGGCGCACCATAGGGCATTGCTAAATCCACGCCGAGATGGGGAACATTCTGATAGCCCGTAACGGGATGTGTGGAGCGACAATCGGAGCCATCAGGTTGTTGACAGGGAAGATAAATATCACTGACGCGATAGCCGCCAATCCGCCAATTGCGATCGACGGGTTTTTCTAACTTGGGAGGTAAACTGGCGGCTAAGCCTTCAATGGGTCGTTGAGAACTACGAGCCATCAGATTGAGGGGAGAGTCAACATCCTCGGGAAAGGGATCGGGGCCGGGGTCTGCTAACTTAGATTGCTCCGAGATCTGTTGCGGTTCTGAGATGAAGTCTAATGGGAGTTCAGCGGCGGTTCCGTTGCTGGGAGGTTCGGCGGAGTCTCGGGAAAAGGGATCTGAGGCGATCGCCCCCGGCCGAGACTCCTCCCCGGCCCCATCACCCAGGGGACTGGAGCCGAGCAGCCTTGGGTGATTTTCTTTGACTCCAAGATGCTCAGGGCTAGGGTCCGTCAGACTTAAGGGCAGGTCTTCGAGCCATTTTAGGGGGCTCAGCAGTTCTGGATTCCAGCGCCAAATTCCTCCCAGGATGCCCAAGGCGGTTAGAAAAAACACACCCAGTTGTAGCTGTAACCGACGACGTTCAGCATTGAGAAGCTGATGGTGTTGATCTTGCAGGGCAGCAATTTGAGCGGCGGCAATTTCTCGCTGTTTCTGCCAAGTTCTAGAAGGGGGAGTGCTCATCATTTCCCAGCCCAAGGTTGCCCCGTTGAGAGAGGCATCAGCTAAGGGAATTTGCATCAGAGGCGGCTCAGCCACGACGCTATTTCGGTTCTGAGGCGCATATTTGGCACCAGCAGGCGCACTGAGTTTGGATGGGTCAGTTCGGGGACGTGAGCTGGCTGTGGTCGTGGTTTGAGATTGAGGGCGAGATTGAGGACGAGATTGAGGACGAGATTGAGAGTGGGGGGGGTGACGCTCCTCAACTGTTCGAGGGGTGCGATCGCTTAAGAATGGATGGGAGAGAAAACTCCCGTCAAGATACGGATTGTGTTTTGTGGAGTTAACAGTGGGAACGGGAAAATCAGTCATGAGTTGGGACTCTCGGGACATGGTAGATAACAACCTGAATAGCAAAATTCTGCCAAACAGTCGAGATACAATAGGGGCCGATCACAACCCGTATCTCGGAGTGAGCCTATCAGCTCAAGCCGCCTTGAGCAATTGTGGCTCCTTAGGGAGGGTTCGTCGATAGAATCCTACAAAAACGATGGATGTACTAAAACTCGAACCTCAAGCTGGAGTTGAAGCCTGTGCAGCCCTTGTGCTGCTGCATGGCTGGGGCGCCAATGCCCGTGACCTAGCCTCGCTACAGCTGATGCTAGATCTACCTGATTATGTCTATTTTTGTCTGGATGCGCCACTGCCTCATCCCCAAGTTCCAGGTGGAAAAATGTGGTACGACCTAGACAGTGAGGCGTATGACGGCCTCGACCAAAGTCGGGCTGAATTAGCAGCTTGGTTTGATGGTTTTGAAGCGCAGACGGGGATTCCTCTAGCGCGAACGGTCTTGGCGGGATTTTCCCAGGGGGGAGCGATGACCCTAGATGTGGGATTTCGTTACCCCTTTGGGGGGTTAGTCGCGATGAGCGGTTATCTCCATGATTCTCCAGCTTTGGAGGGGAAGCTTCCGCCGGTTTTACTGCTCCATGGCCGCTTTGACCGGGTGGTTCCTCTCCAGGCAGCTCAACGGACTCGGGAAACCCTGATGGCCGGTGGGGCAACGGTTGACTATCATGAGTATGATATGGCTCATGAGATTTGCCCCCTGGAGGTGGCCCAACTGCGACGCTTTGCCTTGGAAGTAGTTCAGCCCTAACAGGCTTGTTCGTAATGGGTGGGGTTGAGATTGCAAAACGTTAACGGGGCCGGCGATCGCCCCGGAATGTCCTAAGATGTTAAAGAGAAGGGGTTCATGAAAATCCATTGAGGTCAACCTCAGGTTGCTCTCAAGTGGGTTGCCCTAATTGCATCATGTTAAAACAGCAACGGCATTAGTTCGTTGTGTTGTGCATTCTAGGACTAGGGAGGCGACCGTCATGACCACGATTACAGTGTCTCGGGACGATTTAGCAGCGGTTACAGAAGACCAAGTGAAGCTGTTAGCCAATCGACTTGATGCCGATGATTACAGCAATCCATTTGAAGGACTCGAAGACTGGCATTTGCTGCGAGCCATCGCCTTTGAGCGTCCGGAACTCGTTGAACCCTACAGTTATCTATTAGAATTTGAGGATTGCGACGAGAGCTAACTCCGAGTTACTTCCAAGGGAGGATGCTGTCGATCGCCATCAACGGTAGTTTTTGGGTCTTTCATGGCATCACTGACAGGACGACGGGTTCTCATTGGTTTAACGGGCGGGATTGCCGCCTACAAGGTCTGTGAGGTGGTCTCACGGCTGATTCAGGATGGGGCAGAGGTTCGCGTCATCTTAACCTCGGGGGCGCAAGCCTTTGTCACCCCCTTGACCTTAGCCACCCTATCCCGTCACCCGGCCTACACCGATGAGAGTTTCTGGCAGTCGATTCATGGACGACCCCTACATATCGAGTTGGGGGAATGGGCCGATGTGTTGGCCATTGCCCCCCTCACGGCGAACACCCTGGCTAAACTCAGCCATGGCCTGGCGGACAATCTCTTAACCAATGTGGTTCTCGCGTCAACCTGTCCGGTGTTACTGGCCCCCGCCATGAACACCGATATGTGGACTCAACAGACGGTTCAAGAGAACTGGCAGCGTCTCCAAACTAACCCCCGCTTCCATGGTATTTCCCCAGGAGCGGGGCTTTTGGCTTGCGATCGCGTGGGGGTGGGCCGCATGGCCGAAAGCCATCGCCTCGTCACCCATATTGAATCCCTCTTACACAGCGGCGGCAAACAAGATTTAGCCGGCCGTCACCTTCTCGTCAGTGCCGGGGGAACCCGCGAATACTTCGATCCCGTCCGTTTTATCGGCAATCCGGCCACGGGCAAAATGGGGATTGCTGTGGCCCAAGCGGCGGCCCATCGCGGCGCCACGGTGACCCTGGTTCATAGTTGTCTTAACCCTGAAGCCATTTCAGATATCCGAGAAATTAACAGCATTGGGGTTACCAATGCCGAAGAGATGTCTGACCAAATGCAACAGCATTTCCCCCAGGCGGACTGGGTGGTGATGACGGCGGCCGTGGCCGATGTCAAACCCGCCCAATACTACGGCCAAAAGTTGGCTAAAACGAAGCTGCCCTCAGCCCTCCCCCTCGTCTCCGTGCCAGACATTATCGCGACCCTAGCACAGCAAAAACAGGCTCATCAACGGCTGATTGGCTTTGCAGCTCAAACCGGAGATATTGTCACCCCCGCCTTAGAAAAATTACGACGCAAGAAATTAGATGCGATCGTGGCCAACCCCGTCGATTTACCCAATGCGGGTTTCGGCAGTAACACCAATCAAGCGGTGTTTATTGATGCCAACGGCAATCAGAGTTCCATAAACTCCTGCACCAAACTCCAACTCGCCCATTATCTCTTGGACTGGGTGGACCATTTACAGCCTATTGCCGACGAGTAGCTGCCAAGGAATTAATGATAGATAGCGAAGCTCCAATTCAGTATTACGACAAGATTCAACCTCATGGTATGGTTTGGGTCTTGTCCCAGGAACCTGATAGTAATTGGCGTATCCTACAAGTCAGTGCCAACAGTGAGGCGTTTCTCGGGCTGCCTCCGGAACGCCTACTCAGTAAGCCTCCAGCTCAACTCCTCGATGCCAAAAACCGTGAGATTCTCAAGGAAGCCCTAGAAAATCTCGATCCGACCATTCCCCCCCGTTTTAATTTAACCCTGGAGGGGAATCAGCGATCGCGAACCGTTCAAGGACGAGTCCATGAGAATGCCGATGGCCTCCTGATTTTAGAATTGGAACCCCGACGCGAGGAAACAACGGTCTCCCTAACCGCCTTTTATCAGACGGTTCGCTCCCATATCCGTCGGTTACAGACCACTGATAATATCCAGCATCTTTGTCAAACGGCAGTTGAGAGTATTTACGAATTTACCGGCTTTGATCGGGTGATGGCCTATGAGTTTAATCCCCAAGGTCATGGATGTGTCGTGGCGGAAGCCAAACGAGAAGACCTCCCGGCCTATTTAGGCCTACATTACCCAGACGTTGATACCCGGTCCTGTCGTCATCTGTTTAGCTGCAACTACAGCCGCCTGATTCCTGATGCTCAAGGGCCGGGTGTTGACCTGGTGCCGGCCTGTAATCCTGAAACGGGACGGCCTGTGGATTTGACCTATTGTGAATTGCGGGGGGTTGTTCCCTGTCACCAAACCTATTTGAAGAATATGGGGGTGCGCTCAACTCTGGTGATGTCTCTGTTCCGACAACAGCAGCTTTGGGGGCTGATTTCCTGTCATCATCTCAATACGAAATATTTACAGGAGTCTCAACGGGAAGCCTGTACGCTCTTGGTTCAGTCCCTATCCTTGGAACTGTCGGTAAAGAGTCAGCGGACGGAATATGCCGATCGCGTGGCCTGTCAGCGTAAGTTATCTTCGTTGCTTGAGGCCATGTCGGAGACTCAGGACTGGGTTAAGGGTGCGTTGGAGAATGAGGACTTGTTTTTGGGGATGGTGGCGGCGTCGGGGGCGGTGATTTATCGGGATGGCCTCTGTGATCAGGTCGGCCAAACTCCGTCCCCGATACAAATTTTGCGCTTGGTGTCTGAGATTGAGGCCCAGATGGAGGAGCAAGTCTTTAGTTGCGATCGCCTCGATGAGATTGACGAAACGGCCGCTTGTTATCGTGACGTGGGGAGTGGAGTGCTGGCCATCTCCATTTCACCGGCGCTGCGACATTATATTCTCTGGTTCCGCCAGGAATATCGGCAAACGGTGCGTTGGGCCGGAAACCCGAACCAGGCGATTGAGCAAACCTTAGAGTCAGATGGAACCGTCCGCTTATCTCCCCGAGGCTCGTTTGCTGAATGGTGTGAACAAGTGCAGGGTCAATCCCTGCCCTGGCAGGATTGGGAAACGGAGGCGGCCCTGGCGCTACGAGAGGCAATTTTGAAGGTGGTGATTCGTCAGGCGGATGCGTTGGCGAAGTTAACGCGGGAGTTGGAACGCTCCAATGCTGAGTTAGAGAAGTTTGCCTATGTGGCCTCCCATGACTTGCAGGAACCGCTGAATCTGGTGTCAAGTTACGTACAATTGCTGCAACTGCGTTATGGCGATCGCCTCGATCAGGATGCTCATGAGTTTATCGGTTTTGCGGTGGAAGGGGTGACCCACATGCAGCGTCTGATTGATGATCTCTTAGCGTATTCCCGGGTGGGATCTCGCGGTGAGCCATTTCGTCCCGTCTCCGTCAATCATGTTCTAGAACGAGTTCGGGTAAATTTACAGAGTCGTATTGATGAAACTCATGCCATGATTGAGGCAGATGACTTGCCTGATGTAATGGCAGATGAGATCCAGTTAATGCAGGTCTTTCAGAACTTGATTGGCAACGCCCTCAAGTTTCATGGAGATACCCCAGTCACGATTCAAATTCAGGCTGAGCCGGATCATCACATGTGGCGTTTTTGTATTCAGGATAATGGCATTGGCCTAGAACCCCAGTTTGCGGAACGTATTTTCTCGATTTTTCAACGGTTACATACCCGCGATGAATATCCGGGAACCGGCATTGGCCTGGCAATTTGTAAACGAATTGTGGAACGTCATGGTGGCAAAATCTGGGTAGAATCCTCGTTAGGCGCTGGAGCTAGCTTTTATTTTACCCTCCCGGTTTGTCAGCTCGGGCCTGTTGAGAATGCGTGAGGAGAGTCAGTTCCCTTGGATGTATTTTGGATGAAACGCCGAAAAATTTTGCTGGTTGAGGATAATGTAGCTCATGTGCGCTTAATTCAGGAAGCGTTCAAGGAGAGTCAGTTATCCCATGACCTGATTCCGGTTAAGGATGGAGTGGAAGCCATGGATTATCTCCATCAACGGGCCCCCCATGAGGATGCTAGCCGACCTGATGTTATTCTCCTAGATCTCAATTTACCGCGCAAGGATGGCCGGGAAGTCTTGGCGGAGCTGAAAGGAGACCCTCATTTAGCCCAGATTCCAGTTTTGGTATTGACCACCTCGAATAATGAGACCGATATTCAGGAAAGTTATCGACTCCATGCCAACTGTTATATCCAGAAGTCGCAAAATCTTCAACAGTTATTGGCGATCGTACAGACAATTCAGCGGTTCTGGTTAGAGGTTGTTACCCTACCTCTGGATGCTTAACCGGCTTGACTCCATGGCGTTGAGGTGGGGCTAACTGATGTAAGGATACCCCGAGAGAGCCGGTTAATCCCTCGGGGTATTGGCTCTATCCTAGGGGGGATCATTAAGATAATGTTAGAAAATCAGGAAATCTGTCCAACATCTGATCCAATGTACAAACCCCCAATTATAGATAAATTATCAGAGTTTTGGTCTAAGTTGTGATTATTTTCTAAAAAATACTAAGTTTTGTATCTATATCCGGGCAAAAGGACGGGATCCACGAAGAAAGATTGCATAATATGGATAAGACTTTAAAATAGTTTACTTTTAAGATGTCCGTTAACTCAGTCAAGATCCTACTGATTGAGGATAATCCCGCCGAAGCGAGGCTACTGCAAGAGTTACTCAAACAAGCCTCTACTGCTCGTTTTACCTGGTTCTGTGAGTCTCGCTTACAGGCGGCGATCGCCGTTCTCAAAGAGCAGTCGTTTGATGTGATTCTGCTTGATCTGACTCTCCCTGATAGTCAAGGGTTAGAGTCCCTCAGTGCGATCGCCGGGATTCGTCCTCAAGTTCCGATTGTTGTCTTAACCAACACCAACGACGATGATCTAGCCCTAGAAGCCATGCGCAGTGGGGCCCAAGATTATCTCTTCAAACGCCAGGCCAATACGGAACTCTTAGGGCGTTCAGTACGCTATGCCATTGAGCGTAAACAGGCCTCTGAGGCAGTTCGCCAAGCGAAGGAAGAACTTGAAGAGCGGGTTCAGGAACGTACAGCGGAACTGGCCTTAACCAACGAGCAGTTACAACGGGAGATTGGCGATCGCCTACGGATTCAACAGGCCCTCGTTCGAGAAAAAGAACTCGCTCAAGTCACCCTACAGTCCATCGGCGATGCCGTCATTGCCACAGATGCTTTAGGACGGATTCAATCTCTCAATCCAGTGGCAGAAACCCTAACGGGCTGGCAATCCCATGCCGCTCAGGGTCATTCCCTTGATACAGTCTTGCGCCTCTGGGATGAAGCCACTCATACCCCAGTCCAGGATTTACTGGAACAGGTACTCCAGGAGGGAACAGCCTTAGATCCTTCAGAACGTCGTTTAGTGGGGGCGAACGAAACCCAAGAATTTTTCGTAGAACTCTCCGCCGCGCCCATTCGTCTCGATGACGGCAAAATCGTCGGGGCGGTGTTAGTTTGTCGCGATGTGACGCCAGCCCGGAGTTTGGCCCAACAGTTATCTTGGCAGGCCCGCCATGATGCGTTGACGGGACTTCCCAATCGTCGAGAGTTTGAACATCGTTTAGAGGCGGCGATCGCCCATTCTCGCAGTCATCAGACCACTCATGTCCTCTGTTACCTGGACTTAGATCGCTTTAAAGTCGTTAATGACACCTGTGGTCATATGGCGGGGGATGAACTGCTGCGCCATATGAGCGCCCTCCTGCAACGGCATACCCCGAAAGCCGATCTCCTGGCCCGTCTCGGGGGAGATGAATTTGCCCTATTGCTACATCACTGCGATCTCGACCAAGCTCAACAACAGGTTCAGGAATTGATTGAGCGAATTCAAGCCTTCCGCTTTATCTGGGAAGATAGCACCTTCACCGTGGGGGTGAGTGCCGGACTGGTGGAAATTAACGCCGAAACCGACAGTTGGGCCCATGTCCTCAGTGCGGCGGATACGGCCATGTATGCCGCTAAAGATGCCGGGCGCAATCGCTTACAGATTTATCAAGCGGACGATCACGACATTGCCCAACGCCATGGGGATATGCAATGGGTGTCGCGGATTGTTAAGGCCTTGGAAGAGGACCGTTTTTGTCTGTACGCCCAGCCAATTATCCCAGCGGATCCTCAACGGCGATCGCGCGATCGCTATGAAATTTTGCTACGCCTCGAAGACGAAGATGGCAACATCGTCACCCCAGGGGCTTTCATGCCGGCCGCCGAACGCTATGACTTAATGCCCGCCATTGATCGCTGGGTGGTGCGGCAACTATTCTCCCAACTGCATTATCTGCCAGAACAGCGGAATCAGCCTAAACCCCTGTATATGGTTAATCTCTCGGGGGCCAGCTTTAATGACGAACGCTTCCTCACCTTCCTACGGGAGCAATTCTGGCTGCATCACATTCCCCCCTCGATGATTTGCTTTGAGATTACCGAGACGGTAGCCATCTCCAACATCAACCAAGCCGTTCAGTTTATCCATCAACTCAAACAACTCGGCTGCTGCTTTGCCCTCGATGACTTCGGTAGTGGTATGTCTTCCCTCAACTACCTGAAAAATCTCCCGGTGGACTATCTCAAGATTGACGGCCACTTTATTCGCAACGTGGAACACGATGCCATTGACGCTGCCACCATCGAAGCCATCAACCATATGGGCCATGTCATGGGCCTGCAAACCATTGCTGAATTTGTAGAAAACCCAGCCACGCTACAAAAAGTTCAACATCTAGGGGTTGACTTTGTCCAAGGCTACGGCATTGCCAAACCCGAACCCCTAGCCATCCCAAAGTCTGCCCCCTCCCGCAACCGGGGTCGGAAACGCAAACAACGCGCTCCGGTCACCCCCCGCTTGAGAGCCGTTAATCGGGAACCACGGCCCCAACTTACGGCTTCAGGCGTCTCTAAATTTATCTCTCTAGGCGACTCAGTTGCACCAACGGAGGGCTAAACGGCATCAGGCAGACTCGGGTTTAGGGAGTGACGACGGGTGCATCACAACCTCACTGGTTGAGCGTTTCTCCACCATTTCCCGAGTAATCACGCAACGAGAGACATCCTTACGGGATGGCAACTCATACATCACTTCCAGCATCAGTTCTTCAACAATGCTACGCAGGGCCCGCGCCCCAGTTTTACGGCGATAGGCTTCCTGGGCGATCGCCCGCAACGCCTCAGGACGAAACTCCAACTTAACATTGTCCATGTCCATGAGCTTCTGATATTGCTTAATCAGAGCATTACGGGGCTGGGTGAGAATCTGGACCAGGGTTTCTTCGTCCAACGGTTCTAAGACCGCTTCAATGGGAATCCGGCCAATAAACTCAGGAATGAGGCCAAACTTCACCAAATCTCCGGGTTCGAGGTTACTGAGGACATCCACAGTCCGTTTATCCCGAGGTTTGCCGTCTCCCGGCTGCACAAAGCCGATACTCTTCTTACCCAAACGCTGTTCCACCAGCTTCTCTAACCCCACAAAGGCCCCACCACAGATGAAGAGAATGTTACGGGTATCAATTTGGATACAGTCTTGATAGGGATGCTTACGTCCTCCCTGAGGGGGGACGTTGGCCACGGTTCCCTCCAGCATTTTCAGCAGGGCCTGTTGCACCCCTTCACCGGAGACATCTCGTGTAATCGAGGGATTTTCACTCTTGCGAGCGACTTTATCGAGTTCATCGATATAGATAATGCCCCGTTGCGCTTCTTCCACATCGAGATCTGCCACTTGCAGCAGGCGCAGTAAGATATTTTCCACATCTTCCCCGACATAGCCAGCTTCCGTGAGGGTTGTGGCGTCGGCAACGGCAAAGGGAACCTCCAAGATGTTGGCCAGGGTTTGAGCCAAGAGGGTTTTACCACTTCCGGTTGGGCCAATGAGGAGGATGTTGGATTTTTGCAATTCCACATCATCCCCCTCCGTTTTATTTTGATTGGCGCTGAGGCGTTTGTAGTGGTTATAGACGGCAACGGATAGAACTTTTTTAGCCGCCTCTTGTCCGATGACATGGTCATCGAGATAGTGTTTAATCTCAATGGGTTTGGGAATCTGTCCCAACGAGAGCTTCGCCGAGCGAGGGCGACGGCGTTCGGGAGATTCAGATCGTTGTGCGCTCGGGGGGGCTGCGGCACCCGAATCGTACAACTCTTCATCGAGGATTTCGTTGCACAAGTCTACGCATTCGTCGCAAATATACACGCCGGGACCGGCAATGAGCTTGCGCACTTGCTCCTGAGACTTGCCGCAGAAGGAGCATTTTAGGTGAGAGTCGTACTTATTCGGCATAACCTTTCTCGTGCGGAAATTCAGCCAGGATGGATGAGGGACAATTCAAGAGCTAAGTCATGGAAGCGAGGACAGGAGACCCGTCTGAAGACGGCCAAGGCTTCGCCGAGGCTTAACTGGCGTTGGAGAGTGTGATCCCAGCACACCCTCCAACCTGAGCGTCAGTTTGACGCGGCCAAAGCTACAGGGGACTGAGCGATGACCGTATCCACTAACCCGTACTCCCGAGCCTCTTCTGCGGACATAAAGAAGTCCCGCTCCGTATCGGCTTCAATGCGTTCGAGGGGCTTACCGGTATGTTGGGCGAGTAGGCGGTTGAGGGTACTCTTATGATAAAGAATTTCCTTGGCCTGGATTTCGATATCCACCGCTTGCCCTTGGGCACCGCCGAGGGGTTGGTGAATCATAATCCGGGAGTTGAGCAAGGACATTCGTTTACCTGGGGCCCCAGAGGCGAGCAGAAACGCTCCCATACTGGCCGCCAAGCCAAAACAAATCGTCACCACGTCAGGGCGAACCTGCTGCATGGTGTCATAGATGGCCATTCCCGCTGTCACGGACCCCCCTGGAGAGTTGATATAGAGTTGGATATCTTTTTCGGGGTCATCGGCGTCAAGATAGAGCAGTTGGGCGACGATGGAGTCGGCCACGGCATCATCGACGGGGGTGCCGAGAAAAATAATTCGCTCTCGTAATAGACGGGAGTAGATGTCAAAGGCGCGATCGCCCATCCCGGACTGTTCGACGACCATGGGAATGGTTCCCTGGGCGCTGGAATAGATGTGCGGGTGGGACAGGTTCATCAAGTCGCGTCCGTAGGCTTGGGCTCTCAACATAGATTTAGACGTTCAGCTCGCAGTGGGTAAACCGTTATCAGGCTTAGGAGTCTTGGGATTCGTCGGGGTCGGTGTCGTCTGTTTCCTCGGCAGCGTCATCCTCCTTGGATAAACTGCCTTCGGGAACTAGCTCGATCTTAGCGCGTTCTCGCAGCCAGTCGAGGGCTTTCTGAGAAAGGAGATCTTTTTCAACAAATCCCTGCAAGCGTTCCTCGTCAATTTCGCGATCGCTCAATTGCTTGCGAATTTCAGCGGCTCGCTCTTCTTTCTCGTCCTCACTGGAGTCTAGATCTTGGAGTTCGGCGATTTTTTCGAGGGCGAGGTCCTGTTTGAGTTGGGCGATCGCCTCGGGACGAGAGCGTTCGCGCATTTGAGCCAGGTTATCTTCATTATAGAGGCTACGGATATCCATGCCATACTGCTGCAACTGCATGGCCGTTTGAGTGAGCATGTAATCGACTTCCTGTTTGATGAGGGTTTCAGGAAAGTCCACCTCAATACAGTCCTCCAGAGCCTTCAGCAGAGCCCCGTTGATGTTGCTCTTGGTTTTGTCTTCGGCCTCCTCTTTAAAGCGGTTTTCGATGGATTCTCGCAGTTCTGCCATCGTGTCAAAGTCACTGATGGTTTGAGCAAAGTCATCATCGAGTTCTGGAAGTTCCCGGGTTTTGATGTCCTTAACAGTGACGGTGAAGATAGCCCCTTGGCCGGCGAGTTCTTCATTGGGATAGTCTTCGGGGAATTTAACCTCAAAGGATTTAGTTTCATCGGCGTTCATACCGACGATATTTTCCACGAAGCCCTCAATGAAGCGGCCTTCATCGAGTTCCATTTGGGTATCTTCAGCACTTCCACCGGGGAAGGGTTCCGGTTCTCCTTCGCCGTCTTCGGGCAGGAGTTTCCCTTCATAATCGACGGTGAGAACATCCCCGAGTTGAGCGGCGCGATCTTCGACGGGAATTAAGTTGGCTTGTTCGAGGCGTTGCTCCTCAAAGAAGGCATCCACTTGCCCCGGGTCATACACCCGTTCCTCGGCGGTAATTTCGAGGCCTTCGTAATTGTCAACCCTGGCCTCAGGGGGAACGTCAACGGCAATTGAAAAGGTCAGAGGGTGACCGGGGGTGAATTGTTGAATCAGCTCTTCAATCGGGGTTCGCAGGCTGTAGTTGCCCAGAACATCCAGGTTTTCTTGGTCAATGGCCTGTTTGAGACTATCTTCAATGCTTTCTTCGAGGGCGGCAGCTTTGATGCGCTCACTGCCGAGACGCTTGATGAGAATCTGTTTGGGAACTTTACCTTTACGGAATCCCGGAATGTTCGCCGCTTGTGTGAACTTTTGCAACGTGCGATCGTAGGTTTTCTGGGAAATCTCCGAAGGAATTTCGATTTCCAGAGCAATTTGGGATGCGGGAAGCTTTTCCTGGGTTACTTTCATGCCTTGCTTGACTGTTTGATTCTAGTGGTAATGTGGGTAAGGTTTGCTGCCTGTTGAGAGGAGATGACCGTCCATCACAGGACCGTCCATCACAGAGGCGATCGCCCGAAGTCCGGGAACGACATTCTAACGTCTACGTCAATGGTCAGAACGAACGACTGCGCCCCGAGGCTGAGCCATCCTAAGAGATGACTGCGGCTGTGCCATGTCTTTAACAACAAGCGAGGCAATCCAATATAGTCTAGCCCAATACTGAACCGCCGTGCTGACTCCGACCGACTTGCAGACCCAATCTGACCCAACCCTGAATCTGCGCTATGCTAGATCCGAAGGTCGCCATTTTCTGGACAGACTCCAGACAGACCCGGCCGCGCCGTTACAGCAGGTGAACCCGCCATTGCGCTTACTGGGCAACTCTGCTAAGGTGGCTGTCGATGAGATGATCATCTGTTATATTCAAAACCTATTTGCTGATGGACTCACTTTGCAAGCCCCCCCAGGGCAACACTGATGACACAGTCCCCAAGCACCCCTTATAGAAACCGTCAGACAAACCGTTACGGAATCGATACGGAACCTAGCTAAAACGCTATTGAAGAACGAACGAGGAGGATCTGAAACTTGCCCAAGTCTTATCGAGTTGCTATTCTCGGTGCCACTGGCGCAGTGGGTACTGAGTTAATTGAGTTGTTGGAGCACCGCAACTTCCCCTTATCCCAGCTTAAGCTGTTGGCCTCTCCCCGCTCAGCGGGACAAACGATTCCCTTTCGCGGTGAATCGCTGACCGTGGAGGCCGTGGCGGATGGCTGTTTTAAGGATGTTGACCTGGTGTTAGCCTCAGCGGGAGGCTCTACCTCGAAGCAATGGCTCCCCCAAGCGGTGGAAGCTGGGGCGGTGGCGATAGACAACTCCAGTGCCTACCGCATGGACCCTCAAGTACCACTTGTGGTTCCAGAAGTCAACCCAGAGGCAGCCTTTGACCATCAGGGCATCATCGCCAACCCCAACTGCACGACGATTTTGATGGCAGTTGCCATTTACCCCTTACATCAGGTGCAACGGATTCGGCGCATTGTCGTCTCAACCTATCAATCGGCCAGTGGGGCTGGGGCCCGAGCGATGGAGGAGTTAAAAACCCAGGCTCAAGCCATTCTCAATGGGGAAGACGCGACCCCCTCGGTGTTGCCCTATCCCTTGGCGTTTAACCTCTTCCCCCATAATTCTCCCATCTCGGAAGGAGGTTACTGTCAAGAAGAGATGAAAATGGTCAATGAGACTCGTAAAATTTTCAATGAGCCGGAGTTGGCCATTACCGCAACCTGTGTGCGGGTTCCCGTCTTGCGGGCCCATTCAGAGGCGATTAACCTGGAATTTGAGCAACCGTTCTCCCGTGCGCGGGCCTGCGAAATCCTAAGCACAGCCCCAGGGGTCGTGCTACAAGAAAACTGGCAGAGTAACTACTTCCCCATGCCCATGGATGCCGACGGTCGCGATGAGGTTCTCGTGGGCCGCATCCGTCAGGATATCTCCCATCCCTGTGGCTTGGAACTCTGGCTCAGTGGTGACCAAATTCGCAAGGGAGCCGCGCTCAACGCCGTGCAAATTGCTGAATTGCTCAGCCGTGAGTCGGGTGATGCCTCGTCCCCGTCGTTGTCGTCTAGCAGCGTACAGCGGTAAGGGGGGGGCGTGATCGATTTCGGACGAGTTGTTACGGCGATGATTGTGCCATTTCACCCGGATGGTGCGGTCAATTATGAGTTAGTGGAGAAGTTGGCGGTTCACTTCGTACACCAAGGGACGGATACTCTCCTAATCTGTGGAACCACGGGAGAATCACCCACGCTCACCTGGGATGAAGAATACGAACTCTTCCAGGTGGTTCAAGCCGCTGTCCGCGACACCGGTGCTAAGGTAATGGCCGGGACCGGCTCCAACTCAACTCATGAGGCCATCCAAGCCACCCAGAAGGCTTCGGCCTTGGGCTTAGATGCCTCGTTGCAAGTGGTTCCCTATTACAACAAGCCTCCTCAAGCCGGACTTTATGGTCATTTCCGGGCTATTGCCGAGGCCTGTCCTGAGTTTCCGCTGATGCTATATAACATCCCCGGACGGACTGGGGTTAACTTAGAAGCGGAAACCGTGGCTCGCTTGGCGGAACTGCCGAATGTGGTCGCCATTAAAGAAGCCAGCGGGAGTCTGGAACGGGCCAGCGAGATTCGTCGTCTCACGAATCCGGAATTTGCCATCTATTCTGGGGATGATTCCTTAACCTTGCCGCTCTTGTCCGTTGGGGGAAAAGGGGTTGTGAGTGTGGCCAGTCATTTGGTGGGCGATCGCCTACAAGAGATGATTCAGGCCTTTGAAGCGGGACGCAACGCCGAAGCCACGGCGATTCATTTACAGTTAATGCCGTTGTTTAAGGCCCTGTTTTTGACCACGAATCCTATCCCCCTCAAATCAGCCCTGCAACAGTTAGGTTGGCCAGTGGGAGGGACGCGATCGCCCCTCTGTGATGCCCCTGAGTCTGTGGTGCAGTCCATTCAAGCTGTACTCAAGCAACTCAACCTTTTACCGTAATTCCCGTCCCAGTCCGGCCCCCTCCTTCCTAGCGATCGGACAAGTTCCCCCTCGGGTGATTGCCCGATTGAGTGAGTGCCAAGTCCTTCGCCGGTGCTGTCGTCTCAATTACAGATTTCCCCTTTACCCTCACACACAACGGTCTAGGTCAACGCAACCCCTGCTCTAGGCACAGTTGAATACCCATTACCTTGATTTTTTGTCACAAACCAGTCGTTACATGATGAGTAAACCCATGCCGTCTAAACAAATCCGTTCTCGTAAAAGCCAATCGGCTCCCTCCCAAAACGGAGGAGATCAATCCTCTCCCCTCAAAGTCATTCCCTTGGGTGGCCTCCATGAAATTGGCAAAAATACCTGTGTCTTTGAATATGAAGATGAAATTGTCCTGGTGGACAGTGGCTTAGCCTTCCCCACCGATGCCATGCACGGGGTCAACATCGTTCTACCGGACATTGCCTATCTCAAGGAGAATGCCCATAAAATCAAGGGCATGGTGGTCACCCACGGCCATGAAGACCATATTGGCGGTATTCCCTATCACCTCAAACAGTTTGACATCCCGGTAATTTATGGCCCTCGCCTAGCCCTAGCCCTCCTAGGGGGTAAACTCGATGAAGCCGGGATACGCAACAAAACCGAACTGCGCACCGTTCAACCTCGGGACACGATTACCCTAGGGGAGCATTTTTCCTTTGAGTTTATCCGTAACACCCACTCCATGGCCGATAGTTTCACCCTCGCGGTGACAACCCCCGTCGGTGTGGTGATTTTCACCGGTGACTTCAAATTTGACCATACCCCGGTCGATGGGGAAAACTTCGATATCCAGCGGTTGGCAGAATATGGTGAGAAAGGGGTTCTCTGCCTGTTCAGTGACTCAACTAATGCTGAAACTCCGGGACTTTGCCCCTCAGAGCGATCGGTCTATCCCAATCTTGACCGGGTCTTTTCCCAAGCCGAAGGGCGACTGATGGTGACCACCTTTGCGTCCTCGGTGCATCGGGTCAATATGATTTTAGACCTGGCCCAGAAACATGGCCGTTCTGTGGCTGTGGTGGGGCGATCGATGCTCAACGTCATCTCCCACGCTCGCAACCTCGGCTACGTCAAATGTGAGGACAGTCTCTTTAAGTCCATCCAGGAAGCTCGCAACCTCCCTGACAAGGATGTTCTTATTCTCACCACAGGCTCCCAGGGAGAACCCATGGCAGCCCTCAGCCGCATCTCTCGGCGTGAGCATCGCCAGATTCAGATTAAGCCAGGGGACACCGTTGTCTTTTCCGCCAATCCCATCCCCGGTAACGTCATTTCTGTGGTCAACACCATTGACCGTTTGATGATGCAGGGAGCTAATGTTATCTATGGCCGTCATCAAGGCATTCACGTGTCAGGCCATGGCTGTCAAGAAGACCATAAATTGATGTTAGCCCTAACTCAGCCTAAGTTCTTTGTCCCCGTCCATGGTGAGCATCGGATGTTGATTAAACATTCCCAGACGGCTCAGATGATGGGAGTCCCGGCTGAGAATATGCTGATTATCGATAACGGCCATGTGGTGGAACTGCGTCCTGACAGTATCTCCTTAGGGGGGAATGTCCAGGCGGGTATCGAGCTGGTGGATTCTTCCCACTCGGGTACGGTTCAAGATAAGGTTCTCAAAGAGCGTCAGCAATTGGCTGAGGATGGAGTTGTGACCACGGCCGTCGCCGTCGGTTGGGATGGCAAGTTAGTCTCGAAGCCCGAGGTTTACATTCGAGGGGTAGCTACGGGAGTTGACGACCAATCCCTACAGGAAAAGGTCGTAGAAACTCTACAGACGATTCTAGACGAGCGTTGGGATCATTACAATAACTCGGATAATGGCAGCGTTTCTGTGGATTGGTCGGGTTTGAAATCCCGCTTAGAACGGGAGTTACTCCGCACGATTCGTCGCGAGTTACGGTGTGAGCCTCTGTTGGTGTTCATGTTCCAGCCCCCGACTGATGCGAATTATCAGCCGGAGACTCAAAGTAGCAGCAGTCTTGTCACGAGTCACTCTAGTAACGGTCGCGGCCGTTCCGGCAGCCGTAAACCTGCGAAGACTACCCCGAAACCTACCCCCCAAGTCAAACAAGCGACTGATACCTCTGGTGAGAAGGCGCCAGAAACGCCGAAAACGACTTTGGATTCGGAAAAACGCAATCACACTCGTCGTCGTCGTACTCGTCCTACGGCGCGAGCAGCATCGTAGAGGCGCCTCTTCCCCCTCGTGTTATGGCTGAAGTTATGACATGAGGGGGAGCCTCTGGGGAACCCCTCCCAAGAGGGGATTTTTTGCGGGTTCATGCCAAAGGAAACGGGGTGTTGTTTTTGAGACAACACCCCGCTTTTTCTTTGAAAACGAATCGATGGAATAAGCGATTACTTGACGGAGACTTTTCCGCCAGCTTCTTCGATTTGTTTCTTAGCATCTTCAGCCGCATCTTTAGCAACGGCTTCTTTGATGGCTTTAGGCGTACTTTCGACCATTTCTTTGGCTTCTTTGAGGCCAAGTCCGGTCAGGCCGCGCACAACTTTGAGGATGGCGATTTTCTTGTCGGCAGGAACTTCTTCGAGAATCACGTCGAATTCGGTTTTCTCTTCTTCTTCCTCAGCCGCAGCCGCACCGCCAGCCATCATGCCGGGGGCCATCATCATCATGCCGCCACCAGCGGAAGCTGAGGCGTCAACACCGAAGGCTTCTTCGATTTGTTTGACGAGTTCAGAGGCCTCTAACAGAGAGAGGGATTTGAGTTGTTCCAGAATTTGATCGGTTTGTTCAGACATGGAATAACACTCCGTTGGGATAAATGAGTTGTTGGACGTTCGTTAGGTGCCAATAAAAGCCACAAAACCTGTGGTAATTTATTGGTCTTTTTCGGAGACCGCTTTGACAGCGCGAACCAAAGACGCGGGAACCTCTTTGATACCCACAGCCAGTTTTTTCGGTACCGCGTTGGTGCCCACAGCCAGTTTCGTGGGGATGGAGTTGATTGCAGCGGCGATGCGTGCAATAAGCTCTTCCTTGGTTGGCAGTTCGGTTAAGGCTTTGATATCGTCAGGGCTGAGCTTTTGCCCTTCTAAAACACCACCCCGGAGTTCGGTCTTTTTGGTGTCTTTCTGAAAGGCTTGGTAGGCTTTAATGGCCGTACCAAAGTCATCCTTGGCGAAAAGAAATGCCGAAGATCCTTCGAGGAACTCGGTCATCGGTTCCCAGTTTTCATCCCCTTCTACGGCGATGCGCATGAGGGTGTTTTTGGTCACCTTGCAGACGGCGTCGGTTTCCCGGAGTCGTCCGCGTAGGTCGGTCATCTGGGCGACGGATAGCCCTTTGTAGTCGATGACTACAGCAAGCTGAGATTCGCTCAGTGTTTCCTTGAGTTCAGCGACGATCGCTTGTTTGTTTTCTAATGTTCTGCCCAATCGGACTCACCTCCTTATATGCTGGGCATTCACTCAGTTGAGAAACCCCCTTGAGAACTTCCCAAACGGCCACCCGTAAACTTGGGTCGTTTTTGGGTTGGATGCAATTGGCTCAACTGACCCCCTCCCTCCCTCCACAAAAAGCCCCCGGTTGAGACGCCGAGGGAAGGGTTGGGGGACGCTTGAGGCGGCCTCCAAACTCCTCTACCTCGGCAGGATATTACGTGTTGAACACCCCTGCTGTCTCAGGTTGAGAGCTTATTCAGTTCAGCCAATCTGTTTCGTGTTGTGATTACCCGTTGGTTCTGGGTTGTTACAGCTGGGGAGATGACTCTCCCCACAATGACGGATTTAAAGGCTTATGCAGCCATCAAGTCGGTCATTTTTAAGTCCCGTAGGGCGTTAATATCGACTTCTACGGACGGTCCCATGGTGGAGGAGACATAAATGCTACGCCAGTAGCGTCCTTTGGCTCCAGAGGGACGGTTACGCTCAATACAGTCTTGAAGCGCTTTCAGGTTGATTAACAGATCTTCAACTGAAAAGTCTGCTTTGCCGAACATCACGTGGACAATACCGGTGCGATCGGCCCGAAATTCCAGTTTACCAGCTTTGAACTCAGAAATGGCCTGTTCTAAGTCAGTGGTGACGCTGCCCCCTTTGGGAGAAGGCATTAAACCTTTAGGACCGAGGACACGACCGAGTTTAGCCACCTGGGGCATCATATCAGGGGTGGCGATCAATAGGTCGAAGTCGAGGCGACCTTGTTGGATTTCTTGGATGAGTTCTTCGGACCCATACAGGTCTGCACCCGCGTTGGCGGCTTCCTGGACTTTTTCACCGCGAGCAATGACGGCGACGCGGATGGTTTGCCCGGTTCCTTTGGGCAGGGCCACGGTAGTCCGGAGTTGCTGGTCGCTATATTTGGGGTCGATTCCCAGACGAATGTGAGCTTCTGCGGATTCGGGGAATTTGGCCGTCGCCGTCTCTTTGAGGAGTTTGAGGGCTTCGGTGGGTTCGTAGGGACGCTCCTCTACTTTTTGCTGGAGTTCCCGCAGTCGACGTGAGAGTTTTCTGGTCATGATAGTCTGTGGGGTGGTTAGCGAAGTGACACACTTCTCCCCCATTCAAATGGGTTTTTATGGAGTGGTTTGGAAGAGGGTTGGGAGACTCGTTAGGATGACTCCCTAGGCTGGGGTTAGCCTTCGATTTTAACACCCATGTTGCGGGCGGTTCCCTCGATAATTTTCATGGCCGCCTCGATGTCGTTGGCGTTGAGGTCGGGCATTTTGGTCTCGGCGATTTCGCGCAGTTGATCCCGTCCGATACTACCGACTTGGCTACGGTTGGGTTCTCCGGAGCCTTTCTCAATTCCAGCAGCCTTTTTGATTAATACGGAGGCGGGAGGGGTTTTGAGAATGAAGGTGAAACTGCGATCTTCGTAAACGGAGATCTCGACGGGAACGATAGTCCCGGCTTGGTCAGCGGTCTTAGCGTTATATTCTTTGCAGAACTGCATGATATTAACACCATGCTGACCTAATGCCGGACCAATGGGAGGCGCAGGATTGGCTTTGCCCGCCGGAATGGCGAGCTTGATGAGCGCAACTACTTTTTTAGCCATGGATGATTAAGGTTAACTCTGTTTTTCGACTTGGTTGAACTCTAATTCTACAGGGGTATCGCGCCCAAAGATAGACAGCAAGGCTTTGAGTTTGCTGCGTTCGGGGCTAACTTCAATGACTTCGCCTTCAAAGTCTTTAAAGGGCCCGGACAAGACGACGATTTTGTCGCCGGCATCCATGTCAATTTTGACAACGGGTTCTTGTTCTCCGGTCTGTTTGAAGATACGCTCGACTTCTGAGGGACTCAGGGGCATGGGTTTGACGTGACCCCGTCCTCGTCCATAGCGCCGCTTCTGTTCTGCCCCGACAAAGTTAATCACATGGGGGGTGTTTTTGACAACTTGCCAAACTTCGTCATCCATGCGCATTTGAATGAGAACATATCCGGGAAAGACTTTCTCTTCAATGTTCTGTCTGGCGCCGTCTTTGCGAACTTTGACGGCGGGGGTTTGCGGGATGGCGATTTGTAGAATGCGATCGGCAACGTCTAGGGTTTCTTTCCGTTGATCGATGTTGGCTTTCACTCGTTTTTCGCAGCCTGAGGCGACCTGCACCGCATACCAACGGGCGCGGGGCAGTTGAGACTCTTGGGGAGCCAGTTGAGACTCGTCTGAGCCGTTATCGTCCCAGGGAGCATCGGATTCGTAGGATTGGTTCGATGAAAATGTCATCAGAATATCTGTTGTGCAGCCCAACCGAACAGGTTATCGACTAAGTAGATGGCACTCGCTAAAAGAACAACCATTAACAAGACAGCGACGGACTCGCTAATGACTTGTTGTCTTGAGGGCCAGACGACCTTAGAAAGTTCCTCTTTGGCTTCTTGAAGGAACTTGATCGGATCGAATTTTGAACTCGTCTGTTGCAGATTGGCTTCTTTTTTCTTCGCCACAACGGTTAACCTCTTGGGGACGGACTCCAGTCTAGGCTGAACTTAGCCGACTGTGTGTTTCGAGTTGGTTTGTCGTCAAAACTAGGTTGAGGCTCGGGATCAATCCAGGCCTTACATCAGACAACGCTCACCCGAAAGCTTAGCCATTCCTGGTTTTAGGAATGTTCGCGCCAAGCTTTCGGGTTAAGCGTCTTTTTCAAGAAGTTGAAAGGGTCCAACGCGCCCTGGAGGACTCGAACCCCCGACATCAGGTTTTGGAGACCTGCGTTCTACCAACTGAACTAAGAGCGCATCTCGTCTGGTTCAGACGTTGAACCTCTTCTTCACCAGTGTATCACGAGTGGTGTGCGCTTGGGAACGATTTGGGGATTTTTTTTGAAGGTTCCCCCTCGTCCCCAGGACTGAGCCTGATTGAGGCTATTTGCCAGCTTTGGCGATGGGGCGATCGAAACGCTGTTTGAGGCGAGTGGCTTTACCCACGCGATCGCGCAGATAGTACAGTTTGGCACGACGAGCTTTACCCCGACGCACAACATTTATATAACTGACTCTCGGGGAATGGAGCAGAAAGACTCGCTCAACACCAACGCCTTGGAAGATGCGGCGCACGGTAATGGTTTCGTTAATACCGCCATTGCGCATGGCAATAATGGTTCCCTCGTAGGGCTGAATCCGCTCTTTACCCCCTTCCTGGATGACGACTCCGACGCGGACGGTATCGCCGACATAGAGTTTGGGCAGATCGGATTTGAGATACTCAGATTCGATCGCCTGAATGATTTGTTGACCCTTCATAGCTGCCTCGTTACGTTGCAGCCTTTTATCATAGACGCTATTGACCTATCCCGTCAATCGGGGCAACGAGCGATGAGGGTTCGGTGGCGGGGATCAGTAGGAATTGTCTCAATATGCTGCAAACCAACTTGGTTTAAGGCATCTTCGACGTTAAAGGTATAGTAATCGTCGCTCCACGGCTCGGTACTTTTCATAAGGATGAATAGGGCGGGTGGCAGATTTTGGATAACTTCGGATTTGGGGTTGTTGTCAACAATGGCTAAGAGTCCACCGGGGCGCAAGATGCGTCGCATTTCTCGGAAAATGGCGGTTGTGGCGTGGCGCGGCAGTTCATGGAGAACGAACTGGAGGCTGATGACATCGAAGTGGTTGTCGGGAAAGTCTGTGGCTTCGGCATTCCCATGCACCCATTGGTGAATTTGTTCTTTGGCGTCCCGCTGTTGGGCGACGGCGAGCATCTGGGGGGATAAGTCTAAGCCAATGGTCTCAATGGGCTGGGATTGACGAGTTTGTAGGTATTGATGGAGAAATTCTGTGGAAATGCCGATGGAACAGCCGACATCGAGAACATTTTGCACGGTTTCGGGGAGATGGGGGGCGATCGCCTCTAGGAAGGAGTAGCGCAGACGCTGTTGGGCGACGTCTGGGGTGAGGGATTCTCCTTTCCAAACTCGTAACGCCATTGATTGGGTGGCGGGTTCGGCTTCTAGGGCGGCTAACCAGCAGAGATTCCCGGCATCGTAGGCATGGAAGGGAACCTGGTAATAGTCGGGATAGGTTAGATTGGGGTTGGTAATACGGGTTAAACTGGCTCGAAGTTCCTCAGTATCCAGTTCGGCGACGCGATCGCGCCAGGGAACGCCGTTTTTTTCGGCGGTTTTAATCAACACCCGTCGCGCTTGCTGTTTCATGAGTCGGTACAGCAGGGGAGTGGCGATGAGTTGGTTGACGAGGCGAGAGAGCCAGTCGTCGCCGGCCCAGGCGGGTTTATGGGTAGAAGTAGAGGTCATAACTTAGCTCTGGTTAACACTTGATGATTATTAAAGGATAGTTGAGACCCGTCAAGTTCGGCTAAGGCCGGGGTTCACCTCTTGCCGGACGACCCCCTAATCATTAAACATTGAAAGGAATTGTGGCAATTGTAAACGCACGTAGAGAGTCACCTTGCTATGACGCAAACCCCCATGACTGACACCAATCCAGTAACTCCCGCCGATGCGATGGAGTTCTTTAAGCAGAGTGCTGGAACCTGGCATTCTCAAAGAACCACCCATCATCTGCCCTTCCGTCGTGCTGAGTTGGGCGGCTCAGAAATTTTTGTAGAAACCCTCCCCCCTGAGGATCCTCGGGTGGTGGAGATTTGCCAGATGTACGAGATTGACCCTAAAACTGCCTCTGGGGGGGCGTTTGTTCGCTGGAATGGCGCGATGCAATGGGATCGTGACAATGATGAAAATCATGCCGGTTCCACGGTGTTTGCCATTGTCCCAGATGCTGAGAATCCCCGTCAGGGTAAGATGTTACGGGAACGGGGCTATGCGGAAAAAGTCCCGGTCGCCGGTCGCTATGAGTTGGATGATGACGGAGGCATGAGTTTAATTACGGAGTATGAAACGATGAGTTCGGTGGAGCGGTTTTGGTTTCCCAGTCCTGGGGTGCGGATGCGAACCAGTACGGTGAAACGGTTTGGCGGCTTCAATACGGCAACGTTCTGTACGGAGAGTCGTGTGGAAACGGCTCAGCCGGAGATGAGTGGCATTCCTGAGGCGGGAGAACAGGCCAGTCAGAGCTTCTATTCTCTGTTGGGTTGGTAGAGTAAGCAACGATGGGTAAAGGCGATCGCCTGACAACCCCAAGGGGTAAATCGTAAATTTTCTTTACGTTGAGTGTTAAAAATTGTTGCTGACATTCATAAAAATGAGACTCGGTTGAAGCCAATCCCCTAATCTAAAGGTTGACATAGTCCACAAATAGCAAACCCTTTAAGCTTACGGAGATATTAACGTGGCACTTCCCTTACTCAGTTACACGCCGAAAAGCCAGAACGTGCGTGTCGCGGGATACGTAGTTCCTGGCGACGAAGAACCTTATGTGTTCGATACAGAAAACCTGCCTGCAGGTTCAGATGTCGACGGGTTCATCTGGGCGGCGTACCGTCAGATTTATAGCGAACACCAAATCCTCAAAAGCAACCGTCAGACCTTCTTAGAGTCTCAACTCAAGGATGGCCGCATCACGATGCGTCAGTTCATTCGCGGTTTGCTGCTGTCGGATCCGTTCCGCCGTCGCAATTTTGAGACCAACAGCAACTACCGTTTTGCTGAACTCTGTGTGCAACGGGTTCTGGGACGGGATGTTTACAGCGAGCGTGAGAAAATTGCTTGGTCGATCGTGATTGCCAACAAAGGTGTTGAAGGCTTTGTGGATGAACTCCTCAACAGCGAGGAATACCTGGAAAACTTCGGTGACACGATTGTGCCTTTCCAACGTCGTCGCAATCTGCCTCAGCGGGCTATGGGTGAAACGCCCTTTAATTTGAAAACTCCCCGTTATGGTGCGTACCACCGTAATCAACTGGGCTTCCCTCAGATTGTTTGGCAAAATGCTGTACGTCGCTTCCGTCCTCAAGAGAAGCAACCCACCGAGGGCAATCCCGAACGGTTCCTCGGCATGGCTCGGGCTGTGTCTTCGGGACAACCGTCGGCACCTCGTCCTTCGGTTCAAAATCTCAACTATATGGCTGCGGTTCCCCGTCGCTAAGCTGGTTTGACGCTTACAGTCTGACTGGCATGACAGTGACTGATGATTGCTCTGGGATGAGTGGTTGTCAGTCGCTGTTTTTTTTGGGAAGAAGGCAAGAGGCAAGAGGCAAGAGGCAAAAGGCAAAAGGCATAACCCACCCCTAACCCCTCCCAGGAGGGGATTACAAGAGGGGGGTTAGTGGCGGCGTTTGAGGACTTGGAGCAGTTTTTTGATGTGGGGGGGGAGGGGGGCGATCGCTTCGAGGGTGTCTCCGGAGTGGGGGTGTTCTAGGGTCAGTTTCCAGGCGTGGAGGGCTTGGCCGGGTAGGTTGACGCCTAGGGAACGACCGGAACCATAGAGGGGGTCACCAATGATTGGATGCCCGATGGAGGCGCTGTGGACGCGAATTTGGTGGGTGCGACCGGTTTCGAGACGGAAATGAACTAAACTGTAGTTTCCTAGGGCTTCCTGGACGTTCCAATGGGTTACGGCAAGGCGGCCACCGTCGGCTTCGGGAACGATCGCCATTTTTTTGCGATCGATGGGATGACGGGCAATGGGACGGTCGATGGTTCCGGAGGGCTGACTGGGGGAGCCATAGACTAGTCCGAGATACTCGCGACGGGCGGTTTTGGCTTGGATTTGGGCCTGTAAATGCTGATGGGCGCGATCGCTCTTAGCAATGACGATCGCCCCGGTGGTGTCTTTGTCGAGACGGTGGACAATGCCGGGACGCTGAATGCCGCCAATCCCGGAGAGGCGATCGCCACAATGGGCAAGTAGGGCATTGACGAGGGTGTCGTTGTAATGGCCGGGGGCGGGATGGACGACCAGTCCAGCGGGTTTATTGACAATTAGGAGATGGTCATCTTCGTAGAGAATATCCAACGGCATCTCCAGGGGTTGGATATCTAAGGGTTCAGCGGGGGGAATTTCGATGGTGAGGCGATCGCCCGCTTGGACTTTCAGTTTTTTGGAGAGACAGGGTTCTCCGTTGACTGAGACGCAGTTCTGTTCGATGAGCTGCTGGATGCGCGATCGAGAGAGGTCTTTGAGATTCTGGGAGAGGATGCGATCGAGGCGATCGCATCCTTGGGTTACATCTACAGTGATGGTCATGAACGTGACTCAATCGATGAAACAACGACCACTAGGTCTACAACGTCTCACCATATTCCTCTAAAACCGCCAATATGGCTTCTAAAAACCGACGATTGGCTAAACTCGGGTCTAATTGGAAACGGATTTCGGCAGCACGGCATCGAGCCTCGATTCGAGCGCGGCGAGCCGCTCGTTCTCTTTCCTGAGTTCTTCGTTGCTCTTCCTCAGCTCTTCGTTGCTCTGCTTGAGCGAGGCGGTCTGTCTCTCGATTTCGACGGTTCCACTCAACGCCGAAATTAACCACTGCCACCAGGAGGGCTGCCAGAGTGAGTCGGTTACTCCATGCTCGGGGGTCGGTGATGTATCCGAGTAGGCTGAAGTCTTGTTCATCATAAAATCTCAGAAAGGCTACGCCAATGGTTAATAGGGTTAAGACAGTTCCTGGGAGTAGAGACAGGAAATTTAACCATAGTTGAGGGCGTAATAGCTTCATTGTAGCAACCCCAGTTTTGGGGAAGCTTACCATGGAGCCTAACCCTTAGAAGGTTTCGCCATATTCCTCTAAAACTGCCAATATGGCCTCCAAGGCCCGACGATTGGCTAAACTCGGGTCTAATTGGAAACGGATTTCGGCAGCACGGCATCGAGCTTCGATTCGAGCGCGGCGAGCCGCTCGTTCTCCTTCCTCAACTTTTCGTTGCTCTGCTTGAGCCAGGCGGTCTGTTTCTCGATTTCGACGGTTCCACTCAACGCCGAAATTAACCACTGCCACCAGGAGGGCTGCCAGGGTGAGTCGGTTACTCCATGCTCGGGGGTCGGCGATGTATCCGAGTAGGCTGAAGTCTTGTTCATCATAAAATCTCAGAAAGGCTACACCAATGGTCAATAGCGTTAAGACAGTTCCTGGGAGCAGAGACAGGAAATTTAACCATAGTTGAGGGCGTAATAGCTTCATTGTAGCAACCCCAGTTTTGGGGAAGCTTACCATGGAGCCTAACCCTTACAAGGTTTCGCCATACTCCTCTAAAACTGCCAATATGGCCTCCAAGGCCAGACGATTGGCTAAACTCGGGTCTAATTGGAAACGGATTTCGGCAGCACGGCATCGAGCTTCGATTCGAGCGCGGCGAGCCGCTCGTTCTCCTTCCTCAGCTCGTTCAGCCTCAGCTCGTGCTGCTTCCTCAGTTCTTCGTCGGTCTTGAGCTGCTCGTTCAGCCTCAGCTCGTGCTGCTTCCTCAGTTCTTCGTCGGTCTTGAGCTGCTCGCTCAGCCTCAGCTCGTGCTGCTTCCTCAGCTCTTCGTCGGTCTTGAGCTGCTCGCTCAGCCTCAGCTCGTGCTGCTTCCTCAGCTCTTCGTCGGTCTTGAGCTGCTCGCTCAGCCACCGCTCGTGCTGCTTCCTCAGCTCTTCGTCGGTCTTGAGCTGCTCGCTCAGCCACCGCTCGTGCTGCTTCCTTGCGTCTTCGTTGCTCTTCCTCAGCTCTTCGTTGCTCTTCCTCAACTCTTCGTTGCTCTGCTTGAGCGAGGCGGTCTGTTTCTCGATTTCGACGGTTCCACTCAACGCCGAAATTAACCACTGCCACCAGGAGGGCTGCCAGGGTGAGTCGGTTGCTCCATGCTCGGGGGTCGGCGATGTATCCGAGTAGGCTGAAGTCTTGTTCATCATAAAATCTCAGAAAGGCTACGCCAATGGTTAATAGGGTTAAGACAGTTCCTGGGAGTAGAGACAGGAAATTTAACCACAGTTGATGGCGTAATAGCTTCATCATAGCAACTGCGCTCTTTGAGTGGTTTCTGGCTGTCTAGGCAGTCTAGCGGTCGTCCTGCCAAAGTAGTCGTAGGGCAATGAAGGCAAAGCCAAGGGCGGCTAGGCCCTTGAGAATTTGAGTGGGTAGGAGTTCGGCGACGGCATCCCCGGCCAGCACTCCCAAGAAACTGGCTAAGACTAAAGCGCCGGCCGTTCCGAAAAAAACAGCCTGGGGTGATTTAGAACTGCCACTGAGGGCGATCGCCGCCACTTGACTTTTGTCGCCCAGTTCCGAGAGAAAAACGGCGATAAAGGTTAATCCGAGTAAATCCCAATCCATAGTTGATGGTCCTAAGTCTTAGAGGCTCACCATTTCTCCGAGCAGGAGAATGGCAATGAACAGAAGAATGACGGCGGCAAAGGTCTCAATGGTCTCTTCAGACACACGGTTGGCAAGCCAACGCCCCAAGATAACCCCGATTAAACTGGTGGTAATTAGGGCTAAGGCGGCCCCCAAAAAGACCACCCAGGGTGCGTCAGACTCGGCGGTCATCAGGAGGGTGGTCAGTTGGGTTTTATCTCCCATTTCCGCTAAGAAAATGGTGATAAAGGTCGAGCCAAAAATTCCTAGGATGGATTTGGAAGCTTTGCGCCTTGAGGGAAGAGTACGCTCTGGGGAGTCTTGGACGGGGGAAGACGTGGGAGCTTTCACAGATGGGGAGTGATAACGAACATCACATTATTTTACATGGGGTTTGAGGGTTCGCGACCTGGGAGATGTCAGCGATCGGCTTGGGGTCGCAAAATTCGCGGTTTGCCGACGGCGCGGTCAAAGCGTATCATCTCTAGGCTGCGATCGCCGTGAATATCTGCGATATGCTCCCGACAGCAGTCAATGGCAAACTCATCCAGGTCGTCGGGCGCAATCCCATATCGCTGCTCATACTCGATCGCATCCACCCGACAGAAGCTAGGGCGTTTCTCATAAATGCCACATTCTCGGGTATCGTGGTCATAATGCCGACACCAACCCGACTCCGTCACCAGACTGAGATAGAGCTGGAGTTCTTCCGGGGAGAGATACTCCTCTAAGTCGGGACGCTCTTCAGGGGCGAGATAACAGCAGGCGCCACATTGTTTTACACATTGCCAGGTTGCCACGGCGGAAACTCCAAGGGATGATAGGGGCGGGGACTCAAGGGCGATCGCCCTCAAGGCTGACGGGACGCGGATTTATACTTTTGTAAAGTTTCTTAAAATTCCGGCCCCATGAGCCAGTAAGATATTAAACGGCATTTCCCGCGATTTATAATTGACCCTGTTTTTTCTGTTTGAGAGGATTTTATGGAAGCGTTAACATCAGCACTCACGTCAATCAACTGGGAACCCATTTTCCAACTCACCTTTGTTGGTTTAATTCTCGTTTCGGGACCCGTGGTGATCTTTCTCCTCGCCTTCCGGGGTGGTGACCTCTAGAGCGGGATACGTTGAGGACACTTTGAGATTTATCTTTTAAGCCCGATCGCCATCGGGCTTTTTGCGAATTGGGGATAACAGCATTAAGATGATGAGCCGTTTAACACGGCCAGGGCTGCTTTAATTAAATCGTAAAATCGCCGTTCTCGCACATCGACATAACGAGCATTCTGCCGCGACGTTCCCAGCAACCCCGTCTGACTCCCCTGATTCACCGCCAAAACTTGACCGCGATCGTTACGAATGCGGAGTTCTTTGCGGTCTCCATGGGCATAGAGGCCACAGAAATAGACCCGATTTCGGTACTTAAACTGTTGTAACCTGTCCCCAGTGGTTGTCGCCGCCTTCTGGGCCTCAGTCCTAGGACTCTCCGTTGACTCAATCACCCTGGCTTCGGGAATTTCCTCCTCAGCCGGAGTAACAGAGGAGGAGATATCAGTCTTTCGAGACTCCCATACCACTCCCTCAGGACAACGGGCCCCCACCACCTCCAACTGGAGCGAAACTTGTCCTTGCCACTCATTCTCCCCCAGTTTGTAGGCTAAATCCAGAGGACTGGGTAGAGGGAAATACTCACCCCAACGCCAGGCGATCGCCCCAATGGATGTCTCAGAGTCCCCTTGAGCCAGTTCTAGCTTCAGATGGCCCTTCCCCACCGTTTTCTGGTTCAAAACCCGCACCTGAGAGGAATAAAACACCGGCGTGGGATTACCAATTCCAAAGGGTTGCAGTTGTTCAACCTCCTCAAACCGCTCTAAATCCAACTCCTCAAACGTCAACTCCCCACTCAGTCGAATCAGGGGTTTAAGATGTTCCGGTTGCAAACAGTGACAGGCGAACTCACTCAACCGCTCCCGAAAGGCCTCTAAATTGGCTTCCGGGAGTGAGAACCCTCCGGCGGCCGGATGTCCCCCATACTTGGTCAGCAAATCGCCGCAATAATTCAGGGCCTCAAAGACATTAAATTCAGGAATCCCCCGGGCCGAACCTCGAACCTGTTGCAGTTCCTCATCTTCATAGGTGCAGATAAACACCGGAACCCCGTAGCGTTCCACCAAACGGGAGGCCACAATCCCAATCACCCCATGATGCCAGTTCGCCTGGAGAGGAACCAGAACTCGCGTCTCGGGGAGGCGATCGCGCAACGAATCACTCCAGGCGATCGCCTCCCGTTCAATCTCCTCACACATCTCCTGACGGGTGCGGTTAATCTGTTCACATTGCATGGCCCGTTCCAAGGCGATCCCCGCATCATCCGTTGAGAGGAGTTCAATCACCAACTGAGGATCGCCAATGCGCCCCACTGCATTAATGCGAGGACCGAGGCGGAAGCCAATGGCATCGGGTTTGAGGGCTTTTTGGGTCTTATCCCCCGTTCCCGACACCTGCACGAGCGCCTGAATGCCCGGAATTTGTGAATTTGCCAGGAGGTGCAACCCCTGTGAAACCCAATATCGGTTTACACCGGTTAGGGGGGCCAAGTCGGCGATCGTTCCCAACGTCAGCAGTTCCAACATGGGAAGTCGGAACGCATCCCCCTGTTTAAAATGTTCCGCTAGGTGCATGGCCAACATATAGGCCACCCCCACCCCCGCCATACCGCGATAGGGAGAGTTCTCCGGGGCCATTTTGGGGTTGAGAATGGAACTGGCGGGGGGAATCACCTCGGGCAAATCATGGTGATCGGTAATAATCACTTCCATCCCCAGTTCTCGGGCTTCCTCAACCGGCCCATAGGCGCTAATGCCATTATCGACAGTGATAATTAACCCCACATCCGCCTCAGCAAACTCATTGACTAGGCGGGAGTTAATGCCATAGCCATCGCTCATGCGGCTGGGGATAGCATAATCGACCTTTGCGCCCAAGCGTCCCAAAGCCCGCAACAACAGGGCTGTACTGGTCATCCCATCAGCATCATAGTCCCCACAGATGGCGATCGGCCGTTCCGTCTCAATCATCTCCACAATGAGATCGAGACTAATCGCTAAATCGGGGAAATCCTGAATGGGGGGTGGGAGTTCGAGGCTGTCGGGTTCCAGGAAAATCCGAGCCATCTCAGGACTCTCGAAGCCCCGTTCCATGAGGATTTGGGCAATCAGGGGAGAGACATTGAGAGATTCAGCCAGGGATTGGATCTCAGCGTCAGGGAGATCCGCCAAAGTCCAGCGTTGGTTAGGGAGATGAGGAGGCACGGAGATTGAGAACCAGTAGTAGCAAGGGCGTGTTTTCAGTGTCTGTCCTGGGGGCAGACTTTGGCAAGGGGCGAGGCTAGAATTGAGGGAACCCATTTGAGGATGTGACAGCCATGGAGAGTAGCGTTGAAGCCCGAATTGAGGGGATGAAAGCGGCGGGACGGGATACCCTGAATTTGCATGGGTTAGGCTTGCGGGAGGTTCCCGAGGTGCTGTTGGACTTACCGGAGTTGGCGGGGTTGAATCTTTCGGGGAATTGCCTGACAGAGATTCCTGATTTTATTGGGGAATTCTCGAAGTTGCGTCTGTTGTATGCGGCTCGCAATCAGATTACAGCGATTCCTCCCTGTCTGAGCCGCCTTCCCCTATTTTCGGGGTTGGAGTTTTCCAATAATCAGGTTCGCGAAATTCCTGGGTTTATGGCCCAGATGGAGGGGTTATCGATTGTGGAGTTAACGGGAAATCAAATTCGCGAGGTTCCTGAGTTTATGGTGCATCTGCCGCGATTGTTCCAGTTGAATGTTGGGGAGAATCCGCTGGAATGTCCGCCGTTGGAGGTTTGTGAGCAGGGGCTAGCGGCGATTCGGGAGTATTATGGAGGCCCATCCTCGGCAAGTCCATTGTCTTCGCGTTTAAACCGATGAGAGTCCTCTGTTTTCACCATAAAGGTGGTGTAGGCAAAACGACGACAGCGATTCATTTGACTGGAGTTTTATTAAGGGCGATCGCGTTCTTCTGATTGACGGAGATTCCCAAGCTGACAGTTTTCGTTTTTTCAGTGATGGAATTGATCCTCAACCCTGGGGTGAGCGTCTCACAACTGAAGATGGATTGCTAACTGTTGTCAGTGAACGAGATGCCAAGAAACCTATTGGTTTGCCAGCCAGCCTTGTTAAACTAGCGAATGAATCCAAATTTCAGCATGTTGTTGTGGATATTGCCACTGATTTGCCGAATATCGGCAGCATTTTGGTTGAAATTGAACCTGATTTAGTTTTGCTGGGAGTTCGGCGCTACGATATCGGCTCGTTTGTTCATCTCAATGATATGCTTATCGCCATCCGCACGGCCATGCCCTTGATTACATCATCGGTCGATATCAAAATCCTACCTATTGGTGTTGAGAAGTCTGAGTTTCAGGAATATTTTAACCCTTCAATTCTACCTTGTCATATTCTTGAACCACTCGATTGGATGCCAAGAGAAGCGGGTCGAGCGATTTTTGTCGACTATACTTATCTGTGGAGTCGAGATGGTTGTGAGGGATTTTGGGACTATTATCGCTCAATTTTGGAACAATACAAAAAATGACGACAAGAAAGGAAAATGCTACAAATTTACCTCCAACAAGAAAAACTTTATCTGGTAGAAAAAAGGAAAATCAACAGAGTCAAAATCGGAGCCAAAATCAGGAATTGTATGTCCGTGAAACCATTAAATCCTCAATTCGATCCTCATTTAAAATGAGTGCGATCGCCCCTAGATACTTAGATATTGGGGCAACGAGAAAGCAGAAACTGGTTGAACTCCAGACGCAGTTATGCGGGGAAGATGAACACTGTGAACAAACCTTGCTAAACATGGCATGGCGACTTGGGTATCGGGAAGCCCAATACCATCAGCTAACCCCCCAACAAGCTCGTCATTATCTAACCCTTGACTGCTCAGAAAAAATTGAATTTAAAATCAACGACGAAGAAATTCTTAACCTCTTGTTGGAGTCAGGTTTAGAGAACGCTCTCACAATTTACTTGAACCTGGGAATCGATGTCATGTATGTTCGCTTACTAACTTCTCATGATTTACCAAATCCTTATCCGGACAGTATTCAATGAGCGAATACATTGCCTATAATCTGGCTTTGGGTATCTTAGAAACAACTCCCCAGCGCAAACAAGAACTCGGGCGTATGTTGTCAAAACTTTTGGGATTTCATCCGGGACCGTTAGGACCAGATGGAGGAATCGATGGTGTACTTTTCGATGAGAGCGATCGCCTTGTGTACTTTCAGTGCAAACTCAGTCATCTCGCCCTAGACACAAACCATGCCAAGCTCCTCTATGCTGATATTCTCTATCACCGAGCTACCATTGCTGTCATGTTGGCTGGCAAAGGCTACAAAGACACCTTTGGGCAACGGTTGTTTGGCCATCCCCACTTGGAAAACGTGAATATCCACCTCCTGACGCTCGTGGATGTGCTGGCCCAGACGGACAAGTTCCAAGCTGCGGTGAAGGCGTTACCCCAGTTGGAAAACCTGAGCGAGATTGATTGGAAACAGTTCCGTTAGTATGCAATCATCACTCCTCCCTAGACGCTTCAGTCATCCCCAAGCTGCGCCTCATAAGCCATTGCCGATGAGAATGAACGGTGCCCAATAGTAGGGATGGGCTAGGCGATCGCCGCTGCCGCCCTGCTGCCCACCCCGTAGCTCAATCTCGCCCCGCTGCCCCTCAACTGCGGTGTCGTCTCCAGTAATCAGGGCAATTTGGGCCGCTTGCAGAGCTTCCTTCTTGGTCATTCCCTGTTGCAAAGCTTCGTAAAAGCCACTCATCAGGATTTGGGTGCCCCGGTCGTTCACCTTCCACAGAGATGCCATCACGGCCTGGGCGCCGGCCTGCTGGATCTGGTAGCCCAACCCCAGAATCTCGACGCCGCTACCCAGTTCTGCATTGCCCACAGCCGTTTCGCAGGCACTCAGGACCACCAATTCCGCATCCAGTCGCCAAGTATTGCGGATCGTCTCTAGGCTGAGGGCTTCGCCACTGCCCAGTAGGAGAAAGGATTGGCTGGGCTGGTTGGGGACGACGGCGCCGTGGGTAGCTAGGTGGAGAATCCGGTATCCTCCTAAGGCGGACTGGAGAGCGGCGACGCTGAAATCTTGATTGAGGAGGACGCGGGTATCGGGGACTTGAGTGGCGAGGGTGTTGACTTCGATTTCCGTGAAAGGCAGGTCGTCGAAGTGGAAGAGTTGTCCGGCCATGGGGACCTCAAAGCTGCACTCGGCGCAGGCGGCGGCGAGAAGGCGGCGGTTATCCGGTTGGGGGACTTGGCTGAAGTCGGTGAGGGAGGCGGCGGTGATGTGGCTGAGGCTGAATCGTTGGGCTAAGTAGCGATCGCCGTCATGGAGTGCGGCTAGAGGCACATAGCGCAGCGCACCATCGGGGGCGTAGATAATGGCTTCGATGCCAGCTTGGGTCAGTTGGGCTTCCAGGGGGGCGATGAGCCAGCGGTGCAGGGTTTGGGCCAGGGGCAGGATATCGCTATTGGGGGAGTTGAGGGCTTGGCCGAAGGCGACGATGGTGCGGTTGAGTTCCGTTTGGGTGACGGCGATGGGATAGCGCAGGGGGGGGCTGTCGGCGGTGACGAGGATTAGTTCGAGGCGATCGGGCAGGATTAGGGGATAGATGAGGGCAGTGGCTTGGGGTAAGTTGCGCAGATTATTTTGCAGCGTCCGGTGTTGGCGTTCGATTTCGATGGATTGACCGTCGGTTTGTTGACGGATTTGGCGCAGCAGGGTTGCGACTTCGGGGCGGTCTAGGAAGGCGGCGAATTGACCTTGGGCGGCTTGGTAGCGTTGCCGCAGGGTCTCTCGTTGTTGGTGCTGGGTGGGGGTGAGGCTGTCCTGGCCCTGTTGGCGGACTTGGTCGTCGAGGCGGGCGAGGGCGATGCCGTCGGCGAGGGTTTGTTCGTAGAGGGCGAGGAGGTCGGTTTCGATTTGCCAGAAAGCGACCCCGGTGGAGGTTGCTTGGGTACTCCGCACCTGGGAGAGGGCTTCGTCGAGTTCTTGGACTTTGAGCAAGTCGAGGACACGCTGGGCTTCGAGGATGCGGTTTTGTTGGAGGAGGAGGTCGGCGAGGAGGCGGTAGTCGTCGGCGACGGTGTCGGTGAAGGATTGTTGCAGGTCGGTGTCGAGTCCGCGAATATCGCCACGTATGGCTTCGTGGATATCGACGCTGGCTTTGAGGAAGGTGATGGCGAGTTCGGGTTTGCCTTGGTCGTTGAGGAGACTGCCGATGTTGCTGAGGATTTTGGCTTCTTCGGCGCGGGCACCGAGTTCGTTGAGCAGGGCGACGGCTTGACTATACTGCTCTAGGGCGCGGTCAGATTGGCCTAGACGGCGGTAAGCAACGCCCAAATTTCCCAGGGAGTGGCTTTCCCCAGCGCGATCGCCAATCTCGCGGGCGATCGCCAAAGATTGCTCATAGAAGTGAATGGCGCGTTCGTACTGCCCCAGGTTCAGGTAAGCATTGCCCAAATTGTTCAGGGCGCTGCCTTCCCCAGCTCGATTGCCAATCTCGCGGCTAATGGCTAGCTGTTGTTCATAGAAGTCAATGGCGCGTTCGTACTGCTCCAGGTTCAGGTAAGCATTGCCCAAATTGTTCAGGGCGTTGCCCTCCCCAGCGCGATCTCCCATCTCCCGGGAGATCTGCCGGGATTGTTCATGGAAATCAATAGCGCGTTCGTGCTGGCCCAGGTTGTAGTAAACATTGCCCAAATTGTTCAGGGCGCTGCTTTCCCCAGCACGATCTCCTATCTCCCGGGCGATCGCCAGTCCTTGTTCATGGAAATCAATGGCACGTTGGTACTGCCCTAGACTGTTGTAAGCATTGCCTAAATTGTTCAGGGCGCGGCCTTCCCCAGCGCGATCTCCTATCTCTCGGGCGATGGCCAGTCGTTGTTCATGAAAGTCAATGGCGCGTCGGTACTGCCCCAGGCTGTCGTAAACATTGCCCAAATTGCCCAGGGCGCCGCCTTCCCCAGCGCGATCTCCTATCTCTCGGGCGATGGCCAGTCGTTGTTCATAGAAATCAATGGCGCGTTGGTACTGCCCTAGACTGTTGTAAGCATTGCCTAAATTGTTCAGGGCGCGGCCTTCCCCAGCGCGATCTCCTATCTCTCGGGCGATGGCCAGGTCTTGTTCATGAAAGTCAATGGCGCGTCGGTACTGCCCCAGGCTGTCGTAAACATTGCCCAAATTGCCCAGGGCGCCGCCTTCCCCAGCGCGATCTCCTATCTCTCGGGCGATGGCCAGGTCTTGTTCATGAAAGTCAATGGCGCGTTGGTACTGCCCCAGGCTGTTGTAAACATTGCCCAAATTGCCCAGGGCGCCGCCTTCCCCAGCGCGATCTCCTATCTCTCGGAAGAGCACTAAGGATTGTTCATGGAAGTCAATAGCGCGCTCGTACTGCCCCTGGTTGCGGTAAACATTGCCCAAATTGCCCAGGGTACGGGCTTCCCCAGCGCGATCTCCTATCTCTCGGAAGAGCACTAAGGATTGTTCATGAAAGTCAATGGCACGGTTGTACTGCCCCTGGTTGCGGTAAACATTACCCAAATTGCCCAGGGCGCCGCCTTCCCCAGCACGATCTCCTATCTCCCGGGCGATGGCCAGTCGTTGTTCATGGAAGTCAATAGCGCGCTCGTACTGCCCTAGACTGTTGTAAACAGTTCCCAAATTGCCCAGGGCACTGCCTTCTCCAAATCGACTACCGAGTTCCCGGAAGATAGCTAGGGATTGTTCATAGAGGTCAATGGCACGGTGGTACTGGCCCTGGTGGTTGTAAGCATTACCCAAATTGTGAAGGGTGCGGCCTTCCCCGGCCCGGTTGCCCGTCTCGCGGGCAATCACCAGGGATTGTTCATGGAACTCAATGGCGAGCTCGTACTGGCCGAGACTGTTGTAAGCAATACCCAAATTGCCCAGGGCGCGGCCTTCCCCAGCGAGATCTCCTATGTCGCGGGCGATCGCCAGGGATTGTTCCAAGAAGTCAATGGCGCGGTCATACTGCCCCAGGCTCAAATAAGCACCGCCCAAACTGTTCAGAACCCGGCTTTCTCCAGCGTGATCGCCTATCTCACGGGCTATACTGAGAGCTTGCTCATACAGATTAAACGCTTGCTCATACTGGGCTGAGACATGGTAAACATTACCGATTCTACGAAGTGCATTGCCTTCTCCCCGCCGACTCTCATGAAATAAATCAGGTTGTGCCATTAACTCTCGGTAGAGAGCCAGTGCTTGCTGGTAGGATTGTAAGCTTGCCTGAAACTGACTTGTATCAAATTGTTGACGGCCTTGCTCAAGTAAGCGATCTGCCTCTTCTAGACGACTATCTGCCTGAGCCAATAACTGCGGCGTTTCCGCTCGCAATGGCAATGGCTCCCCCTCTGTCCATAGCCCATTCAGTGGGGCGCGGGTCATCTCAAAGGGACGGGGGGACTGTTTCAGAGAGATTGCCACCGGTTTTGCACTCAAGTCAGGCAAAAGCCCCAACTCCCCTGGGAGTTCTTGATTAGGAAGAGCAATTTGCCGTCGTCCGGCGGCCATGACCCCCTCTACTGCTGACAGCCACAGAGCCGTCAGCAGCATTGCCCCCAGTAACTTGCCCCCAGTAGCCATCGTTGCCCCTCCCTCGCTTAACGAGCGTGAATGTACTAATGCCTTCATCGCCAAAACAGCCCCAATCCTTACCGGAAGCCCATCGCAGGTGTCCCATCATCACAAGACCGGGAGTCCGATGTCCTCCGGTGTGTCTTCTCGTCGTTGGAGGCGGGTTAAGGAGAATTCAATCTCCCCTAATAGCACTGGGTCTTCCTGGGCACTGGCCAAATCGCGGGCGGTGTTTAGAGAGGTCAGGGCCTCCTCGTACTGTCCCATCTGCATAAAGCCCACCCCGGCGTTGTAGTGAATTTGGGGAGTGGTGGGGGCAAGATATTGAGCCTCCCGATGATTCAGAGAAGCTCGGTCAAAGTCATTTAAACCGAAAAACGCATCGCCCAGAGCGCTGTAGGTGAAAGCGTGAAAGGGGTTAATTTCCAAAGAGTCTTCAAACTTGGCGATCGCCCCCTCATAGTCCCGCTGAACCATCAAGAGCATACCCCAGTTATAGTGAACGACCGATCCTTCAGGGTTGAGGGATAGAGCCTTTTTATATCGACGTTCGGCTTCCTCATACTCCCCTTGATTCGCTAAGGCAATCCCCCAGGAATTGTAGGCACTGGATAGATTGGGGTCTAAGGATAGGGCGGTTTTGGCCGCAGTGATCGCCCCATCCAAGTCTCCTTGACGAACCAAGGCACCGCTCAAGGTCGCGTAAGCATTGCTATCCCGACTATTCTGGGCAATGGCGACGTTGGCGGCCTCAATCGCTTCTGCATAGCGATTTTGTTCAGAGAGAATCAGGCTCAACAGGGTGTAGGCTCCCGCTGTGTTTGGACCTAATCGAATCGCTTCCCGCACTGAGACTTCTGCCTCAGCCAACCGTCCAAACCCCCTGAGAATCCTGGCCAGGAGTAGATGGGCTTCGGGGTGATGGCTTTCTGCGGCTAGGGCCTTTTCCAGAGACCGTTCGGCGCGAGCGTACTCCTGCTCATTGAAATAGTTTTGGGCGCTTCGGTAGTGGCGCTCATACTCCGAGAGCCGATTAGGCAGTAGAGTCTCCACTTCACCCCTCGGCTGTCCCGGAGAATCCAGTCCAGGGATAATCCGGTGTATGGTAGATCCGTCAACACTGCTGGCGATCGCAATCACGATTAGCCAAATCCAGGCGGTGGGGTTGGTGGGGCTTGGGGGACGGTGATTTCTAGCGGTCATAGTTCTAAATGGGTAAACAGTAAACAGTCAATAGGTAGCCAACGGAAAAACGGTGCTGCTGTGCTTCATAGGCCATTACCGATGAGAATGAACGGGGCCCAATAGTAGGGATGAGCCAGAGGATCTCCCCGAGAGGCCTGTCCTGGCCCGCCCCGAATCTCTATATCCCCCCGAGGACCTCCTACCGCTGTATAGTCTCCGGTAATCAAAGCGATCTGAGCCTGTTGCAGGGCTTCCGCCTTAGGTAAGCCCAGTTGCATGGCCCCATAGAAGCCATTCATCAAGACCTGAGTCCCGCCATCGCTGACGAGCCACAGAGAGGCGATCGCCGCCTTCGCTCCTGTGCGTTGTATCTGATAGCCAAAGCCCAAAATTTCTTCACCACTGCCCAACTCCGGGCCACTGACCGCCGTCTCGCAGGCGCTCAGCACCACCAGGGCAGCGTTGGGTAACTCCCATTGGTCTAGGTCGAAGAGAGTAATGCGATCGCCATCCCCGAGCAAAATAAACGAGTCATTGGGATGACCCGATTGGAAGCTTCCGTGGGTCGCCAGGTGAATAATGGTGTGGTTCCCCAACCGGGGTTCAATGGCTTGACGGTTGAACCCCTCGCTAAAAAACGCCACCGTCCCCGGTAAGTTAGCCTCAAGATTCTCCACCTCCACCTGGGCGTACGGCAGACCGTTGAAGTATCGTTGTACCCCCGCCACTTTTACCGCCAGGTCTTGGGCTGGGAAGGCTCCAGCCAGGATATTCAACGAAGTCCCTTCCGATTGAGAGAAGTCCATCAGGGAGGCGGCGGTGATGTGGTTGATGGTGTAGCGTTGGGTCAGCCATTGGTCGCCGTCATGCAACGCCGCCAGGGGAATGTAGCGCAGTTGACCGTCAGCGGCATAGAGGATCGTTTCGGCTCCGGCGGCATCAATTTCGTCCGCCAGGGGCGCGATCAGCCATTGGTACAACTGTTGGGCGTTGGCTCGGGGATTACTGAAACGGTCCATGATGTCGGAGCGGAAGGCAGCGATCACCCGGTTTAGCTCCACCCGCTCAACAGGGACGGTGTGGCGGGAAATGTCTGTGGTGGTGACGAGGATGAGTTCCAGGCGATCGTCCAGGACGAGGGGATAGAGTAGGGAGGCGTTACCGGCTTGTTGCAGGTTGCCTTGCAGGCGGGCCAGTTGTTCTGGGTTGGGGTTTTGGCTGCGGGCATTGCGTTGGAGTTGGGCGACGCGCTCTGTGATAGCGGTGCTGGTGAAGAAGGTTTGGGGATCGGTATGGGTTTCTAGGTGGCTGTAGAAGCGGTCTATAATTTCCCGCTCGGGTTGCCAGAAGGACAGCCCTTGGCGGGTTTCCTCGGTGCCTCGCACGTTGCGGATTTGGTAGTCTTCGAGTTCTTGTAGTTTGAGCAGGTCGAGGACTTCTTGGGCTTCGAGGACGCGGTCTTGTTGGAGGAGGAGGTCGGCGAGGAGGCGGTAGTCGGCGGCGACGGTGTCGGTGAAGGATTGTTCTAGGTCGGTGTCGAGGCTGCGAATATCGCCACGTATGGCTTCGCGGATATCGACGCTGGCTTTGAGGAAGGTGATGGCGAGTTCGGGTTGGTTTTGGCGGTTGAGGAGGTTGCCGATGTTTCTGAGGCTCATAGCTTCTGGGGCGCGGGCATCGAGTTCGTTGAGGAGGGTGACGGCTTGACTGTATTGCGCTAGGGCGCGCTCGTACTGCCCCAGGCTGAAGTAAGCAAGGCCCGAGTTGTTCAGGGCGTAGCCTTCCCCAGCGCGATTTCCAATTTCGCGGGCAATCACTAGGGATTGTTCATGGAAGTCGATGGCGCGCTCGTACTGCCCCAGGCTGCCGTAACCAATGCCCAAGTTGTTGAGGGCACGGCCTTCCCCAGCGCGATCGCTGATTTCACGGAAAAGCACTAGGGATTGTTCATGGAAGTCGATGGTGCGCTCATACTGCCCGAGGTTGTTATAAGCAAGACCCAAGTTGCCCAGGGCGCGGCCTTCCCCAGCCCGATCCCCGATTTCACGGAAGAGCACTAGAGATTGTTCATGGAAGTTAATGGCCCGTTCGTATTGCCCCAGGTCGTTGTAAGCAAGGCCCAAATTGCCCAGGGCGCGGCCTTCCCCAGCGAGATAGGCGATCTCACTGGCTATTGCTAGAGATTGTTCATAGAAGTCAATGGCTCGTTCGTACTGACCCAGACTGTAGTAAGCAACCCCCAAATTGCCCAGAGCGTTGCCTTCCCCAGCGCGATCGCCTATCGCGCGGGCGATCGCCAGGTGTTCTTCAAAGAAGTCAATGGCTCGTTCGTACTGCCCGAGCCTGCGGTAAGCAACCCCCAAATTGCCCAGGGCGCGGCCTTCCCCAGAGCGATTTCCCATCTCGCGGTCGATCTCTAGTTCTTGTTCAAAGAAGTCAATGGCGTGCTCATACTGCCCCAGACTGTTGTAAGCAAGGCCCAAATTGCCCAGGGCGTAGGCTTCGCTACCGCGATTTCCCATCTCACGGGCGATCTCTAGGGATTGCTCATGGAAGTCAATGGCGCGTTCGTACTGACCCAGAGTGTTGTAGGCAAGGCCCAAATTGCCCAGGGCGCTGCCTTCCCCAGCGCGATTTCCCATCTCGCGATGGATCTCTAGAGATTGTTCATGGAAGTCAATGGCGCGTTCGTACTGCTCTAGGTTTCGGTAAGCAACGCCCAAATTGCCCAGGACGCTGCCTTCCCCAGCGCGATCGCCGCTCTCGCGGAGGATTACTAGGGATTGTTCATAGAAATCAATGGCGCGCTCGTACTGGCCCAGACTGTTGTAGGCAATGCCCAAATTGCCCAGGGCGCGGCCTTCCCTAGCCCGATCGCCCACGGCTCGGTAAAGTTCTAAAGCCCGTTCCCAAGAGACGATCGCTTCCCGAAACTGACTGCGATTAAATTCCTGAATTCCCAAGTTCAACAGGCGATTGGCTTCGCTAAGGCGGAGGTCAGCTTGGGCGAGGGTCAATTGAGAGGGAGACGACTCCATATCCAAAGATGACGCCGTTAAGTTTTCTCCCAAGTCAGAGAGAGGCCACAGTTCCCCCGAGATACCCTGGGTAGGAGTCCCGATATCTTGTCGTCCGGCAGCCATGACCCCTTCCACTGCTGCCAGCCACAGGGCCGTCACCACCATCGCACTCAATAACTTGCCGCCATTAGCCATCGTTGCTACTCCCTCGAATCACTCCGTGAATTTACTGATGCCTTGATTCTTTATATTTCTGGGTTGGATGCACTTATTCACAACCTCGCCACAAAGTCGGTCGAAAATCGCGATTCTCCCCTCCCGGTGGCTCAGAGAAAAAAACCGATCGCACCGACCGGCAACAATTTCATCAATGGCACCCTCTTTTGCGATACACTGGAAGATCCTTGCTTCAGTGCCACTCAGCCATGAGTGAGACACCGAAGCCACTCCGACCACAAGGACTTCACAACGGCGAATGAAAGAGTTTATCTACGAAACCATGTACATCCTGCGCCCTGACATTGGCGAGGAGCGCACGGATGCGGAAATCGACAAATATCGCAATATTTTGCTCGAAAACGGCGCGGAAGACCTCGATGTCCAACATCGTGGCAAACGTCGCTTAGCCTACGACATCCTTAAACATCGGGATGGCGTCTATGTGCAAATGAACTACAAGGCTCCCGGCGCCTCCATCGCGGTCATGGAAAAAGCGATGAAATTCTCCGATGATGTCCTGCGCTATCTCACTATCAAGCAACCGGTGCAACAGCCGGATGCGGATGACGAAGACGGCGACGAAGAAGAGTAAACCAGCGCAGAGAAACTTGACAACCCCTACACCCACGGGTGATAATGAGGGGTTTGGTTTTGTGTCACTGCTCGGAACGGGTGATGAAAACGCCAAATCGACGCCAACTCGACCTAACCGGCGAATTTTGGCTACCCCTACGGCATAGTTTTGAGGACAGTTGAATGACTTACGCAATTATTGAAACCAGCGGAACGCAAATCATGGTAGAACCCGGTCGGTTCTATGATGTAAATCTACTTGATGCGGCTCCTGGAGACGAAATCACCATCGATAAGGTGCTGTTTATCCGCAATGAGGATGACGCTCACGTCGGTCAACCCTGGGTTGAAGGCGCAACGGTTCGGGGAACGGTGCTGCAACACCTCCGGGGTCGTAAGGTGATTGTTTACAAGATGCAGCCGAAGAAGAAAACTCGTAAGAAACGGGGACATCGCCAAGAACTCACCCGTTTGGCAATTTCGAGTATTTCGGTCAATGGTACGGTGTTGGCGGAAGCTGAAATCCCCGCTCCCCGTAGCTTAGATTTGGAACCGGCAACGGGTGAGGTGGCTGAAATGGTCTCGGCTGAGGCAGAATAGAGGTTTGTGGGGCGGGCAGTGGCTTCTGTCTCAATGCCCCCTAGACGGTGAATTCACTGTCGATGTACTGTAGCGTGGAGATTTTTAAATCATGGCTCACAAGAAAGGAACCGGTAGTACAAGAAATGGTCGCGACTCTAATTCTCAGCGATTGGGTGTGAAACGCTACGGCGGTGAAGTCGTCCGTGCGGGTAACATCCTGGTTCGCCAACGGGGTACGAAAATCCATCCCGGTACGAATGTCGGTTTGGGTAAGGATGATACTCTGTTTGCTCTGATTGATGGGATTGTGACCTTTGAGCATAAAACCCGCAGCCGTAAGAAGGTTAGCGTTTATGCTCCTTCTGATGCTTAGGGATAGACGGATTTGAATCAGTCCATCCCCGGTACAATTCTGGCTCGGCTGGCTCTAATCTAATTCAGCAGTGCGTTTTCTTTGATGGGAACGTGCTGCTTGTTTTTTGGACGTTTGGACTGGTTCCCGCAAGGAATGATGCGTTCGGACTGATTGCCGCAAGCAAATAAGGAATGATGCGTTCGGGCAAGTTTGATGCGAGCGGTCAAGGCCCAACCCGTTATCTACGCCCGGACGCATCCTACCATTTACCCCCTGTTTCCTTCCTCTTGTCACAAAACGATCGCTAAGTTTGTATTTGTCGATACTAAAATTTGGCAAAGTTTGCTAAAACTATTTCAGCTTGACCACAACACACCACAACGGCTCCTCTCTCAGAGTTGGGGCAAGGAGATACCAGGCGTTATGGATTGCCGTCACATTCGCTTCTGCTCTCGTAAGTCAGAGATTGATTTCACGCAACTTAAGTCTTTATTTGAACTCTCGGCCTTCTGGGCCGCCGATCGCAGTTTTGAGGATTGGAAAGTCGCGATCGAGAACAGTGTCCCGACGATTACGGTCTGGGATGGCGATCGCCTGATTGGCTTCTCTCGCGCTACGTCCGATGGGGTCTTCCGGGCTACCATCTGGGATGTGGTGATTCACCCGGAATATCGCGGTGTGGGCCTGGGACGCAAGATGGTGGAAACGCTCTTGAGTCATCCCCACATGAACCGGGTTGAACGAGTCTATCTCATGACCACTCACCAGCAACGGTTCTACGAACGCATTGGTTTTGATGAAAACCAAACCACGACGATGGTTCTACAAAACCAACTCATTCTGACTCAGTTTCCGGGGGTGGAGGAACCTGTTGCAGCCGGTATTGAAGCCGACTAAGCCAACCGGCCTCGGCGTCGGGAGGCGGTTGGAGAATTTCTAACTGACCTCCCATAATGTCGAGCAGGGTATAGTCCACGAGCCAACTTAATCCGGCTGAGAGGTGAGGTAATTCGCTGGCGGAAACGGGGATGGTTGGCTCGGGAGGGGGCGATCGCAACTGTTCGACGGGTTCGTTCCAAATGTCCAAGGGACAGGGGGAATCTAGCCAAATATAGACCTCATTCTGGCTCCCTTGTCCTGAAGACAGCCGCAAACTCCCTTCACTCATGCCATCGATGGCTGTCATAATTTGGTGGAGTAAGACTTGTAGCAGGGGTTTATAGTCCGCTTTCACCCAGAGCGTCTTCTCGGGCATTCGCACATCATAGTGATAGTTGCGGTTGGCGACTTGCAGGGCGGATAGTTCCCGCGCTTCCTCGAAGACATCATAGAGGCGCACGGGTTCGACTTTTAGGGGCGATCGCCCTTGTTCGGCCCGGGCCACTTTGAGGACAATATCCAACATCTCCACCATTTTCAGGGAATACTCGTGGGCGCGGGCCAGAAACTCTCGTTCTTCGTCTTGGTCTTCACATAAATCATTGAGAATCAGTTGATGAGTGCCAATCAACCCACTCAGAGGCGATCGCAATTCATGGGAGACTCGCGCCAAAAATCCCCCCTTGAACTGACACATCTGTTGGGTTAGATGAACTTGTAGCTTGAGTTTCTCCAGATGCTGTTGGCTGGCCTGGCCTTCAGCCTGGAGGCGATCGCATCGCTGAATCAACGCCGCGACTCGTTGACGAAGTTGGGGATCAGCAATTTCTGCCAACTCTGCCTCAGTCAGGGTGACATCATTCTCCTGAGACAAATCCGGGGGATCTAGGGTCATGCCAGTTTCTAAGAGTCTTCTCGGTTAATCCCCAGCTTAACGGTCTTATCCCTGGATGGGTCAACCTCTACAACTCTACGGCTCCCTGTCGTAGAATCTGCCAGTTGTCTCCAGTCCATTGGACGACGGTGGAGGGGAGTCCTGAGCCGGGACGGTTCTGATACACCTCTGGCTCTAAGACGCACACGGTGGGAAAGGCCGCCGCAATGGCCGCCGCCTCTCGTAAAGGGGGTTCTCCAGAGCGATTGGCACTGGTGGTGGCTAGGGGCCCAGTGATGGATAAGAGTTTCTGGGCGATCGCACAATCAGGAACGCGAATCCCCAGGGTCCCGGAACCGCTCGGATTCATTCCGGGTGGGACTTTGGCGCTGGCGGGCAGAACTAGGGTTAAGGCTCCTGGCCAATGCTGGTTCGCCATCTCTTGCCAAATTGCCTGTTCATCTGCTGTTCCCTCAACATAATCCCAAAGGTCGTCGGGACTGGCTCCCATCAAAATCAAGGGTTTGTCGAGGCTACGTTGTTTGAGGTGATAAATGGCCTCGGTCTTTTGGGGATCGACGGCCAAAGCTGGAACGGTATCGGTCGGGAAACTGACCACGGACCCGGATTTGGCGGCGTTAATTAGCTCGTTGTAGGGAGAAAGCATGGGGGGAAAGGGAAGAGCAAGAGGCAAGAGGCAAGAGATGGTAGGATGCGTCCCGGCATCAGTAGGGGTTTGGACTTAAGCCTATCGACTCAAACTTGCCGGAACGCATCATTTGGACAAGAGGCAAGAGTCGCCGTCTTCCGCCCTTGTTGAGGATTAACGCTGTTTTGTCTGGGTTAGGACGAAGCGATCATGACCGGCGAAGTCTCGGACGACATGGGGGGTCTCGTAGTTGCCGTTGTCTTGTAATAGTTCACAGACGGCGGGGGATTGGCCGCTCATGATTTCTACGAGCCAGAGTCCTCTGGGTTGTAGGTAGTCGGGGGCGGTTTGGATGAGGTGGCGTAGGGCCGTTAAGCCATCGTCGCCGCCGTCGAGGGCGAGGTGGGGTTCGTGGCGACTGACTTCGGGTTGTAGGTGGGGAATCTGGGAACTGGGGATATAGGGGGGATTGGATACCATTCCTTCGAGTTGTCCTCGCTGTGCGGCTAGAGGCTCAAACCAACTGCCTTGTCGGAATTGGATGCGATCGCCCAATCCATGACGCTCAGCATTGGTTTGGGCTAGGGTTAGGGCCTCGGCACTACAGTCTACAGCATAGATTTTAGCCTTGGGAAGGGCTTGAGCGAGTCCAAGGGCGATCGCCCCGCTTCCCGTGCCTAAATCGACCCAAATTCCGGCGCTATCTGCCCCTTTTCTCTCCAGGACGATGTCGATGATGGCTTCTGTTTCTGGGCGGGGAATGAGGACTGCTGGGGAGACGAGGAGGTTGAAGTTGCGCCAGGGAACTGAGCCGAGGAGATATTGTAAGGGAGTGCGATCGCCCAGACGTTTTTGCCAGAGGTGGGTCAGGTCTTCGAGAGAACGGCTGAGGGAGAGGCGATCGCCCGGTTGTCCCAGTCGGAATTTAAGGCGATCCAATCTCGCCCCTTCCGATAACAGCCAATCCACCTCAGCCGGGTCTAGGTTGTGAGCCAAAGCGCTGCTACGGGCCTGATTGCGCCAGGCCCGCACTTGAGATACCGTCACCTCAACCCCTGCATCCCGAGTGAGACTTTCATCCTGAGATTGTGGCTGTTGAGAGAGTTGGCCCATAACCTATCGCGCAGAACCGGGGAGTGGGGACGCACCCTCTCCTGGCTGAAGTTGGAGTTGCTGCTGCTGTTGTTGTTGCATCTGCCGCATCATATTGCCCACAAACTCCAACGATTCACTATGAGGCACAAACATCAACTGTTCCATCACCTCGTTGTTCTCATTGCGGAGGGTTTCTAAGACCCCTTCTAGTTGCACCACATCGGTTTGCACCGTAGCCGCAAAATCCGGCTGTTGTTCTTGGAACCGAGCAATCACATTGTCTAAATCCTCTCGGTCAAAAAATAGAGGGATCACCACTTCTCCGTCAAGCTCTACGGTCATATATCCCTGATCTGGACCTGCCGTCGCCATGAACAGCGGCACCCCTGGATAGGTATATTCCCCATTTTGTTGTAGGAGTTCATCCTCACGACCACTATCGAGGAGAACTGAAACCGCCGATTCTACCTCCTGGCGGGTGGGGACATAGGAAAACTCGATGGCATTATTCTGTTGGCTTTGTTCGAGCCGGTAAATCTCAGCCAAGGAAACCACCGTTACCTGAACGAACCCCGCCATTTCCGGTTGTTCTTGAGTCAGGCGTTCCACAAATCGATTGGCATCTTGGGGATTCATAAAGACCCCAGCAACCTCAGTCCTCCCATTACCCGATTGGGGATTGGAGATACTGGCAATTAGGGGTGATCCCTCAGCATCCGTAATGGCAAAAACCGGAACCGATGCCAGTTTTTGCAGAATTTCATCTTCCGATAAGGCTAAAGCGGGGGCTGGCGCAGAGATGGAGCCAAAAAGTGTCCCCCCAACCAGTCCTAATGTGGCACCCCAGCGAATTAATGATTTCATAGCAACTCCTTGAAACTCCTTGATAACAATCTGCTCAATGCAGCCCATTCCTTTAGATTTAAGCTGGCTGAACCGGTGGCGATCGCCCCAAACAGACAGTGTTTAGAATGCCACAGGCCCACAGACGAATTGACGGGACCCTTAGTTCGCAGAGGTCGGAGGATTGACGGCATCCTCTCCGCTGCGAGAATCGGCCACAATCGTCAGTTCTTCAACACTCCCGGGAGCGCCCATGGGTTGGGCTTCATCGCCATTGACTGCAATCATGACGCCTCCAGCATTTCCGGCAATCACTGTTAGTTCACGACTGGCACTCCAGCTATGAGTTCCCTGACTTAACATTCCCTCAAAGGTGGTTTCACCGTCGGCTACCACCTGAATCCAAGACTCATCAGTCAAGGTCACCCCGACTTGCACCGGTTGAGAGGGGCTATTTCCCCTCTCTGAGGCGGATGCATTGGCGGTTACCGTTGGGGAGCTAACTTCAGGAGTGGCTAGATCCTGGGAGCTGGGTTGAGGGTCTGAGTCATCTTCTCCTAGTGGATCGGCTGTTTCCGGGGGGGGAAGGGCACTCTCTGGACTGCGGGAATCAGAATTGACCGATTCTGATAAGCCTCGAACTGAAAAGACAACTAAAAAGATGTAGAGGAGGTACAGATGGAAGGGGCGCAGTTGCGCCACCGGCAAAGTCTGCCAGCCCGACTTGGGAGCTTTTAACTCATTGCCCGTGGGGAAGTCTCGGGCATAGGCAGAGCCATCCAAGCCAACTTGATCGGCAAAACGTCGCAAAAACCCTTGAACATAGACGGGTTCAGGAAGTTTAGTCAGATCTCCCTCCTCAATGGCCCGCAACAGACGCGCCGGAATCAGGGTTTGCCGAGCGATGGTCTCGATCGCCAAGGATTGTTCCTGACGAAGTTCACGCAGTTGTGCCCCCATTGTCGCTAAGACTTGAGCTTGCTTCTCTGGCAGAGTGAGCGTTTCCTTTTTCTGTTTCCGTTTGAACTGAATCCGCGAGAACTTCATCCGCTGTGCTCCTTGAGCTTCGATCGCACGCCTACTGATTTTAGGGTGAGTTGCGTTTGCCATAACTGTAAAGCGTTAATTTCTGATTCGGTCAAACAGCGATGGCACCCTGGGGGCAAAACCGTCTCGGGGGAGTTGTTAAGTTCAACTGAGGCAATTTTTGCCCGGTGGAGTCCCGTGACGGGATACCCAAGTTGGTCGGCAATACGACGAATTTGGCGGTTGCGCCCTTCGGTTAACACCACTTCGAGTTGAGTTTGTCTGTGGCCATCCCGACGGATGACTTTTACCCGAGCGGGTAGGGTTTTGCGCTGATCTAGGATGACCCCATCTCGCCATTGCTGCAATGTTGCCTCTGAGGGAGAACCTTGAACCCAAACCTGATAGGTCTTGGGTACATGATAGCGGGGATGAGTTAAAGCATAAGTGAGGTCCCCATCATTTGTCAGCAATAAGGCTCCGGTGGAGTCAACGTCAAGACGGCCAACGGGGTGAAGTCCCTGTCCTTGCACCATTTGGGGCGGTAGAAGATTTAGGACTGTGGGCCGCCCATGAGTATCGCGACAGGTACTGACCACACCGGCCGGCTTGTTGAGGAGGATATACAGTCGTTGCGGCTCTTCTTCCGGATTAACGATGCGACCATCAACGAGGATGCGATCGCGTCCAGGATGAGCTTTCGCCCCCAATTCAGCCGTTGAACCGTTGAGACTGACTCGTCCTTGACGAATTAACTCCTCGGCACGGCGTCGGGAGGCGATGCCCCAATGCGATAAAAGTTTTTGTAGTCGTTCTTCCACGGGGGAACTCAATGGCAGATGCCAAAGCGAAAGCTGGACACCCTCAAGGGGCCCTGTTGTTACACAAATCTTACATGGAAATCCCCCCATTGATAGTATGAAGGGGAAAATCTCCAACTCTGGCTTTAATGATGAAAGTGGCAATTACCGGTGCAACGGGCTTTGTGGGGCGAGCGTTAGTGGAACATTTATCTAAGACTGACTCGGCTGTGCTCGCGTTAACCCGTAACCCCCAAGGGGCAAGACGGCTATTTCCTGAGTCGGTGTTTCCCAATTTGGAGGTGGTTGCCTATAGTCCCCGTGAGTCTGGGCCATGGCAGGAGGCAATTTCTGGCTGTACGGGGGTGGTGAATTTAGCCGGTGCGCCGATTGCGGATCATCGCTGGACGGCTGACTATAAACGGGAGATTCTGGAAAGTCGCACCCTCACGACTGAGAAATTGGTGGAGGCGATCGCCGCTGCTCCTGAACGGCCCCAGGTCTTGGTCAATGCTTCAGCGGTCGGCTATTACGGAACCAGCGAGACGGAGACTTTTGATGAAACCAGTGCCTCGGGTGATGATTATCTCGCTCAGGTGTGTCAAGCTTGGGAGGCTGCGGCTCAGGGGGTGACGGAGACAGGAACTCGCCTGGTGATTGCCCGCTTGGGGATTGTCCTCGGTCCTGATGGGGGAGCTTTGGGGAAAATGTTAACGCCCTTTCAGTTGTTTGCAGGGGGCCCAATTGGTTCTGGAAAACAATGGGTGTCCTGGATTCACCGTCAGGATGTGGTGCGTTTAATCGTTGAGGCCCTTGAGAATTCTGCGTTGTCTGGGGTCTACAATGCTACGGCTCCCAATCCGGTGCGGATGCAAACCCTCTGTCAGGTGTTGGGTGAGGTGATATCCCGTCCTTCTTGGTTGCCGGTTCCTGAATTTGCCTTGGAGTTACTGCTCGGGGAGGGGGCGATGGTGGTTTTGGATGGTCAACAGGTTTTGCCGAAACAAACCCTGGCTGCGGGATTTGATTATCAGTTTCCTACGGTAAAACCCGCCCTGGAGAATGTTCTAGCTTAATAGTCAGCGACGGGATATATGAAAAAGGCAACACCTCTGCTGGGTGTTGCCTAGGGGCTTTAGTTAAAGTTGTTTGTTTAGGACTGTGGATCATCCAGAATCGAAGACAGATAGAGTTTAGTCCACCAGGTCTTCAACAGACTCTAGATTGTCGGGATCAACATAGTGGCAGCTTACGTCATCAAAGCAGATGAGCGCCCAACCGGACTCGTCCACACCCATGAACTGATATTCGCCGTCACGCACGAAGAACCCTTGGTGATTGCGAGTTTCTGGTTTAATGGAAACGTTTTTGGTATTATTACTCATGTGATGTTTCTCCTTTAAAGTTCTGAACTCAATGTGAGTGGAATAGTTAATGTCTGACTTCACATAATCTTATCACTATCTTTTTGGTTTTTTTATAAAGTAATTTAAGGAATTGTGAAATATGTGTTACAGTGCCCGGCGGAATATCACCTGCTCGTATACGAAGAAACCAAGGTCTGATGGGGGTTTCAAGGTAGACTATGGGGCTGGCAATGGCTGAAATTTGCAGCCGATCGCCCCCCCAATTGTCTCTAGACCCTGTTAACTCATGTTTAAGTTTCCCCAGGTTTCTCTTAACATAGCGTTACAGTTCTCAGATAGTTCTAAGCAAAGAGCCAGTTTTGCACTCGTTTGAGGTTTTGCCAATCGGGTTTGCGGGTTAAGCCGTCTTGACAATTGCGCTCTAACTCCTCCCGGAGTTCATCGGAGTAAGCCATCACCTCAAGAGCGCGTTCAATGTGGGTTCGCACCCCCGGTTTGCCGATATCCAACATAGCCAGGGCGAGGTTAACCTGGGCTTGAGGATCTTGGGGGGTGAGTTTGACGGCTGTATGGGCGGCTTTATGGGCAGACTTTGGGCGATCGCCGAGGAGGTAAAGCCAGGATAAGCAAGTCCAGGCGGCGCTATTCTTGGGAGCGCGATCGCAGATATCTTTGAAGACAGGGATGAGATCCTCGACAGCGTCCCCATTCTGGTAGCGAGCGATGGCCTGTTCAAATTCTGTTTCGAGGGGGCTATTCATAAAAAATCAGACTCCGAAGGATTGGGAGTTAAGGATAGCAGACGGGAGATCCCGCCATAAAAAGAGGGACGTTCATCAAAACGCCCCCTCCTAAGATACGGGAAATTGACAACAGTCTCCCTCCTATTGGGAAACTAGGCGGAGAAGGAACTCCCACAGCCACAGGTTTGAGTGGCGTTAGGGTTGGTGAAGGTGAAACCGCCACCGATTAAGGCGGTGTTGTAGTCGAGAACTAAGCCATAGAGGTATAACAGGCTCTTGCGATCGCACACCACCTGAAACCCGTCATAATCATAGACCTCGTCATCCTCACGGACGTTGCTCCCGTCCTCAAAGTCCATGGTGTAGGACATCCCAGAACAACCGCCCTGACGAACGCCAACTCGTAAAAACAGGTCTTCTCCCTGCTGTTCACGCAACGCCATCACCTGCTTGAGTGCAGTTTCGGTCATCTGAATACCCCGTTGCGGAGCTTGAGTTGCTTGAGTCATCAGTATACAAAACTCCTAAACTGAAATAAGTAAGGGTAAACGAAACTATTACCCTATGATAGTCAGATCTCGGCCGTGATTCTATTGTTGGTTTAAAAATATAAATGGGCGATACTGGATTCGAACCAGTGACCCCTTCCGTGTGAAGGAAGTGCGCTACCACTGTGCTAATCGCCCATAGATTTCCATCCTAACCTAGTTTTTCACATTTGGCAAGAAGTTTACCACAGAGTCACAGAGGGCACGGAGCAAGAGGAGGAGGAAGAAGAGAGAAAATCCCCCTATTGCCTCTTGCCTATTGCCTCTTGCCTCTCCCCCCTGTTCCCTGTTCCCTCTACTCCTGAGGAAACTCCTGCCAGAGTTGGGTTTGCTTACGGAGACTGGCGTAGTTACCGTGACCGAGGATTAAATGGTCGAGGATGGGGATGGAGAGGATTTGACCGATTTGCAGGAGGCGGCGGGTTAAATCGAGGTCTTGTTGACTGGGGCTGACATTGCCGGTGGGGTGGTTGTGAGCCACGATCGCCCGGTTGGCCCCTTGACGAATCACTTCGCGGAAGATGTCGGGCGGGTGGGCCAGGGTTTCGGTGGCGGTGCCGATGGTTAGGACTTGGCTTCCTAAGACGCGATTGCGGACATCGAGGAGGAGGATGGCAAAGCGTTCGGCTTCCTGCCACATCAGGTCATGGCTGAGGTAGGCGGTGGCGGTGGCGGGGTCTTCGATGACCTGACGTTCTGCTGGGCGCGTTTGAAAGGCTCGTTTCCCTAACTCGATGGCTGCCACAATGGCGGTGGCTTTGGCTAGGCCAATTCCGGGAATCTGCATTAACTCCTGGGGGGAGACGGTGCGTAGGACTTCTAGGGGGTCTGGATTGCGATCGCCCAATTGACGGAGAATTTTCTGCCCTAAGCCAACGGCTGAGAGATTCTCACCGCGATTGCCGGTTCCGAGCAAAATTGCCAACAGTTCGGCTGTGGCTAGGTGATTGGCCCCACAGGCCACCATCCGTTCCCGAGGGCGTTCTGTGGCTGGCATATCTGCGATGCGAACGTTATACCCCATAGCTGTATCACCCTGAACTGGCCCAAATTGCTCGCTATTTTAAACGATCGCCTCAGAGATGTCCGACTAACTCTGGGAATTTCGCTGATTGTACTCAATTTTTCAGGGTTAGGTTCAGGGAACAGGGGGAATCACTGGTGAGGGAGAGACTGATATAGCCGGGGGAGTCTATGGGGGGGAGGGGATGGTTAAAGGAACCGTTGGTTAAGGGAAACTCTTGCTGTTGTACGGCGTCTCCGGCTGGATTGTGAAGGGTTATGTGAAGGGTTAGTTGCAGTTGTCCTTGCTGACAGGTTGAGTCCAGTTCCCCCTCTAGGGTACCAGTTTCCTCCAGGGGGGGTAGATATAACAGGGATAGGGGCGTTTCCCCCGATATTTCATGGCTGTCCTGGCTTTTCTGGATTTGGGCCCGGGGGGGAATGGACACCCATTGCCGGTGGCCCTCATAGCGGGGGGCGATCGCGGCCTGCATTTTGGCTAAGGTGGCAATGGCAGTTGCTAAATCGGTATCTCGAACGCGCCGATAGAGTCGAACTTCAACATCGGAGAGACTAAAGCGACGGTTCAAGCGCAAAAAGTCCTGAATCAGCGTCCATTCCTGATTAAAGGCATCAGAGACGACACGCACCACGGTTTGTTCATCGGGGCGTAAACTATGTTGAAAGGAATCGGGAACCACCACGGTTTGGGCCTGCAATAAGGCTCGCAGAGGATACTCATCACTCGAGTCTACTTGGGGAACTCGTAATACAGCGAGTTTGAGGTCGTCTCCGTAAATTTGTCGTTCGGCACTCCGGATTAAGTCGGGGTTGAGGTGTTCCGAGGAGGCAGCGACATACACCGGTTGCGGCATATCTCGTAAGGCGGCGACTAAGAGATCTACTTGGGCAATATCGTCTCGAACTAAGGGCGGATATCCTTGGGCTAACCCGGGAACTTGGGGTAAGGATAAGGGGGTTAAGCCAACGATCGCATTGAAACCCACTAAAATCCAAACTAAGACCCCAACTCGGCGGGTTTCCCAGATTAAGGCGGCGATGCCCCAGACGAGGAAGGGGGCAAAATGGAGGGTATAGTGAACATGGGTATAGCGAACGATTCCCAGCCATAAGCCGATTTCCCAAAGACCCAAGAGGAAGGGAAATGCGCCCCGTTTTGAGTCTTGAATACTCAACCAGCCCAGAATGGCTAACCCCCACAGTAACCATCCCGCTCCATTGCCGTAGTAATTTAAGACGTCGCCAATGGGATGGGTGAACGATAGATAAAGACTGCGATAATCCCGGTTGAGGCTATCTTGTAAGAAGTTGGGCATGGCGATCGCCAAGGCCAGGAAGATGGACAAGGCAATGGTGGTTACTCGTAAAACGGTCGCTATAATCGCCCCAAGTCCCCATTTCCAAAAGCTCATGACTTCCCAAATCAACATCGCTCCTAGAAATGCCACCACGCTATAGGCAAAATGACGACGAAAGGCGATCGCCCCAGCTAAGAGAAGTCCCACCCCGATTAAGGTGATGATAGTGGGAAAACGAACTTTGGCACTGGCTCGATGGCTCTGGAGATATAAAAAGACGGCCAGACAAATTAGGGTCATTCCTCCGGTATCGGGCAAACCTCTAAAACTGGTTGCGAGGGTAAATGGACTGAGTAAACTCAGGAAGACAGTTCCCCAGAAAACCTGACGTGCTGGAGCGTTTATGATTTGTGTAGCCACGGCTCCCAGGCTTAAGGCAAACGGGAGTAAGTAGAAAAGGACTAGGCTTAAAATATAGGTGAATCGAGACAAGCCAAAGATATCAAACACCGGCAATAAAGGAACCGTAAATAAAAGGTTATAAGAGGTTGTATCTCGTGAATTCAGGATTAAGTTTAAAGCATCTAGCCGTGAATCCTGATAAATCTCAAAAATATATTCTGTAAAATACTGATAGTTTACAAAATCTGACCAATAATAGGTTTGTTCGCTGGCAACATAGAGAGCCGTTAACAAGCATAGGTTAAAGAACAGGACGATGGAGCTGGAAATAGTAAACCATTTCTTGTTATAATAGATTGATTTTATTGACTTCATGTTCGGTCGATAAGTTAAGGCTGACCCAGGGGTTAAATCAATCCTATAAAGCGCTCCCTATTTCTTTAAAAATGTGCATCTGAGGGCAAACTGTATCTCAGTACGACCCCAAGATGCACAGAAAGAACTCAAGATAGGTTAGGAATAGAGAGCATAGTAGGTCACCATGGGAATGACTGTTGCTGCAATCAACAGCACAATCACAAAGGTGGTGGCATCACTCCGTTTTTCGGCAGTTTCTTCAGCGGTGGCAAAAGTTCCTTCAACTTGTACCTCTTTCACCTTCAATTCCGGTGCGCCCGGATCTCCTTGGCCCGAGAGAACCGCCACCAAACGGTCTTTCGCGTCGATGAAGGCTTCGTTATACTTATCCCCCTCAATTAGAGGATAGAGAACCGTCTCCTGAGCGACACTCTCGGCAATGTCTGGGGTGAGTTTGTCGGAAAGTCCCTCACCGACGCGGATTCCGGCGTTATTGGTGACCACATCTAGGGAGATGAGCACCTGATTGGCTTGCTCCTCGGGATTGGGAAACCATTTCTCAAAGAGTTTATCGGTGAAACTCTGGATGGTTTCCCCATAGTCAATGTGGCGAACCGTCACAAAACGCACCTCGGCCCCCGTTTGGGCGCGGAGTTCTTCCAGGGCCTTGCCAATTTGGAGTTCATTAATGCGGCTGATGCTGTTCCCTTCATCGAGAATCCAGGTATCTTCCCCGGGGGAGACGAAAGGCATATTATAGACGCTCACCGCTAGGGCTGGGGAGGGACAGAGCCAAAGGGCGATCGCCCCTAGCAGGGCCAAAACCCCAACCCGAATCCCTCCGAAGGTGCGATCGCCCCCAGAGCGTTGAGAAAATTGTGATTGTATTGTCATCGGTTTATTATCAAAAAATGGCATCATTCCTCTAGGATACAAAGCGATCGCCCATCTGGTTGTCCTTGTTTAGAATGTTCTCAGGTCTGGGAACATGGCAAAATACAGGTCTGGGAGATTGTTCCCTCTGTTGCTAACCTCTATCCGTAACCGTCCACTGTGCTAGATATCAAACTCATTCGAGACAACCCTCAAGCCGTCCGAGAACAACTCGCCCGGCGGGGGGATACCTATGATGTAACCCCGATTGAAGCCCTCGATCGCCAACGACGGGAACTGGAAACCGAGCGATCGCAGCTTCAGGCTCGCAGCAACGAAATTGGTAAGGCGATCGGACAAAAAATGAAGTCCGGGGCTGATGTGGACAGTGACGAGATCCAACAGCTTAAAGCCGAAGGAAATCAACTCAAACAACAACTCGGGGAACTCGAACCCCGGGAAAAGGAGATTAGCAGTCAACTCCAGGCTCGACTTCTCTCCCTCCCCAACCTCCCCAGTTCCAGCACCCCCGATGGGAAAGACGAAACCGAGAACGTAGAAGTTCGACGCTGGGGATATGAACACAAACCCAAGTCTGACAAACTCCTCTCCCATATTGACTTAGCCGAAGAGATGGGGATTATTGTCAGCGATCGCGCCGTCAAAGTAGCCCAAAGCCGTTTTGTCGCCCTGATGGGAGCCGGAGCTGCCCTGGAACGGGCCCTGATTAGCTTTATGCTAGACCAACAAATCGCAGCCGGCTACACAGAAGTGATGCCCCCGGTTTTAATTAACAGTCGTTCCCTAGAAGCCACCGGCCAACTCCCCAAATTTGCCGAAGAGAGTTTCAAATGTCAAGACGACGATCTCTGGCTCTCCCCTACGGCGGAAGTTCCCCTCACCAATCTTTACCGAGATGACATCCTCAACGCCGAGGATCTCCCCATCCACCATTGTGCGTATACCCCCTGTTTCCGGCGCGAAGCTGGGAGTTATGGCAAAGATACCCGAGGCTTAATCCGGCTACACCAGTTCAATAAAGTAGAACTCGTCAAACTCGTGCATCCAGAACAGTCGGAGGCGGAACATCAGAAACTGGTAGAAAACGCCGAAGCCATCCTGCAGGCCCTAAAACTCCCCTATCGCGTCATTGAACTCTGTACCGGGGATCTCGGCTTCAGCGCCAACAAATGCTATGACTTAGAAGTCTGGCTCCCCTCCGCTGGAACCTATCGAGAAATTTCCAGTTGTTCAAATTGTGGCGAGTTCCAAGCACGACGGGGTAACATCCGCTTCAAGGAGAAAGGCAAAAAAGGCACCCAATACGTCCATACTCTCAACGGTTCCGGGTTAGCGATCGGCCGCACCATGGCCGCCATTCTAGAAAACTATCAACTCGCCGACAAAACCGTTCAAGTCCCCGAAGCCTTACAACCCTATCTCAAACGAGACGTCCTGTAACCCATTCTCCCTCTCTTTCCCCTCCTTTCCTCTGTGTCCTCTGTGACTCCGTGGTTCTCCCCCTTCCCCCCTAAAGCGGTTCAAACACCGAGCAGGTTCCATCCGCCGTTACCTTAAAACCATAGAGGGGGGAGTCTGGATTAAAACATTGCTGGGCGCGATAGTAGGCACAATTGGCACAACAGGGGAGACTGGGGGGAATTTGTAGGGCCCGTTCTCGCCCCAGGAGTTCCCGTTGGGAGATGCCTCGTAACACTAACTCATCCCCTTGCCAGCGGGTTTCCACGAGGCCCGTATCGGCGAAGTTGTGCCAACGGGAGTCTTGACTGAGGGCTTTGTCGAGATGGAAGATGACTCGTTTTCCATCTTCGCTGACTTCTCCTTGGTAGCGGGAGTCAGGGAGTTCAGTGGGGGGCCGTTTATCCCGTAGGGGCAATTGCACCAGTTTTCCGGCGGCGGGACAGTGGATTTGATAGCGGTTGCAGAGTTCTTCGAGGTTGGCTAAGTCGGCGAGGTAGTTGGGGGAGCCGTGGACGAAGATAATATGTTGGGGACGCAGGTTATGGATGAGTTGACTGGTTCCTGAGCGATCGCAGTGGGAACTTAGTAGATAGGTATCTAGGTGAATTTGAGGAGCGTCATCGAGGCCGTCATCGGGGCCGGGATGGCCGGGATGAAGGGGATAAAGAATCAGCCAGGAGCGGTTGTCATTGGCACAGAAGCGTTGCCAATCACTCTCGATATCCGTGAGGAGGATGGTGGGAACGTCACCCAAATGGGTATCTGGGTTGAGGCGACGCATTCTGGGGCGGATGCGATCGTCCCAGAAAAGGGGTTGATGGCGGGCGAAGTTTTGGACGGCCGTGGGAAGATGGGGCAGCAGTTCCAGGTAGCGATCGCACCCGGCGGCCAGGGAAGCATCCACCCACAAGTCAATGTTGCGCCCAGTAAAATGATGGTGCGATCGCAGTAACATCAGCAGTTCCTGCCCCAATCCCAACCGAGGAACTGGCATGAGAATGAGATGATTATCTGCCAGAGCGCGATTGATGCGTTCGGCTAGTTCGTTTTCCTGAGTCCGTCGTCGAGGATAACGAGCCGTTCCGTAACTCCCTTCAACAATTAAAACATCGGGATGCCAGTTGCGGACTTCTTCCAGGGGCAGGCCATCGGCCAGGCGGGAGTTAGAGAGGAGAAAGTCCCCCGTATAGACAGCACAATAGGGGCGATCGCCCCCATCATAGGTCAGACGCACCAGGGACGCTCCCGGAAGATGGCCCGCCGGGAACAGTTCCAGCCATAGGTGCGGGGCGATTTCCACGGCTGTCCGCCAGGGTAAGGCTTGGCAGATTTCCGGAATCTCGCCCAGATGCAGCCAGTTCAGGGGCAACAGTTGAGCCGTTACCTCACTGGCATAGATGGGAAGATGGGGATACGCCTGACGCAGAGCCAACAATCCCCGAGCATGGTCCCCGTGAGCATGACTAGAGATGACACAATCAATTTGGGGTGCGCCATGATGGAGATCGCCCAACAGAGGTGATAAATCCCGAATGCCACAGTCGAGCAGCACCTGATAGGGGCCAATTCGCAGTTGCAAACATAGGCCCTCCTGGGCATGACCTACACCGTAGGCTAGACATTCAAGCTGAAGGCTCACTGATGGCTCTAGACAGTCCTTGAAAGATATCCCCCTATGCTAACAAGTTGTACTCGTTGCTACTAGATGACTCCCACAGATTGTTACGAATTGATAAATTTCAGATGTAATATTGACAAAAAAACAAAAATGTGCATCAAAAGTCATTCAAGGGAATGAACAGTTAGAATATAAGCAAAGTCCCTCCTCCTCCCTCTCTTCTCCCTCTCTCCTCCGTGTCCTCTGTGCCTCCGTGGTTCCCCTCTCCCTCTTGCCTCTCCCATGGAACTTCCCCTCTCCAACAGATTCAAACATCCCGGCCGCTGGCTTATCGGAGCCACTGCGGCAATTCTTTTAGGAACCGCAGCCGTAGCCGGAATCACCAGTCGTCGTTCCAACTCCCGAGTTAGCCTTGATGAACTCACCGTGGCCGTTGAACCGGCGGATGTCACCGTACGCATCGAAGCCACTGGGGAGGTGCAACCGGTGCAACGAGTCAATCTTAGCCCGAAAACCCAAGGACGATTAGAACGGCTTTATGTCGAACAAGGGGATGAAGTCAGCCAGGGGGAGATTGTGGCGGAGATGGAGAATCAGGAACTCTTGAGTCAGTTGGATCAGGCTCAAGCTCGTCTGGAGCGCGCTCGGGCCCGGTTAGAAGAAGCGGAAACTGGGGCCCGGCCCGAGGAAATCGATCGCGCTCGGGGAGCGGTGCGTCAGGCGGAGGCTCGTTTGGCGGGTGCGCAAGCCAATTTAGCTCAATTGCGGGCGGGAAATCGTCCTGAAGATATTGCGGAGGCGGAAGCGGCGGTGAATCGAGCACAATCGACGATTCGCGAGGCAGAATCTCGTCTGATGCTGGCTCAGGGGGAGTTGCGACGTCATGAACAGTTGTATCAGGATGGGGCCATTTCTCGTCAGGAACTCGATCGCCGTGAGGATGAACTGCGTCGGGCCCAGGCGGCGGTTGAACAGGCTCAGTCGGCCCGAGTTGAGGCCCAGCGACGTGAGGAGCGTATTCGCGGTGGGAGCCGTCGGGAGGAAGTTGAGCGGGCCGAGGCGGAGGTGGCTTCGGCTGAGACGGATGTGTCTCAGGCTCAATCTCAGTTAGATGAGTTGTTGCGGGGAACTCGTCGGGAAACGATTGCTCAAGCTCGGGCCGATGTGATGGAGGCGGAGGCCCAGGTGCGTTTTGCGGGGATTCAGTTGGAGGATACTCGGGTTCGCGCTCCCTTTTCTGGGATTATTACTCAACGCTATGCGGATGAGGGGGCGTTTGTGACTCCGGCGACGTCGGCTTCGACGGTGAGTTCGGCGACTTCGACGTCGGTGGTGGCGTTGGCGCGAGGGTTGGAGGTGTTGGCGAAGGTTCCTGAGGCGGATATTAATCAGATTCAAGCGGGCCAGGTGGTGGAGATTGTGGCGGATGCGTTCCCGGATGAGGTGTTTCAGGGAGAGGTGCGCTTGATTGCGCCTGAGGCGATTGTGGAGCGGGATGTGACGCTGTTTCAGGTGCGTTTGGATATTGTGACGGGGTTGGAGCAGTTACGCTCGGGGATGAATGTGGATTTGACGTTTTTGGGCGATCGCCTCCCCAATGCGTTAGTCTTACCGACGGTGGCAATCGTGACTCGTCAAGGGGAGGCGGGGGTTTTGGTTCCTGATGAGGAGGGCCGTCCTCAGTTTCAGTCGGTGACGTTGGGCCCAACTCTGGGGAATCGGATTCAGGTGTTGGCCGGTTTGGAGGATGGCGATCGCGTTTTCTTGGAGTTACCCCGAGGGGAGAATTTGGATGAGATTTTGCAACGTCATGAGTCTTAATTGGGGTTAATCATTCCTTGTAGGGGCGAACGGCTGTTCGCCCTCCTCGCTATCGGATGTGTGGCCAGCCTATCAAAACATGGTATAATATGATTTATGACAATTTTAAGGAAACTCAAATCGCCAAATTCCGGCGGCGATATTGGCTAATTGTCGTTGGCGAGATTCAATTTTTTGTCCATTCCACTCATCATACTGTTCCGCGATCGCCTGGGTGATTCCAAAGCGACTTTCAGCATAGATATCTCGTTTCACAGGATAGCCTTGATTGCCAACTTGACGGTTGAGAGACGCTTCTAATAGGGTAAGATTTCCTAAGCGATATCGCAATTGCTCCTGTTGGGAGTCGTCAAGATCATCCCAGTCAGCTCCAGGATGTTCTGGCAGGATATGCTCTAGGGTATAACTGGCACTTTCTAGGTCAAATTCTCGTCCATAGTTTTGTTTTTCAATGTTAAACAAAATATAGCGAACAATCTGTTTGTTTTGACGTTGAAATGTGGGAAAGCATTTGTTAATAAATGCCGCTTTGAAGGGTTTATCTTCAGGGGTGAGCGATCGCAATTCCCGAAAGACATCAGATGAGGGTTTCAGGGTTCCTTCATGAATCCTCCGGGCGATGTTATTATAGCGTCGTTCTTGGTCATAATTGGGTAATCCACAAATTACGCTATAACGAAAAGAAATGACTGAAATTGCCTTTAAAATTCTTGTAAAAACGGGGCGATCGCTCTCAAAAAAACGCTCATAACAGGCAATTAAAAAAGATAGACTTTGACGAGTTTCAAACAGCCTTAATGCTTGTAAACTGCGTTTCTCGGATGCTGTCCAGTTAACATCCTGGACATCTTGGAGAGCCGTATAAATTTCAGCACATCTATCTAATGACCGCAAGAGTGCAAATCCTTGTTCTCGGGTCGTAATCTGACGTTTGAGGGTTTTAAACAAGTCTCGTTTGCGAACTAAAGGATATTGGCGATTCCAAAAAATACGCAAAAACTCGGGAAAACTCTCCTGGCCTAAAAGACCGACAATTCTCTCCCAAAACAGTTCTAACGACTCCACCTCAAGGGGGTGGCGATCGCCCTGACTCAAGAGTGAAAACAAATAGTTTTTTAGTAAATCTGTAGAAGAAAGACGAACTCCACGAGCATTGAGAGTTTCAAAGACCTTAAACGCATTCAACTCATCCGTCACCGTAATCACGGTAAACACCAGCTTGTCCACCCAAACATCGACAAATTTGGCAATCTCCTGACCCCTATCTTCCCCCAGTCCCTGACGTTCCTGAAGACGGTCTTTGAACCCAAAAAATGCCTTGCGTAGCTGACGTTCTGACCCATTCAAGCCCCGATTTGGAATCCGATCTAAGGGAACTAAATAGGTTTGATAAAAGCGATTACTATGGCGATTGAGTTGTAGTTTGGGGTACGAGAGAAGACTCACCGGGTCCACATCACCAATATAACTATTTTGTAATTGTTGTTGGCGGCGTTGATTCCTCTGACTATCGATGTCGGCGGTAATTAAATCCTGTAAAAGAGACAACCCTGCCAAAATCAGAAGACTGAGGGTCGTTATCCGTTGTTGACCATCAATAATGGTAAAATGTTTATAATCCGAAGATTGCAGGACAAGATAGCCCATATAATGAGCCGTTTCTCCCTCCTCCTCAAATAAGGTATTGATATCCTGCCAAATATCCTCCCACTCATCCTCTCCCCAGGCGTAATCCCGTTGAAACGGGGGAACTTGGTAGGTGACTCCGTTACCCAAAAGTTGGCGAAACGTCATGGTTTGGGTATCAAAGTTAAGGCGTGTCATGGCGAACCATTAGATTTTTTAAGAAGTTACGCAAAATCCCCTCCTGGGAGGGGTAGGGGTGGGTTATCCCTACTGCCTACTGCCTACTGCCTACTGCCTATTGCCTATTGCCTTCTCCATCAAAAACAATCTAACGCCTCAGCATGATGGCGTAAATGGTCTTCCATGAAACTGGCAATAAAATAGTAACTATGGTCATACCCCGGTTGCCGCCGTAAGCGGAGGTCAACCCCAGCCTGCTGACAAGCGGCCTCGAAGCGTTCCGGTAACAATTGACCCTCCCCGAGAAAGGAATCCGCTTCCCCTTGGTCAATCAAAATCGGACCCTCCCAGGCAGAAGTTTTCACCAACTCACTGGCATCATACCCTAACCAAGTTTGGCGATTCTCCCCTAAATAGCCGCGAAATGCGGTTTCTCCCCAGGGACAAGACATGGGGGCCGCAATGGGGGCAAATGCTGATACCGATTGATAGCGAGACGGATGACGCAAGGCACAAACCAGGGCCCCATGACCCCCCATCGAATGACCGAAAATACTCTGACGAGTGGCATCCACCGGGAAATTCTCGGCAATTAGGGCCGGGAGTTCCTCGGTGATATAGGAATACATTTGATAATGCTTGGCCCAGGGAGATTCCGTTGCATCGACGTAGAAGCTGGCCCCACTCCCGAAGTCCCAACGGTCGTCTTCTCCCGCAAGTCCCAAATTACGGGGACTGGTATCTGGGGCCACCAACAGCAATCCATACTCGGCGGCGAACCGTTGGGCCCCGGCTTTGCTGATAAAGTTCTCCTCGGTACAGGTTAACCCCGATAACCAATAGAGAATGGGAACTCGATATTGGGCCGCTTGGGGAGGGAGATAGAGGGAAAACCGCATCGGGGCCTGACAGCATTGGGAGAAATGCTGGTAAAACTGGGTACTCCCGCCAAAGGAACGACGGTCTTGGCTGAGGGTTAGAGTCATGATTCGGGGAAGGTGACAACGGTACGAATGGCCTCCCCGGCGTGCATCAGGTCGAAGGCTTCGTTGATGCGGTTGATGGGGATGATGTTGGTGACGAGACTGTCGATGTCGATTTTGCCGTCCATGTACCAATCGACAATTTTGGGGACATCTCGGCGACCTTTGGCCCCCCCAAAGGCCGTTCCTCGCCAAACTCGACCGGTCACCAGTTGGAAGGGACGGGTACTGATTTCTTGGCCGGCCCCGGCGACGCCGATAATTACCGATTCTCCCCAGCCTTTATGGCAGCATTCGAGGGCCTGACGCATCACTTTGACGCTGCCGATACATTCAAAGCTATAGTCGGCCCCGCCGTCGGTGAGGTCGATAATGGCGGCTACTACGTCGTCGACGTCGTTGGGGTTGATGAAATGGGTCATGCCAAATGTCTCGGCTAGGGACCGTTTGGCGGGGTTGAGGTCGACGCCGATGATTTGGTTGGCCCCGACGAGACGGGCCCCCTGAATGACGTTGAGGCCAATTCCCCCTAAGCCGAAGACGACAACATTGGAACCGGGTTCGACTTTGGCGGTGTTGATGACGGCCCCGACTCCGGTGGTGACGCCGCAACCGATGAGACAGACTTTGTCGAGGGGTGCGTCATCTCGGATTTTGGCGACGGCGATTTCCGGGAGAACGGTGACGTTGGCGAAGGTGGAGGTTCCCATGTAGTGATGGATTTTTTCGCCGTTGAGGGAGAAACGACTGGTTCCATCAGGCATGACGCCTTGGCCTTGGGTGCTACGAATGGCTTGACAGAGGTTGGTTTTGCCGCTGAGACAGTATTTGCATTGGCGACATTCGGGGGTGTAGAGGGGAATGACGCGATCGCCCACCTTAAGACTTTTTACTTCATCGCCTACGTCCACGACAACCCCGGCCCCTTCATGACCCAAGATGGCGGGAAAGAGTCCTTCGGGGTCATCGCCGGAGAGGGTATAGGCATCGGTATGACAAACTCCAGTGGCTTTGATTTCTACCATGACTTCTCCGGCTTTGGGACCGTCGAGTTGCACGGTTTCTAGGCTTAGGGGTTCGCCGGCTTTCCAGGCCACGGCGGCTTGTACGTCCATAATGGGTTATTTCGCAATCCAGAACCGAGTTGATTTTAGCGAAGAACTGGCTCTGGATAGGTTAATTTTTTTGGCGATTGGGGCTTGACAAATTGCACCAAAAATGCCACAAGATGTCAGCCCCTCCACCTCAATCTCGGCGAAAGATGTCGGTGAGCAAAAACATCACGATAAAGGACGAGACTCCTACCAGTTCAGGGTGATAAAATTGGCGGGAGAGTTCAGTTGCTCCTGGCTCACCTCCGGTAACACCGCTAGGGTTTTCCCGCCGACGGCTAACAGCAGTTGCTCATCGAGTTGAGTGAACTCCAAGACTTCAAATGTTAGACCATGAGAGAGTCCAATGCGGTCGGCTCCCACCTGAAAGTCGGTGATGAGATTTTCTCCACCATCGTCTCGCAAGACAAAGATGTTATTGCCACCGCCTCCGGTGAGGGTGTCATCGCCGAGGTCTCCTGAGAGCAGGTTATCTCCAGGTCCGCCAATGAGAATATCATTGCCCTGACCGCCGAATAGGGTGTCATTGCCCTCACCAGCCTGGAGAATGTCATTACCCTGATTGCCGAACATGAGGTTATCTCCCCGTTCGCCAAAGAGGACATCATCTCCGTCATCTCCCACTAGGATATCGTTGCCCCCACCGCCATAGATCGTGTCGTTATCCTGGCCGCCAAAGATGGTGTCGTCACAATCGCCGCCGCGAATGAGGTCATCTCCTGTGTTGCCAAATATGAGGTTACGACCCCCGACGGCGGTGATAATTTTGGCTCCCTCGCCGCCGATGATGGTGTCGTCCCCCTGGGTTCCAAAGACCTCTGGACCGAACAGGAACAAGGAATCTCCAGTCCGACCGAAGATTAATTGTCCGGGACCGGGTTCGCAGGAGACTTCTGGGGTGGGAGTTGGGTCGGGTTCGGGTTCGGGTTCGGGTTCGGGAGTGGGAGTGGGAGTTGGGGTTGCTATGGGAGTTGGGGTGGGTGTGGGAGTTGGGGTGGGAATTGGTGTGGGGGGGGGTGCAATTCCTGTATCCGGTGGAATGCCATCAACCAGGATGCCTGTGGTATCGCCGATATTAGTTAAGGTTCGGTTAGCCGTGAAGCCATCGTCATTTTGAATGCTGGCACCGGCAGGTAAGACTAAAGCCGTGCCAACCTCGATGCCATCGGTATCCTCATTGCCCTCAACAACAGTGTAACGGAAAGTGTGGGTGGTAGAAGGTGACCCATTATTATCCACTAGGGTGGCATTCACCACACCTCCTGTGTCTAGGGTAATGGGCAAGGAGACCGCACCGGTGATAGTCACCGCCGCTGAGAAGGTGACGGTAAATTCGAGTTCATCTCCGATACCGTAGGTTTGGTTCGGTGGTAGGGTGACACCGGTGATGACAGTTTCGGCAATTGTTGTTCCGAAAATATCATTATTATCTTGGTCTTCGCCGACCCCATCTGCGGGTGCAGTCCCGTCGGCGTTGGCTGCACTGTTAGAGGTGAAGATAACGTTGCGGAGTTGTACGCTTGGCAACTCGGTAGGCATTCCTTGGTTGTTACCGTTCGTGTTAGTGGTGGACTTCATGGCGAAGATAGCACCGCCGAGTCCCTGACCTGGGTTAGCCCCTGTTCCACCTTCGGTGCTGTTATTACTGAAGCTGGTATCGACAATGCTCAGGCGGCCACTGCGAATGAAAATGGCACCACCGAATCCCGCGCCGCCGCCGCCCGCGCCGCCGCCGCCGAAGCCGCCGCCAAAGCCGCTGCCGCCGCCGCCGCCAAAGCTGCCGCCGCTGCCGCCGCCGCCGCCCACGGCGGCGGCGCCGCCGCCCCTGCCGCCGCCGCCGCCAAAGCCGCCCTCGGCGCCAAAGCCGCCCTCGGCGGCGCCGCCGCCGCCAAAGCCGCCCTCGCCGCCGAAGCCGACGCCGCCATAGCCGCCGCCGCCGCCGAAGCCGCCGCCGCTATAGCCAGGCTGAGCCAAGCCGCCGCCGCCGCCATACTCACCCAAGCCGCCATAGCCGCCATCATTGCCGGTTGAACCACCAAACAACCCGCCACCGCCATAGCCGCCAGCATTACCAAACATCCCGGCACCGCCATAGCTATAGCTCGGTCCAGTTACAGCACTATTCCCACCCTGGGCAAGGTTGTTGGTAAACTGAGCATTCTCAATCGTGACCGTCCCATCATAAATGAACAGGGCACCCCCCATCCCGGCACCCCCGCCGCCCCCGAAAGTACTGCCACCCAAGGCTTTACCGTTGGTGAGAGTCAAGTTGTTGAGGTTGACCGTTCCTGACTTGACAAACAGGGGGCGAAACCTCTCATCCCCGTCACCACCACTAATGGTGCGTGTCTCTATTTCCGTGGTATCCGGGTCATTCCCGGTAATGGTGATGTCGCTGTTAATCAACCGCTTCATCACATCGGTAATGGTCACATTGGTTTCTAGGACAATTGTGGCAGGGTTATCTTGGTCTTGGTTCGCCTTAAAGATTGCCCAGCTTAGGGTTCCTTCTGTATCGCCTAAACCATTATCTGTGGCTTGATTAACTCGAAAAACTGCCATAACTTTGAACTCGGATAAACGACTCAACGCAACACCCAATGGCTAAACCTAGAAAAACTCTGAAGACCCTGTGACGGTTAGGTTTCTTCATACTTACTGTCCCGGACCTAAGAGTCCCGGATAGAACAACTCGTAAAACCAGCGATAAGAGGTTTGCAGTTCCACTTGCATCCGAGAGGAAATCGGATGTTTCCCTGGGGGCTGAATTTGGGGATAGGTTTGATGGAGATATTTGAAGCGGTAATAACTATCGGCTTCTGAGGGTCGCACCGTGAGGTTTTGGGGGTCAATCTTCACCGGTTCTAGGTTCAACCAGGTGAATAAGTCCCCCATGACTTCCAGGGGTTGGCTCATCAAATGCTCGAAAACGACGAAAAATAACCGTTCTTGCTGCTCTGGAGTTCTCTCCTGTAGCCCCTGAATCGCTCCCAGAGGACCGCCAACGACTCCTTGAGGGGCAAACAGCCGCTCACAGCGTTGGTAAGGGGTGAGATTGGCTAAATCATCGGGAAAGTCTAGGAGAAGCGTCTTCTGGTGTTGCTGTTCAATCGACCCATAAATTTGCCCCAGTTCCCTGACACAAACCACCAGGCGACAGTTGGGGTCTAGGTGTAGGGCTAAATCCAGGGAATTCAGCCAACCTCGATTTTTATCAACCACCCAGTTTTTCTCGGTTTCGGCAAACCAACCGTTGATAAATCCCCGATAGGCATTCAACAGCCGTTGATAGACGGGTTCAAAGTGATGGTCGAGTTGGGAGAGCAAAAACTCGTTATCACTGAGGTGGCGTTGCAGGGTTCTCAGTCCACTGAGTAAGGGGGAACTGTGACCGGGACTATAAATGGCTGGATGTTCTCCCAGAAGTTGGCAGGTTAGGGTTGAACCAGACCGGGGTAATCCGGTCACGTAAATGATGTTTTTATTGAGAACTGACCTTGAGGGTGGCATCAGCCCAGTCTAAGAAAATGTACGCAGGCTCCGACATCTTAGCCGAGGAGTCTCGGATTTGCCAACAGCTGCGCCAAAAAGTCTTTGAGATTCCCCCAAGTTAGGGGATTGAGGTGATGGAGAGTTCGGTTGGGGGTCTGAGGGTTAAGTTTTGTCAAGCCAGGGGTTCGAGATGAGACGGTGGAAATGAGGGTTGGGGCTTGACAAATTGCACAAAAAATGCCACAAGATATGGAGTGGGAGTCGGAGAACCCACCCCAACCCCTCCCAGGAGGGGAACCCACCCCAACCCCTCCCAGGAGGGGAACCCACCCCAACCCCTCCCAGGAGGGGAACCCAATTGTAGGGGCGAAAGATTTTTCGCCCCTACAGGGAATTGGCATAATCAAAGATACGGTCCCAAACCCAGTCGATAATCTGTTGCGCTTCCTCCAGGGGAACCACCTGACAATGACCGTCCTCATCATAACTCAGGAGAGGCTTATTCTCAGGCCCACCTCGGAGGGTTTCTAAACTCCGTAGAGGGGTTTTGATGTCAAAATCCAGTTGAATGCCGAAATGAGAGTCCAGCCATTGTTCGATTTCATCGTCGAGTTGGTCAGGAGTTAGGGGTTTGGGGTGGGTGAGAAGATGGTAATAGACTAAGATAACTTCCTTACATTCTTCGTCTTGGGCAGCATTGATTAAACTACTAAACACACTGGCGTTAGTGGCGATGTTGCGGAAAAACAGGGTATCGGTGACTTTCTTCTGAAATTTGATGCGTTTGTTTTGATACTGGCTATATTGTTTGAAAGCTAATCCCCCTAAAGCCATGGTGAGAGAAGCCACGGCGAGTAAGACGGGAAGCAAATTCTGGACGTCTTCTTCGTCGGCTTGTAGTTCGTCAATGTCTGGGGGACCAATGGTGAGAAATAGGATGACGCTAACGACCAGCAAGAGTTGGGGAAGCACTCTTAAGATGGCGGGAATGGCGGCCCCAATGGCGGGAATGCCAAATAAGAGTTGGTCTTTTAGGGTCATGCTGGTCTGCACGTTGGGAAATAAGAGTTCTAAGTCGGATTTGGGGACGTTTTTATACAGATACACATACATTTTTCCGGGAATGAACTTCATCTCATCGAGGTCGATGTTACGCTGTTCAAAGTGTTTGGGACCTTTGTAGCGAATTAAGACCACAACTCGCTGCAAAATGTCCAGTTCCCGTTCTTCAGTCCAGAAGACCCATTTCTTGAGTTTGACGGTTTCAAAGATATCGCCTCGGTAGAAACAGAGAAAACGGTCGAAGTCCTGAAAATCAACGTTGGTTTTTAAGTCAACAAGGGGTTTTTCGTTGAGGGCCTGTTGCAGCATCTCATCGGAGAGTTCGATGTAATTGGCCCCTTTGAGAACTTGGCGAAATTTCTCGACCACTCGCTCGTCCATGGCTTCAAGTTCGGCGGCGGTGGGTTCGGAAATGGCGTGGGTGTCTCGGTCAGGATTGAAGGCCGCGTAGTTGTCGAGAATTTCTCTGGCGTAATGGTGAAACTTGACGTGATAGTAGTTGGAGAGAAGATGTGCGAAGTCTTGGAAGGTTTGCTGGTCGTCTGGGGGAAGTTCTCCGTCTTGCAGACAGAGTTGAATGAGGTCATTGAAACGGTAGGGGATGAAGGCTTCTCGGTCGTCGTACACAGCCATGGTGTCTGGGAGAGTTTGGGTTAATCGTCTCGGAGACACAGAGGGCCTTGAGGGATGACGTTCTCTGTGTCTTGTTGAGGGTTAGTCGCCTAAACAAATCCCTAAGCCGCGTGCTGTTTTGACCAGGGTTCCTTCTGGGTCAACCACTCGATAGGTTTTGATGGCTTCGCTGATGGGAACGGTGATAACTTCCCGATTTTGCCAGGTTACCATAACGTCGTACTCCTCCCGGGCGATCGCCTCGACGGCCGCAACCCCAAAGGCGGAGGCCAATAAACGGTCATGGGGAGAGGAGATTCCACCCCGCTGGACATGGCCTAAGACGGTGACGCGGCTTTCGGCACCGGTGGCTTCGCCAATTTTGTCGGAGAGGTATTGACCAATTCCCCCAAAACGACATTGACCGAATTGTTCCATTTTGGTCATGTTTTCCCCGGCTTCGGTACAGACGGCTTCGGAGACAATGACCAGGGTGTAGTGTTGACCCCGTTTTTGTCGCTCTTGGATGGCGTTGCAGATGTTTTCCAGTTTATAGTTAATTTCGGGAATTAAAATGACATCGGCCCCACCCGCAATTCCGGCGTTTAAGGCAATATGACCGGCGTCTCGTCCCATGACTTCTAAGATGATGACCCGGTTGTGACTGGCGGCGGTGAAATGAAGTCGGTCTAAGGCTTCGGTGGCGATGGTGACGGCGGTGTCGAAGCCAATCGACCGTTCGGTGATGCCAACGTCATTGTCGATGGTTTTGGGAATGCCGATAAAGTTGAATTTTCCTTGTTTGGCGAGACGGTGCAAGATGGCTAAACTGCCATCGCCGCCAATGCCAATCAGAACGTCAAGCCCCAGTTTATAATAGCCGTTGATGATGTCTTGGCTGCGATCGCCCACGGTTCCATCGGGAAATTTAAAGGCGAAGGGATTACCTTTATTGGTGGTTCCTAAGATGGTTCCCCCTCGGGTGAGAATGGGGTCAACGTTGGCGACGGTCAAAGGGATGGCGTTGGGGGGGTCGGCCATTAACCCATTGGTGGCTTGGCAAATGCCTAAAACCTCCCAACCCTGTTGATTGGCACAGCGAACCACGCCGCGAATGGCCGCATTTAAGCCGGCACAGTCCCCGCCACTGGTTAATATACCAATTCGTTTGTGTTTGTTCACAGAAGGTTGTCCTCAGGGATTGCAACAGATGACGGATTGAGTATGCAGCACCGGCTTCAGGTTGGGAACCTTTTGGTAATGAAACTTCAGACTTAACGGAGAACCTGTTAACTCCCATTTTCTGGGTTAGTCAGGGGGGGAATCACCGAATCTATGGCGGTTAAGCGGAAGCTGGCAACTTGCCAGGATGCGATCGTTTCATCACCTTGCCAATCGTCTTCTAAGAGATTCACCCGCTGGTAAGTCATGGAGTTGACCCAACCTCCCAAGTCAAGCTGGCTGGTTTCTCCCTGACTATCATAAACCCGAATGATCCAATGGTTCTTGTGACGTTCAGATTGTTTTAAGGCCATGAGAATGAGATTTTGCGGTGTCAGGGATAGCCATTGCTGGCAGGAGGGACTGGGGCGATCGCCCGCCAAGGGGGTATCATGGGTATACAGGAGCAGCGGCTGATTGAGTTCATAGGCTCGTTGCACGGTTTGACCCTGTTTCCAATCGCCGCTATGGGGGAAAATGGCGTAGGTCATCTGATGCGGGCCTTGGTCGGCGTTGGGATTGGGCCATTGAGGACTACGCAGGAGCGTCAGACGGAGTTGATTGGCTTTGGCATCATAGCCATGTTTGCAATCTTGAATGAGACTGATTCCCTGATGCTCGGCGGCTAAATCGGCCCATTGCAGGGCGGGAACTTCCCATTTTGCGGCTTCAGCGGGAGTTTGGGGAGTTGTGGGTCGGGCGATCGCCCCACAGGGAATTTCATAAGTTGCCATCTCCGCTGTAAAAGGAACATGAAACGCAGTTTTGAGAAGCACCTGCTGTTCCCGCCAATCGATGTCACTCTCAATGACCAGGAGAGAGGCCTGTTTATCTAAAATATAGTCTTGGCAAATGCGAGAGTTTCCCAAGCGACGCACCACCCGCAGCCGTTGACGCAACGCTCCCCATTCCACCCAGGTGAACTCCTCCAACCTCGCCGGGGGGAGAGGATGTTGTTCATAGTTGGGGTCGATATTCCACGCATCCCAATATTGTCCTTTATCCGAGTATGCTTCTAAACAATTGCCCCCCAAAAGATTGAGGACTTGCTGCTGAGTTTGTTTGTTATAAATCTCCCGGATACTGCCAGTTTCCTCGTCAATTGTGACCCGCAAATTGGCGTTTTCCAGGACAGGGGCGCGAGTTGTGTGGTAGGATAGGTTATCCTGGGGAGCATCTGGGTCTAGGTAGAGCCAATAACGGCGACATCCCACACCGGGGACATCCTGGGCCAAAAACCGGAGTTCATCCTGAAACCGTTGACTGGGGAGAGGTTCACCGGAGAAGCTGCAAATCCGCCAATGGGGGTGAGGCGAGGGGAGAGGAAGACTAACGAGGTGCGATCGCCCCCAAGTGAGAGAATTGACCACGGACACCAGAATCGCCTCCGGGTAAGGCGGTGTCCCTGGGGGGAGGTGTTGCAATAGCTGCGTTATCGCCTCATCACGAATCCCCTGGGCCTGAGGCAATCCCGCCGCACTCACCTGATTCGCCTCCTCCAACACCTGGGGAATCGTCGAACCGGGGAGAATATCGTGGAACTGATTAAACAGAAGTCCCTTCCAGGCCTGTTCCAACGCCGCCTGGGGATAGTCTACCCCAGTGGTGAGACTGGCCAACGAGGCGAACAACTCTGCCTGATAGAGTAACCGTTCTCCTTGACGATTAGCAAGTTTGCGATCGCCCTGCGTCGTATAGCAACCGCGATGAAACTCCAAATAGAGTTCATCCCGCCAAACCGGGCCATCAGTCCCTAGCTGACGTTCCACCTGTTCCAGATACCCCGTCGCCGACGTAAAGGTCAACTTAGGAAACAGGGCCGACCCTTGCCAACGTCGAGCCACCTCCAGCATATCACGAGTCGGTCCCCCCCCATGGTCTCCCACCCCCGGCAACCATAAGCCATCCTGCAACCCCGTATTTTCCTGCCAACTTGACCAATACTCGGCCATGGCCTCCGGTTCAATTCCTTGGCCAATCGGTGCCGACATCAAACTCAACACCCGACTGCCATCAGGACTTTCCCACCAAAAGAGTTGATGAGGAAAAGTTGTGGTATCATTCCAGCGCAGTTTCTGGGTCACAAAATAGTCAATCCCCCCCAGTTTCAGCAATTGAGGAAGTTGCCAACAAAAGCCAAAACTATCGGGAAGCCAAGCCACCCGCACCGTCTGCTGAAACGTCTCCCGCACATAGCCTTGGCCATAGAGAAGTTGTCGCACAATCGACTCCCCAGAAATGAGATTCAACTCCGGTTCCACCCAGAGTCCCGCCGCCACTTCCCAAACTCCCCCTTTGACCTGAGTTTTTATCTGAGCAAATAAATCCGGTCGCTCCCGTTCAATCCAATCATACAACGCCGCCGACGAATGGGAGAAAATCAACTCCGGGAATTGCCGTTGTAGGCTCAACACCGACTCAAAGGTGCGTTGGGCCGCCGTCCAAGTCTCGGAGACGGGCCAAAGCCACGCCATATCTAAATGAGCATGACCCATTAAATAGAGAGTTCCCGCTGGGGGAGGATAGTGCTGTCCGAGATGAATTTGCAGGTCTTTAAGGTCATTTAAAAAGCGATGCGGCTGTTGCGGTAATTGGCAGAAATCCAATTGCAGGGAGTCCGGGAGAGGCGACTGGGGCAATTGGGGATAAAACTTAGCACAAACGGCTAATTCCTCAGCAATGAAACCGGGGTCAGGGGCATCTCGTTCATAGACCAATTCCGACGTGACCAACGCGCCGTCATCATGGTGAGGACTGAGGAGATAGAGACTGAGATGAATGACCTGTCCCGGTTGCAGGGAGTCTTGGAGAAGAATGCGACCAAAACAGTCAAACAAATCTCCCGTATGCCGAAGTTCACCATTAACATAAAACTCTGCCAAATCCGCCCACCAGCGTAGAGAGAGATAGAGGCGATAGGAGTCCAGAGAAATGCCCTGGAGAGAGTCAGGAATGACGAGAGTTTGACTCAACCAGAGTCCTTGATGTCCCCGACCCCAGGGAAGATGACCCCGGTCATTGAGTTGCACCGGTTGCCAACTGGACTCGGTTTGGGGATTGAGGGGAGATTCCCGAGATTGTCGCCAATGGGGGAGGATATCTTGGCGAGAGAGAGCGTACAGTTGGGCCTGGAGATGTTGAAAGGACTGAGTCACAGCAGAGAGGGGGGTGTCGGTGTGGGTATGGTATCACTTTGAGTCATGGTTTTGGCAGGAGGTTAGGGAGAATTGAATGGCAATCCTCCAGGATGGGTGGAATGACTGGGGTTTTCTGGAGGATTTGTTGCCTGGGATAGCAAATTGTAGGGGAACCCACCCCTACCCCTCCCAGGAGGGGATTTTTCGCCCCTACAACCGCCTCAATTAGATTAGATTAGGTAGGATGTGTTGCGGCGGCTGAGGAGGTAAAACCTTGACCGAAGATTGACAACTCGCTGCAACGCATCAGGTTAGGAAATCCCTTTTTCTTGTTTAACCCCAGCCAAGAGGTAATTGTTCAATGGATAGCCGCAGACCAAAACTAGACCAATATCGCCAAATTGTTGCCGACCTTCTCCAACGCCACAGCCTGGATAAACCCAGTTTGGGTGACATTGAAGTGTACTATTTTGCCGACCCCGTTCATGACCATTATCAGGTCTTTCACGCCGGGTGGAATCGCTCTGACCGGATATTTGGGCCTCTAATTCATATAGATATCCTCAATGATAAAATTTGGATTCAATATGATGGAACCGAGGTGGGAGTTGCCAATGAATTGGTTGACCGGGGAATCCCCAAGGAGGAGATTGTCCTCGCCTATCATCCTCCCCAATGGCGACATTTGGGGGAATTTGCCGTATCGTGAGGAGGGGATAGCCTCGTTGATGAGAGGTAAACCCTTCAGGACTCGGGCCCATATCAAGCCATCATGACGGTAAACGTCGAGATTCAACAGTGATAATTCTGCCAAGTTTTCCCTGTTGGAGCGGGTTTTGACTAAATTATCGCTCAATAACTGTTTAGCTTAAATTGGCATGTAGTATCACAATCTGCCGAGGCATTTTAGACCAGCAGATTAGATTATTGCACAACAATCTAAAAACCTAAAAATAAATCATTAAGTTTTTTTACTGCATCTTGAAACTCAGAGTTCTGGGTTTTAAGATGAAGTTGAATCAAGCTGAATGCATTGCAATTCTTGAGGAAATTCGCTGGGGTGGCATTCCCAAATGTTCCTAAGATGAAGACTACTTGGCTAACTTTAAGAAGGGAGTTTCAGGTTATATGAATGGGCTTCTTAAGAAGTTAGAAAACAATGGAAGAATGGCAATTAAGCCAATGTTAGGACCTAATCATGGAAAAGCAAGTAGCATTTCACCGGGTCATTATAGATTGGCATTTGAGTTCATGATGACCAAAGTTTCTAAAGTCCCTTCGGAAAATATCTTGCCTGCAATATGTTCTGACAAAGTGCTGAAGTTTCTAGTTTCTAATATGCCTCTTATCTCTGAAGATCTAAAATATCAGCCACTAGGGATAAGAGAGTCAGGATTGATAGAAGCTTTTTTGAAGGAACTCATAAACACTCTATAGGTTAAACAAATTAGGTTAAACAGATTCTCGGTTTTTCAGGATGTTGGGTGAAATTTATTGCATGGCAGACTAAACGGTAGAGGCGAAGAGCTGCTTGCCTTACTTGATGATTTTACATGCAAAAAACTTGATATCAATCAAATGGGTTGTCCTCATTGTAATAGATTTGACGATTTACTTCTTCATCTGCTTTGGACGCTTCTTTGAGCCAGTTGTCTATACTTTGAATTACCAACTCTAAAGATTCTTTTACTTTTTTGTCTTCATCATTAAAATTTTCATTCCAGGCTTTAAGTAACTCCTCAACTCTAGCCCGTATCTCTTTAAGCCTCATGTCAACAACATCACCGGTTTTTATTTGATTATAATCCTGGTTCATTTTTTAAGTTTAAGTAAGCATCATTCTGTAACCACAGTTGCTGTAAAAAGATAGGAACCTAACAATTGGTAGATGATTTCAACTATTTGAGTGTCATTTTGGGTTAGAAGTGATCAACATCGGTTTTGAAGTCTAGTAAGGACAGTCAACGCTTCTGCCGCAATTCGCCACTACTGTTCATCTAACGCAGTAACATAGACAAAGAAATGGTTTAGACAATCTATTTTGTTTAAGGGTTATGTAAATAATAGTATGATCTAAACCAATGTGTCTCGACCACTAACTAGGACAGAATTAAATCCAGTCAATTGGGGTAGGGATTGCAGCGGGGGCGATCGTCGCCTCAAGCTCAACCTTAATTACGGAGAGACTCCAGTTACCCGGGGGAGAGGAAGATAGCCCAACCCTTCCCGGACTGTTGTTATTTATCCTAGTTTTAGGCTTGAGTTTCTGTTGTTCCTGGGGAGCCTGGAGATGGACAAAGGGATGGATTAAAGAACATCGTCCGAACCGTATTAATACAGAGAAGGACAAATCCCCTTCCACCGAGAACCCAGTCGAGCCAGGTGACGACGAGTCGTAATTCTTAATCATCGTCTCGTGGGTGCTATTCCCAAGGTTAAGACTTACAACATCAGGGGCGATCCTTCTAAGGGGGAGGCTAGGCTGAGTATATCTACTCAGGCAGATATTAAACCCCTAATTATTCCCAGGGATTGAGCCATGATGTCAAAACAAGTCACCCACCTCCGCATCAGCCCCCAAGAGCTAAGCGACTGGTCTCAAGGAATTTTCGCCCAGCATCAGCAAGAGCTTAAGCAGTTAGCGAGTCAAGAAAAGTTGCCGACCAATTTGCTGGTCGCTTGGTGGATGCTTCTCTTTTTCTTAATTCCGGAAATCCATAACATTGTCATTGATATCTTTCCTGACATCCTTGACGTCAATTTTGTGCTAGTAGGAGTCGCTTATATTGCTTTAGGTCTGACCCCTCTTGGGTTTATCAAACATCAGTTAATTAAGTCATCTCAAATCGAACGCGATCGCCTCCAACTCAAGTTTCAAGAAACCTATCCTGGCTTAAGCCTCCTAGCCAATAAAGTGAAAGACCATAATCAAATTATCGACGAGTTCACTCGGTTACAGGAAAGCTTAGGGACTCGTGCTTCAGTTGAAGCGGGACAGACAGAACTACGGCAAGGATTAGACATCAGTAAAGTGAATTTCCGTCGCGCCTTTGAACAGGAAAAGCAGTGGCGAGAGGGGTCTCATTCCGCCGCAAACTCGATTCAATTGGATTTGGCAACCCTGGAAAGACTCCAGCAACAGACCCCGTCAGGTCGCTGTCGAGACCTATTGCAACAGATACAGAATCTAGCAGTGAACCTTCAACGGGAGCTGAATCAGGTTCTTCATTGAGGCATAATAGAGAGACCCAAAGGATGCCATAAAATACAGGTCTTGCGGAAGAAAGCATAAAACTGCTTAAGGAAAAACCTGACCCAGTTTTATTGGGTCAGATTTTGCAACGTTTATCCAGTCTGGGTTGTATCCATAAACATTCGCAGGAGGCCAGTGACCATTAAATTGGCGAAGGTATTGTTCAATAAACCCGGTTTCTGGGATTCGACCCCAGTTTAGGGCCAGACACCGGCTGTCCTCCGAAATTGAGACCCCCAATCAGGTGGAACGAGGAGTCATGACATCAGATCAATCTCTGACCCTACGAGGTGTGTTATCCTGAGGGCCGCTGTCGATGCGAGTCTACTCGAGTTATTATACCAATTCATAGTGACTAGGATCTTTGAACTCACGCTTCCGACCCTGAAAAGATTCGTAGAGTATCCGATGACGGCGAAGTCCATATTCATCGGTGCGAGTCTCATAAGAGCGAACCCACTCGACCAGATTTTCTAGATTTTCATCTTGTTCCTGATTCGAGGTGAATTTCTCCGGTTCCCATGGTCTGGCACGGCAATGTACTATACAGGTTTCAACTCCAGGGTTGAGAAAAATTAGCTCTTCACAATAGGGGAGTATCGGCTCAATAATATCTGCGTAACAGCCTTCAATAATCCAGCTTTCATGATTAGCAATAAAATGCGTCACATCAGCCAAACTATCTTGTAACACTCTACGTTCCGTGCCGCCGTGGAATGCCACTTCATCCAGCGATAAACGTGCGGCTGTTTGCTTAGCAAGGAGTCTCCTGGCTAGGGTACTTTTCCCTGCTCCAGCATTGCCCAAAATAATTATTTTCATAGCGCTTCTATTCTGGTCTTATCATACTTGAAGCAACGTTCACAAATCTTGAACTAATTAATAAATATTATCTACCATGTCCTTGGGTCGTCCTGACAAGGGAAAAAACAAGAGATGTTCAATCTCAGGATTATTGATTAACGGCTCTAAACGGTCTAATTGCCGTTCCGTAATTGAAATGCCATCAAATGATAAAAACTGCATCTTTGCTATCACTGGAGCAACGCCAGAAGACTCCCGGGGGTAAACTTGGTTTAACTTGAGGGAAATTTGCTCGCGCTTATATCTTTTTAGATAGTCCTGTAACGCTTTCTTATAAAGCTCACTGCGCGATCGCCCTAACTGTTGAGCCAGGGCTTTTGCTTGTTCAAACACTGAATCCGGAATAGAAATTTCCGTCTTCATCGCCACTTCAATGCTAGGATTTGCTCTTTCGTTATACCTCAGTTATACCAGACTGGCAAGACAGCTCACCTTCTAGGGGTTGAAGACTCATGGGTTTCCCCGAACCCAGGCCGCGTTCCCCTTAGCTGCAATCATCCTCAAAATCAGCAATAATGCAGTCATGTCCCCTTTCTCTCCCCAGTCCCCATGACACCGGAACTCTTTAACCTGCTCAAGTGGATTCTCAGCGGGATTTTAGCCGTTGTTGCTGGCTTGTCCATCAATGCTTACGGTGAACGGCCCAGCCACCGAGGGCAAAAAATAGCCGCCATTGGGATTGGGGTGCTGGCAGGTCTCCTGGGAGCTTGGCTCAATGCTGTCGAGATGAGTCAAGGTGAGCCACAGCCTAATTCAGTCTATGCCAGTTTGGGCCTAAGTGGAGGCTTTGCTCTGCCAGCGTTGGCCTACTTGCTTCGGCTTTATGGACAATCCCGAGAACGGGAGGCGGAGTCAGAACTGCGTCGGCAGCTACTAGAACGGATTAGTAAAGAGGTGGAAGACCGTCGCCAAGATGCCTTAGACCAACTGTATCATATTCCTCGTTCTGGCATTAAACATTCCAGCGCCTCCTCTGGGGTATTTCGCCCGATTCAACTGCTGGTTGAAAACCATACGCGACTGCTGGATGTTTCGATTTCCAACCTCTTTGTTCAAGAGGATGTCAGAGAACAACTTTTGATTTTGGGAGAACCGGGAAGTGGGAAAACGACAGAACTGCTGGGTTTAGCGAACACCCTTTGTCAACGGGCCGAGAAAGACCCTCAAGCCCCCATTCCCATTATCTTTGAATGGTCTGACTGGCGACCCTCTCGAAAAGCCATTGACGCGGGAACTCTCAATCGTTGGATGGTGGAGCAGTTGCAACTTAAATATGGCTTAGACCCTCAACTTAGCCAAGATTTGCTTCATCGGAATCGCATCTTACCCCTCTTGGATGGATTGGATGAACTCCAGAACTTCATGGCGGAAGCGATTTTGGCCGTTAATGCCATGCAGGAGGATAAAAAAGAGCAACATTTCGGCTTAGTTATTTGTTCTCGGGCCCGGGAGTATAAAGATTGTCCAGAAAACCTCCGTCTGAGAACAGCCGTTGAGCTAAAACCCCTCGACAAGAACGCCATTAAAAACTATTTACATCACCGCGAAGCGAGTCATCTTTGGCCCGTCTTAAACGCGAGTCCGAAGGGATGGCTCAAGTTAGCCAAAACCCCCTTATTATTGGATTTGATGCCCCAGGCTTATCCCGCCCCCCTTGTCCCAGATTGTCCCGCTTCGGCGGGGGAAGCGGCTTGTCGTCATCGGCTATTTGAAGATTATAGTCATCGACAACTGGCCCAGGAAGACAATCTGGGCTATTCCGAGGAAGAGAGTCGCCGCTATCTACAACGGTTGGCTCAAATTCTCCGCCGTCAAGGACAGACGGAGTTCTTAATTGAGGAGATGCAGCCGGATTGGTTGGAAACTCCGACACAAAAACGCTTGTTTAATTGGGGGACAAGGCTGATTGAATGGCTGATTTTATGGCTGATTGGTGGAACAACTTCTCTACTTATTTTAATCCTGAGTTATGACTTACGTTATGGGCTAAGTTATGGGTTGACTCAATGGTTGAATTTTGGGCTAAGTTATGGGCTAATTTTCGTGCCAATTTTTTTGCTAATTGGCTCCAATCAAAACAATATTAATCTAACAGAATCCTTTGATTTTTCTTTATTAAAGTTAAATGTAAAAAAATATACTCAGTATGTTGCTTTATTTGTTTTCGGTTTCATGATAATTGGAAGATTGACATATGGAAAAAATTATGGACTAATTGGAGGACTTGTATTTGGATTAATTTTTGGTCTGATCTTCATTATTAGTTCCGCATTAAGAGCAAAACTTAAAGTAAGATCTTATCCCAATCAAGGAGTTTGGGAATCTCTTAAAAAATCGATAATCTTCTCTGGGATGAGTGTACTTGCCTGGATGGTTGGATTTTCATTCATATACTATTTGTGGTTAAGGGCGGTACAAGAGCCTAGGGTTGGCAGTCTAGGAGCAGTCGTTGTCGGGAGCATAGGAATAGGATTATTTACGGGAACCATGTTAGGAGGACTAAAATCGGTGTTTCAACATGTTTTACTGCGCTGGATTCTTTTCCAAAATCGGGCAATTCCTTGGAACTATGCTCACTTCTTAAACTATGCCAGTCAACGGAATTTACTGAAACAGTCGGGGGGACGATTTCGCTTCTATCATGACCTGCTACGGGAACATTTTGCTGGAGAAGACACGGAGCGCCTCCAACTGGCTCTTGCTGCTCCTTCCCGCCCTTGGCTCAATTGGACTCTTGCGGTCATGCTGTTTCTAGGCTGGCTGCTATTCACCCGAAATATCCAAACCGTGGCGCTGGATACGGCGATGATGATGTCGCCCACATTAGAGGTTCAAGACCAGGTTTTAACTGATGACATCACCTATGGCGATCGCACTCTTAAACGGGGAGATATCATTATTTTTAAAAGTCCTAACACCTCAGCTAATGCTGAAGAGCAAGTTTACAGTCGCCGCATTCTCGGCCTCCCTCACGAAACCGTAGAAATTCGTCAGGGACAGGCGTGGATTAACCATCGCCCCCTGGACAGCCTCCCCCTTCCCCCTGGCTATGAGCGAGATTCCTTCACCCTCGGGGCGGATGAATACTTCGTGGTGGGGGACAATCACGAGGTTGAGGAGTTGGAGGGGTTTGCTGAAATTGTTTCCCGACCTCGCATCCAGGCCCAAGTTTTGCTGAGAATCGCCCCCCTCTCCCGATTCGGCCGTCTTGACGAATAGACTTAAAAATCAAGCAGATTCTATCATGAAAACAAAAACCCAATATTACACTCCTCAAGACTACCTCAAACTGGAAGAAAATTATCAAGATAAACATGAATATCGAGACAGAGAAATCATACCCATAGCCGGGGAAACCACCAACCACAACAAAATCGCGTTGAATTTTTGCCGCCAATTTCCCCTCAGTATTGGTGACATCGACTACGAGGTCTATTTGGGAGATGTTAAACTCTGGATTCCTGCCTATCGACAGTACACCTATCCCGATGTCATGGTGATTGAAGGTCAACCGATGTATCAGGGAACAGGAACCACGGCAGTTATGAATCCCACTTTGATTGTCGAAGTCCTGTCGAACTCAACCCGCAATTACGACCAGGGAGACAAATTTGATGCGTATCGATCGCGGCCTCAAGTTCGCGACGATCTCCTCATCTGTCAGTACCAATACCAGGTGAAATACTTTTCTAAAACCTCTGAGAATCAATGGTTGTTGACGGAGTATCGAAATCTTGAGGACGAGATTCAGTTACGATCCATAGAGTTTCGGATTTCCCTGGCCGAGATGTATCGACGGGTGAACCTTCAGGAATCCCAGTAAACACCAAGAAATCTCCAACCTAGCCGATGTTTTGGCAAACTCCCGCTGTCATCCATCCTTGTGTCATTTATATCAGTACGATATATTGTACATGACCCGTATATCGTACAGGAAAGCGCCAATGGATGCCCTCAGCTACACCGCCGCTAGAAGGAATCTAGCCAAAACAATGCAGCAAGTCTGTGAGGATCACTCCCCCGTCATCATCACCCGAAATAAAGCGGCTTCGGTGGTGATGATGTCCCTAGAGGATTACGAAGCCTTGCAAGAAACCGCCTACCTGTTGCGTAGTCCAGCCAACGCCCGCCGTCTCTTAGAGTCTATTGCAGAACTTGAACAAGGTGGCGGCCAGGAACGAGAACTTTTGGAATGAAGACGACGTTTTCTGAGTCAGCCTGGGATGATTACCTCTACTGGCAAAAAATGGACAAAAAAATCCTGCGTCGGGTGAACCAACTGATTAAAGAGATTCATCGCACGCCTTTCGAGGGGATTGGTAAACCTGAGCCACTCAAACATAATCTTGCCGGATATTGGTCTCGACGAATCACCGCTGAACAGCGAATGGTGTACAAAGTCACCCCAGACGAGCTTATGATTGCTCAGCTTCGCTATCACTACTGATTGAGGGAGCAGACTCCGCTCTCAAGGATTCATTGTCATCGTGCATCGCCTACCTCTACAACGCCTGTTTCTCAACCCCAACCCCTCCCCCAACGTCAGCCGCCTCTGGCTGGCCCTGAGTTTGCTCCTGTCGGCCAGTTACGCCCTCCCGGTTCTCCAGCAAACCCTGCAACCGGGCTATCTTGTCGCCAATGATGCTCGTCAACATCTCTTCTGGATGCGACGCTTCCTGGATGGGGGCCTGTTTCCCAACGATCTCATCGCCGATTACTTCCAATCCCTCGCCCCCCCAGGCTATCGCGCCTTCTATTGGAGTTTCGCCCAACTGGGAGTCGATCCTCTGGCCCTGGCCCGCATTCTCCCGCCGCTTCTGGCTCTGTTCACCACGGTCATGGCCTTCCACCTGACTCTACGCCTGGTCCCGATCCCCTTCGCCGCCTTCCTGGCCAGTAGCCTCTATGTGCAAAATCTCTGGATGCGGGATGATCTCGTCTCCGCCACCCCCCGGGCCTTCCTCAGTCCCCTGCTGCTGACAGTTCTCTATGCGATCGCCGCTCGTCGGCCCCTCTTACTACTCCTGGCACTCCTCGGCTTAGGTGGCTTCTATCCCCCCTATCTCCTGGTGGCGGCGGGAGTCTTGCTCCTCCTCAGCCTCCAGAATCACTTTCCCTGGCTTTGGACTCTCCTGGGAGTCGGACTCATTGTCTTAATGCTGTTACCCTATCTCCTGCAATCTTCGGAGTTTGGCCCCACGGTCACCTTAGCCCAAGCCCAAACCCTACCGGAGTTTCAGCCTCGGGGACGGACGGCCTATTTTGCTGAAGATTGGGGACGCTTTTGGCTCTGGGGAGGACGCACGGGCCTGCAACCGCCCCTTGACCCCCCCCTCCTCTGTAGTGCCCTCCTCTTACCTTTTCTCCCCCATCGTCGGCCCATCCCCCCTCTGCCCCTCTTGCAGGCTCTGCTGCTGTCGGGGTTGGGCCTGTTCTTCCTGGCCCATGACCTGGCCTTTCGTCTCCATCTCCCCAGTCGCTATAGCCAACATAGTCTCCGAGTCGTCTTTGCTCTGGGAGCGGCGATCGCCCTCGTCTTAATAGTGCAGTTCATCCTTGACAAAAGTGCGGTTTTGTGCTACTTATCCCTAGGGCTAATCCTCAGCTATTTACTCATCTATCCCCAGGGACTGGGCAATTACCCACGCACCAACCTGATTGTGGGCAATCATCCGGCTCTCTATGAATTTCTGCAAGCCCAACCTCCGGAGACTCGCATCGCTTCCCTGGCCCTAGAAGCCAATCAACTCCCCACCTTTAGCCGGCGATCGCTCTATGTGGGCTATGAATACGCCCTCCCCTTCCATCGCACCTATCACCAAGAAATACGCCGCCGGGCGATCGCCCTCATGGATGCCCACTACAGCCCAGATGTCAAGCAACTTCAACAATTCTTAACCGAAGAAGCCATCGATTTTCTCGTCATCGAACGGGGGGCCTTTGAACCGGACTATCTGGAACGCTCCTGGTGGAGACGCTCCTATCCCCAGATTAGCCAAACAATCCAACAGCAACTTGAGCAAGGTCAAGTCCCCGCCCTAGTCGCCGGGGAACGCTCCTGTACCCGCTTTGATGATGGCCTGTTTCGGGTCGTGGACGCCGACTGTCTGCGATCGCCCTAAGATTCAGACAGAGATTCCGACTCCGTCTGTCTTGGAGGAATGAGATAAATTACCCCAGATATCACAGTTAGGGCCACGGCGGCCCAAAAACTAATCACTCCCACTTGCGGCCAAGGTTCCGGGAGAGGGGCCAACAACAGACTAATGGCGACAATCTGACTGACGGTTTTGGCTTTTCCCCAGAGATTCGCCCCGGAAATCTTGGACTGATTGACGCGCCAACCGGCGATGGTGAGTTCTCGCGTCAACACCAAAAACACCCCCCAGGCCGGTAGCGTTCCCCATTCAATGAGAACCAGCAGGGGGGCAAAAATCAGCAGTTTGTCCACCAGGGGATCGAGAAACTTGCCTAGATCAGTGACCTGGTTGAAGCGGCGGGCCACATAGCCATCTAGCCAATCCGTGAGGGCGGCGACGAGAAATAAGCCCAGAGCCAACCAGCGATCGCCCGAACTGGGATTCTGGACAACATAGAGAAAAATCGGAATCACAAAGAGCCGTGAGACGGTAATCCAAGTGGCGGCCGTCATAAATACGTCAGGCGTGAGGGACTAAGGAGATCAGCAACCTCCGCTGGAGCTAGGAGCGAGGGGTGAGATCGTCGATCATTTGGACCTTACCCCGGCATACCGAACGAATTAAACGGTTGATGGAACGGCGATCCTGTTCCGTCACCGAATCATCCAGGGATGCCGCCATGAGTCCATAACAATCAGAGCGGGTTAGAACTCCCGTTTCCCGGACGGACACTAAGATTTCCGAGATTGCCCCCGGCAATAGTTGGACCTTGGGTAGCATGGATCGTTTAGATAACTAGAACCCGGCTTCTTCAGTATGCCGTAGATCCGGCCCGACTTAGGCGATCGTTGTCGTGATTGACTGCGATCGCGATCGCACGATAGTAGACTGAGCGGTCACAATCAGCATTGAGATTAGAGGTTACCCTTCCAGAAACACCCCCATACGGCGGAACTTCTCATAGCGGAGTTGCTGGCGTTCCTGAGGCGATAACTCTAAGAGGCTCTGGAGTTCTTCAAGTAGGGCCGTTTTCAGAATTTCCGTGGCCTGCACCGGCTGATTATGAACCCCACCGACGGGTTCAGGAAGTAGGCGATCGAGAATCTCTAAACTCTTCAAATCTTGGGCCGTAATTTTCAGGGCTTCCGCCGCTTGGGGACTCTTCGCCGCATCCTTCCAGAGAATCGCCGCACAGGCCTCAGGAGTCGCAACGGTATACACCGCATGTTCAAACATGAGTAGGCGATCGCCCACCCCAATCCCCAAAGCTCCCCCAGAGCCACCTTCACCAATCACCGTACAGATAATCGGCACCTCATAGCCAAACATCTCCCGCAAGTTGACCGCGATCGCCTCTCCCTGGCCCAAATGTTCCGCCTCAATCCCGGCCCAAGCCCCCGGCGTATCAATAAAGGTCAAAATGGGCATCCCAAAGCGATTCGCATGGTCCATCAAGCGCAACGCCTTACGATACCCCCCAGGGGAGGCCATGCCAAAATTACGACGAACATTATCCTTCGTATCCCGGCCCTTCTGATGGCCCAACATCACCACCGGAATACCCCCCAAACGAGAAATTCCTCCCACCAGAGCCGGATCATCCGAACCCCCGCGATCGCCATGGAGTTCAATCCACTCATCACCAATCGATTGAATATAATCCAAAGTACTGGGACGACGGGGATGGCGAGCCAGTTGCAGCCGTTGAGCCGGTGAGAGATTACTAAAAATCTCCTGGCGTAACTCCGTAGCGCGATCTTCGAGTTGACGAATCTCGTCGGAGACATCAACATCAGTATCTTCAGCGATATCTCGAATTTGCTGGATGCGCTTTTCTAGCTCAACGAGGGGTTTCTCGAAATCTAAGAGCATAGGTTCAGAATCAACGTCTCTGGGGGGAATAAGGGGAACATAGGGGGCCTGGGGACTTGGGCGATGGCCCTGTCTTAGCTAGGACAATAGGGGTTTGAACCCATGTTTGAGGGAGACTTCACCAATTTTCTCCATCTTCTCAACGGTAATTTGGTTCCGTCCCCAGGAAAAATTGGTGTACCACTTCTCAAACTCCAACAACATGGACTCCGCAAAGCAGGCAAACATCTGACGTGCTGGCACATCCATGTTGACCAACTTCATGATACGCCAGTTGATGTCCAGGGCATGTTCAACGATGCCACCTTTAAGAACCACCACACCGGGATCTTGCACTTTGGTATCGAGATTCTTGGGATAGCCCCCATCCACCAGTAAACAAGGTTTTTTCAGGGTCGTCGGATCAATCACCAGTCCCTTGGGCATACTGGCCACCCAGACAATAATATCGGCTTTAGGCAGAGCCTCCTCTAGCCCCATGACTTTACCCCGTCCCAGTTCCCCTTGTAGATCCTCCAAGCGTTGGCGATCGCGGGCAATCAGCAACAACTCCGCCACATCCGTACGAGCATCCAACCAGCGACAGACCGCACTCCCAATATCGCCCGTTGCTCCACAGACCGCCACCGTCGCCTGAGATAACTCAATCCCCAACTGGCTGCTGGCTTGTTCTACCTGACGGGCAATAATATAGGCCGTGTGAGTGTTGCCGGTGGTGAACCGTTGAAAATCTAGGGTAATATTGCGAATCCGCTCAATTTGATTGAGATTAAAATTCTCAAAAACAATGGAGGAAAAGCCACCCAACGCCGTGATGTCTAGGCCAATCTTCTGAGCATGAGCCATGGCGTTAATAATCTTGCGGGTTGCAGCCTTCACCCGCCGCGTCGCTAGCATCTCTGGCAGAAAACAGGATTCGACATAACGACCTTCAATCGTTTGACCCGTGATGCTGGTAACGGTGATGTGATCCACCGTTTGCGGCGGTGCAGCACACCAGAAGTCAAGTCCTTGATCCGCAAGTCCGTCATATCCCATGTCCCGGGCAACGGACTGGGCGTGTTCCAAATTAGTCAGGTGACCGATTAAACCAAACATGGGCAGAATCTCAAGCAACCCTTATTTCAGGCTGCGATATGGTATCCGGTAACAATAGAGCGTTCATAAACCTTTACAATACTATGTAAAGCGCCCCTTCTCAAATTAAATCTGATTCAAACACAAAAAACCGCCCGCTTTTTTTGGAAAAAACGAGCGATTGCGACAATGCGGTTACACCTCGTTCATCAGGTAACCGAGTCATAGTGGCGGCTCCGAGCAGCGCTTCTAAGCCGCACCCCGTAAGCCGTACGATGACATTTTCATGATGTCACGAGTGGTGAAGCCAATGTTGCTTAGGGCTTCCCCATAGGCAATCATGAAGTCTTCAATCAGCTCCTCTTTCTCCATATTGAGGACCTTAGCATCCTTGGCTACAGCATTGAGCATCTCCCAAATGATGGGCAAATTCTCACGATTGGCCGCATCAATTCGGTCCTTGCACTCTTCAAAATGTGCTTTCAGCCACTCTTCGCCAAAGTTGAGATGAAGATACTCATCCTTGACAACCCCTTCAGTGATTTTACGCGCAAAGGGATCCGCGTGAGGAATATAAATATTGTAAGCGGAAATGGCGAAGCACTCGATGATCAGAGATTGAATGACCAGACAGGTAACAACATCATTAGCCTCACTGGCAACCTTAAAGTTCTGGTGCAGTTTGCTAAAAAACTCCTGGGCAAATTCCATGTCAGCGACAACGCTCAGGTTACGGCCACAGGCCTGGAAGCCCTTTTTGTGGCGTTTCTCCATTTTCGCCAGGGACTTGAGTTCATCCTGACTTTCTGGGAGCATGTCCGCTAAGCGGATGTAGTTGTCAAAGGCTTCCTGTTCACCTTCAATCACAATGGCGTTAATGCGGCTGTAAGCGTCTTTGTAGACGTCGCTTTGATAATCCAGAGTGGCGGTCGCTTCTAACTGCGGCATATGTTTTCTATCTCCTCATCCTGATTTTATGGACCGGCGAGACAACACCGAACCGTTGACTTTTAACCTGGGTGGTTAAACTTGTTCAATAGGTCGTTACAACTTTCTATCACTTTACAAGGTTTAACCGGAAGTTGACCAGTTTTTTTCCTCTCAACTCCTAGCTAAGATCATTCTACCGCTGCTTTTAGATTTATGTCTCCCCAATTTCCTAATCGACCTTATCCCCCGGCTGCTAAGGCTTTGCCCCCTGAGTCCCCCAACTCGTCTATTGCTGAAGCTAATCAATGGCAGGGGTTCATCTTGATTTTTTTAATCATTGGCGCCGGGATGATGCTCTTTCCCCTCGTCATTGTCCTGCGTGCGGCCTTTGCTCCTGCGGGTTCCCTGGCCAATTTAGACTGGGGAGGAGTCTGGACGGCTCAAAGTTACCGAGAAGCCTGGATACGAGGTCATTTTTGGCTGGCCTTTGCTAATTCTAGCTTGGTAGCCGTGGGGGTGACTCTGATACAAACCCTGACCGCTGCCCTGGCGGGGTATGCTCTGGCTCGATTTCAATTCTGGGGACGAAAGACCATCCTCGTTTTGATTCTAGCCACGTTGGCTATTCCCTTTCAGTTGCTGGTGATTCCCATTTTCTTGGTCCTGAAGTGGGGGAATTTACTTAATACTTATGGAGCGTTGATTCTGCCTACAGCGGTCAGTGGCTTTGGAATTTTCCTGATGCGACAGTATTTTTTGACAATTCCGGTAGCCATTGAGCAGGCGGCTATTCTGGATGGGGCCACCGCCGGGCAGGTCCTGCGCCATATTATGATTCCCCTCTCCCGTCCGGCTTGGGTGACGTTGTTTTTGTTCGCCTTTATCGGTGAGTGGAATGATTTGTTTAAACCCTTGGTGTTTACCACCCGTCCAGAATTGCGAACGGTGCAGTTAACCCTGGCGGAGTTTCAGGAACAGTTCACCAGTGACTGGGCGGTCTTGATGGCAGCGGTCGTCATTTCTTCCCTACCGGTGATTGTCCTGTTTTTGCTGGGCCAGCGTCAGTTTGTCCAGGGGATTGCAGCAACGGGGGTTAAGGAATAGTCCAGACCAGAAGATTAGAGAAAGGAGCGCAGGCGGAAGTAAGACCGCAGAGGCACTTGGTAATACTCCATTAAAAGGGTGATGACACAGGAGCCATGACAGAGAAAGGTTAACCCAGTCCAAATCAGGGGAAAGGCACTCCAGCCGGACCCCGGTAGGGGTGGGAAAACATAGGCGGCTGTGGCAACGATGGCCGTAGGAACTAGGGTGAAGCAGATGGCAGCAATCCAAGTTTCTAAACTGATTTTGACATCTTCGCGACCCGTGGGCTGCCAGCCGCGTCCAGTCCAACGCCAGTTGGGGGGTGGGGATTGGTCGATCGCCCTCAAGGAAATGCGATCGCCCTGGTGCTGAACCTCAAATAAATGGCCGCAGTTATTACAGCCGATCACCTCCATGAGGCTGAGGGGGGACAATTGACCCCGACCACAGAGGGGACAGGGACAATCTCCTCGGGAGGGATGCTGGGGAAGGGAAGACATAGAAGATCCAAGGGGGCGATTGCGGTTCCCGCACCCTTGGCGAGCGCGGACTTAACTTCATGATAGCGAGATTTTAAAAGAAGCCATTATGAGTTCTGGGCGATCGCCCCCCTGGCACGAGAGGCCAGTTGGCTTAGGGTTGAGGAGGTTGGGGAACAGACCCCTGTTTCCGACGGGTCTCAATCTCGATCATGAGGGTGTCGAGCTGGGCGTGCAGGTGTAAATACTTGACTTGATGGTCAGCTTGATAGACGGATAACTTCAGATCTGACAAGGGTTTGAGGGTTGAGCTGTTGGATACAGTTGCCATATTAAAAAGAGATTGAGAATTTGTACCTAAAGCGGTTCGGGCAACATTTTACTGCAACTATTACGAAATGTTGCAACAAATGTTGCAGTTTTGTGAACTCCACCCAAGTTTTCATCGGCTGTCAGCCCCCTGGGGCCAGCGCCAGTCCCGGTGTAACGCTCCCATCACATCAGCCCCCATTTTGGTACAATCAACTCAGAACCAAGACCGATCCAGGCTGAAAATTAGCCGAACAGCTCGGTCAGCCCCCCCTATTTGCCAACAACCATTGTGACGCTGAGTTTTTCGACCGCCAACGCCCCTCAACCCGAAACCGCTCCACAGCAGCGAGGCTGGCGCGGTTTGATCAATGCCTACCGTCCCCACTTGCCGGTGAGCGATGCCACTCCGGTGATTACCCTCCATGAAGGGAACACCCCCCTGATTCCAGTCCCCACCATTGCCGCTGAAATCGGTAAAAAGGTGGAGGTCTTCGTCAAATACGACGGATTGAACCCCACTGGAAGCTTCAAAGACCGGGGCATGACCCTAGCCATCTCCAAAGCCAAAGAAGAAGGAGCCAAAGCCGTCATCTGCGCCAGTACCGGCAACACCTCCGCCGCCGCTGCTGCCTATGCCAAGCGAGGGGGATTACGGGCCTTTGTCCTCATCCCTGACGGCTATGTGGCTCTGGGGAAACTCGCTCAGGCTCTGGTTTACGGCGCTGAAGTCTTAGCCATTAACGGAAACTTTGACCGGGCCCTAGAAATTGTCCGGGAGTTGGGAGAAAGCTACCCCGTCACCGTCGTCAACTCGGTCAACCCCTATCGTCTGGAAGGACAAAAAACCGCTGCCTTTGAAGTGGTTGATGCCCTAGGGAATGCCCCCGACTGGCTCTGTATCCCTGTGGGCAATGCCGGTAATATCACCGCCTATTGGATGGGATTCTGTCAGTACCAACAATTAGGACGGTGCGATCGCCTCCCTAACATGATGGGCTTCCAGGCTGCCGGTTCCGCCCCCCTCATCGAAGGGGCCCCAGTCAAACATCCCGATACCGTCGCCACCGCCATTCGGATCGGCAACCCCGCCAACTGGGAAAAAGCCCTAGCGGTGGAGACAGCCAGCCAAGGGGAATTTAACGCCGTCAGCGATGAGGAAATTCTCCAGGCCTACCGTCTCCTGGGGCAGGAAGGTATTTTTTGCGAACCCGCTAGTGCCGCCTCCGTGGCTGGACTCCTCAAACTGCGCGATCGTGTCCCGACTGGGGCCACCATCGTCTGTGTCCTCACCGGCAACGGCTTAAAAGACCCCGATTCTGCCATCAAATATAGCAGTACCCAACTGCGCCAAGGCATTGAGCCAGATCTCGAACGAGTGGCCCAAGCCATGGGGTTTTAAGGGTCTGGTGCAGCCGAGGGTCTAGTCCCCAGTCCCCGTAAATCCTGACCACCTGGAAAACAATCCGGTAAACTCTTGTAGCAAGGAGACCTAATTCCATGGTGGTCAAAGGTCGAGACCCCTCAATCCCATTTGAGATCTGCCGGTCCCTCGACTATCATTAATGTAAATATAAGTAAAGACGTTAGCCTCTGTGTTTGTTCTCACTGGTTACGAATATTTTCTAGGCTTCCTGCTCATTTGCAGTCTAGTGCCAATCCTGGCTCTGACTGTCTCGAAGCTGGTACGACCCAAAAATCTGGGTATTGAATCCAATACCACCTATGAATCAGGGATGGAACCCATTGGTGGCGCCTGGATTCAGTTCAACATCCGCTACTACATGTTTGCCCTGGTTTTCGTGGTCTTTGATGTTGAAACTGTCTTTCTTTACCCCTGGGCTGTGGCGTTCCACACCCTGGGACTATTGGCATTCGTCGAGGCCTTGATTTTCATCAGCATCCTCGTCATTGCCCTCGTGTACGCCTGGCGCAAAGGAGCATTGGAATGGTCATGAGTGATAATCTCTCCACCCCCACCCTTATTAATCCCGTTGAGCGTCCTCAAGTGACGCAAGAGTTGTCAGAAAACCTGATTCTGACAACGGTTGATGACCTGTATAACTGGGCCCGTTTGTCAAGTCTCTGGCCCATGATGTACGGAACCGCCTGTTGCTTTATCGAGTTTGCCGCCTTGATTGGCTCTCGCTTCGACTTTGACCGGTTTGGTCTAGTTCCCCGCAACAGCCCCCGTCAAGCCGATTTGCTGATTACCGCCGGAACCATCACCATGAAAATGGCCCCGGCGGTGGTTCGGCTGTATGAACAGATGCCTGCTCCTAAATATGTGATTGCCATGGGAGCTTGCACCATCACCGGTGGAATGTTTAGCGTCGATTCCCCCACGGCGGTTCGTGGTGTAGATAAGTTGATTCCTGTGGATGTCTATATCCCCGGCTGTCCCCCTCGTCCTGAGGCGATTATCGATGCGATCGTCAAACTGCGGAAAAAAGTCTCCAATCAGTCCCTTTCTGAACGGGGCAATCACCAACAAACCCACCGCTACCACACCATCTCTCACCAACTCAACCCCGTTGACCCCATCCTAACGGGGCAATATATGCGCAGTGAGGCTCGGCATAATCCGCCCAAGCAACTCACCGAAGCGATGGGAATGCCTGTTCCCCCCGCCCTACAATCTGCACAACAACAAGCTGCTCAGAAACAGGAGGCAGACCGTGGCTGAAGAGTCCCCCAAAAACGGCAATACGGCCGAAGAACAACCTGAAGCTAAACCCGTTCCGGCGGGCCCTGTCTCCAAATGGTTGACGGAGAATGGCTTTGCCAATGACGCTCTCGACGCCGATAATCTGGGAGTAGAACTCATCCAGGTGGACTCGGAAGTACTCATTCCCATTGCAACGGCTTTATACGCCTACGGATTTAATTACCTGCAATGTCAAGGGGCCTATGATGCAGGACCGGGTCAGGCGTTAGTCAGTTTCTATCACTTGATTAAGGTCAGTGATGATGCACGCAAACCTGAAGAAGTCCGCCTGAAGGTCTTTTTGCCCCGGGATGAGCCGAAAGTCCCCTCTGTCTATTGGATTTGGAAAGGGGCGGATTGGCAAGAACGGGAATCCTACGATATGTTCGGCATCCATTATGACGGACACCCTAACTTGAAGCGTCTGTTGATGCCGGAAGACTGGGTAGGTTTCCCCCTACGGAAAGATTACATTTCTCCCGATTTCTACGAGATTCAAGATGCCTATTAGTTGGCTCTGAGTTGGGCTGACGGAGTTGGCCGAGAAAACCTCAGTCTCTTGCAGGGGCTGGGGTTTTCTTGGTGGAGAGGGAACAGGGAACAGGGAATAGGGAACAGGGAACAGGCAATAGGCAATAGGCAATAGGCAATAGGCAATAGGCAATAGGCAATAGGCAATAGGCAATAGGCAATAGGCAATAGGCAATCAAAGGGTGCTATGGGGAGTGGGTTAGGGTCGATAGGGTTGTTGGGGTTGGGGTTGGGGGGATGATTGGGGTTGGAGGAGTCGCTCGTAAATGGGTCGCATGAACCAATAGCCTGCCCCGAAGGCGGTAATGATAATGGCAAAAATGGCGATTAATAGCCACAGGCCGCCTTTGGCTGATAACTCGTTTCCTACGCCATTGAGTTCTACGGCGGGGAATCGGGGGCGTGGGGTGGGGTTGGAGGGTTGGCGACTGGGGGAATTGTTGGGATAGAGGGGGGGGAGGTTGCTGAGGGGGTCTTGGGATTGTCCGGGTTTGGGAGGGTTGGCGGGGAGAGTTCCCTGAGGGCGATCGAGTTGGGGGAGTGCTTCGCTGCGGCGAGGACTGCTGTGGCTCTGGGGAGATAGGTCCGCTGGGGCATGGGTGGCTCCATGCAGGGCGTCGGCGATTTGCCCGAGGCTTAGGGCTGAGTTGACGACGTTGTGAACTTCACTGAGCAGTTGTTGGTTCTGGTGGGATAGATTTTGGTTTTCCCGACTCAGCTGTTGGTTTTGGGCATGGAGAGAGTCCAGCATGGCCTGGGTGGCCTGCAACTCGGCGGCGAGTTCCCGATAGACGGTTAGGGGCACGGAGGGAGATTGCCCGTTGGGATTGCCGGAACCGTGAGGGTTTGGATGTTGCATGGGTTGCTTGCTATTCTTAGGGAGAAATATCGGTCAGAATGCTGGAACTGGCGACTCCAACAGCTACCACCATCAATAATTTACCATCACAGAGAATGCACGATTCACAAACCCCGTCGACGGGTACGCCTTCCGCTGAGTCTTCTTCGATGAAATATGGGGAACGGGAGATTCAGGAGGGACAACTAATTACTTTTCCCAATCCGCGTCCGGGACGACGGTATGAGATTCGGGTGACGTTGCCGGAGTTTACCTGTAAATGCCCCTTTTCGGGCTATCCCGATTTTGCCACGATTCATCTGCTGTATGTGCCGGATGAGACGGTGGTGGAATTGAAGGCTCTTAAGCTCTATGTCAATGGTTACCGCGATCGCTACATTTCCCACGAGGAATCCGCTAATCAAATTCTGGATGATTTTGTGGCGGCCTGTGACCCGTTAGAGGTCACCCTTCGGGCTGATTTTCTTCCCCGTGGGAATGTACATACGGAAATTGAGATCCGCCATGTTAAGGACGGACAGGGAACTTAGCGTAAGCCCCAAAAGGTGAGAATGCCTTGGTGGGTAATCAGTTCGGTCAGAACGACGGCGACAAAGCCCAACATGGCTAGGCGACCGTTCCAAACTTCAGCGTTGGGGGTAAAGCCAAAGTTACCCCCGGCTGAGCTGTTGCTCTTGGCTTGGGATTTTTTGTCGGAGTTGCTGGATTGACCAAAGCCTTTGTCGGTTGCTGCGGGCGGTTTTGCCACGGGTAGTATCTCCTAATATGGGTCTGGATTCAGAGTATCATTTCTTTTTGCTGCCGGAGATGGCTTACCAGGGTAGGGGCTGTCCATCCCAGGAGAAGAATTGACCGCTGTCGTTGAGGGTGAGGCGTTCGATGACTTGCATCAGTTGGCTGACGGTTTTCTTGACGGGAAAGAGTTTTCCGGGGGGGACGTTGGCTTGGAAGGGTTGGGAGAGATCGGTGTCGGTAGTTCCTGGGTGGAGACAGACGACGCAGGTTTGGGGACAGCGGCGGGCATATTCGATCGCCGTGGTGTGCATGAGCATGTTCAGGGCGGCTTTGGAAGCCCGATAGCCATACCAGCCGCCGAGAGAGTTGTCGCCAATGCTGCCGACTTTGGCGGAGATGCTGGCGAAGAGACTCGGCTGTGGGTGGCGAAAGAGGGGCATGAGGTGTTTGGCGAGGAGAACGCTGGGGATGCTATTGACTTGGAAGTAGTGGAGGAGGCGATCGCTGTCGATGTGACGTAGGCTTTTCTCGGGCTGGATGTCGGGGCCGTCATGGAGAACGCCGACGCAGTTGATGAGCAGATGCAGGGGTTGCTGGTGTTGTTGGAGGCGATCGCTCCATTGGGCGATTTCTCTCTCTTGGGTAACATCAAGTTGCACGGGAATGAGGCGATCGCCCCCGGATTGGGCCAGTTGCAATAGGTCTTGGGCCCGGTCCGGTTGGCGATAGGTTCCATAGAGGGTTCCGATACGGGGATCGGCGAGAAGATGACGGATAAACCCCAGGCCAATGCCACGATTGGCACCGATAATCATGGCTTGTAGGGGTTGGGCTTGGCCAAAGAGAAAAGACATGGGGGACTTGAGATGGGGGTGATGCGGTGGGAACGGGGTCGCTGAGAGAATCGTTATTTTATCAGGACCCCTCTACTTGGGAAAATTCTAAGGTTCCGGTTCCTGATTGTGAATCATAGGCGAGCCACAGGTTCCCGTCAGGGGTAAAACCATATTTTTGGACAGCCCCCAGGGCCTGGAGATACTCGTATTCACGCTCCATCAGGCTCACCTCACAGCCTCGGCGGGTACTGGCCAAGGGTCCTAGACTGAAATGCCGTCCCCCGTCTCGCTCAATTGAACCAAAGTAATGGTTACATCCGGCTGAACCCCTGACTTCGTCGTCGTTGATCTCCAGAGAGATGCTGGGCAATTCTGGATTGAGGGGATCTTGATTCCAATAGCGAAGTTGCCATTGGCCCGGCGGTCTGCTGGCTGGGTGATGCTGACTGGACAACGGGACGCTGGCTAGACTCAAGGGGATGCTTGAGGAGACGGCGAGGGTGGCGAGGGTAGCTCCGGTTAGCCGTACAGCCAGAGATAGGAGTGAGTGGGACATGGGGGAGAGGACTCCAAAGATAAGAGGTCGTCTCTTGACTCTAGCGCGATCGTTTCCTGGGGGGGGCTGGGGTTAGGACAGCTAATCGGGGCAATGTAAATTGATGCAACAAAATCTGTTGAAATCTGGCTAAATCTGGTACGAAAGAAAGGCAATGAGGGGTTGATCGCTCTGTTTGCCCTGCGATCGCCATCATCGTTCGTTCAAACCACTGTTTATAAAAACTTAGATTCTTATGCTCCATAATCTTGTTTTCGCTCTCACCCCCACCACCTCAGCCTGGAGTCCCAGTATTGCCATTGTCATGGTTGTCTGTAATATTCTGGCGATCGCCATCGGCAAGTACTCGATTAAATATCCCAGCGTTGGCCCCCAGGCTCCTTCTCCTAATCTTTTTGGTGGCTTTGGCATTCCCGCCATTCTTGCCACCACCAGTTTCGGTCATATTCTCGGGGTTGGCGCAATTTTAGGCTTACAAAGCGCCGGTGTTCTCTAAATTCACTAGATTGGCTTTCCTCAGCGGGGGGAATTGACCGCTTAGGGGTTCAACCTATCCTAAGACTGAGTTGAAGAGCGATCGCTCCGAGGGGGGCGATCGCTCTTTTATGGAGTACATAGGCAACAGAGGAATCACCTCGAAACGGGAGTGAGGCTCCAACTTACCCGTCAATTCAGCCCAAATTGCGGTTAAATTAAGACAGGATTAACCTTCGCCTAAGCTCAATTCCTTCGTTTTGCCATCCGACAAAACGATACATTGTAGGTAGTCGACCATGATGGAGTGCGTCTTCTGCGCTGCACGTCTGTCGATCATTTTCCCTAACTAGCCCCATACTGAGGAACGGTTCTCAATCAATGATGTCCAATCCTTCCCCCCTCCATGATGATTTACACCCCGATAAACCCGAAGAGGCCTGTGGCGTCTTTGGGCTTTACGCCCCAGATGAAGATGTCGCCAAACTGACCTACTTCGGACTCTATGCCCTTCAACATCGTGGACAGGAGTCAGCGGGGATTGCAACCTTTGATCAACAAGGCCAGGTTCACTGTTATAAGGAAATGGGTCTGGTCTCTCGGGTCTTTAACGAAGATATCCTCAGCCAATTACCGGGAACCATGGCCGTGGGCCATAATCGCTATTCCACCACCGGCTCCAGTCATGTCCAAAATGCCCAACCCGCCTTGGTCGATACTCGTTTGGGGACTTTAAGCCTGGCACATAACGGCAACTTGGTCAATACGCGGGAGTTGCGACAGGAACTTGAACGGCGCAATTGTAACTGCGTGACCACCAGTGACTCCGAGGCGATCGCTATCCTCATTGCCTCAGAAGTGGATCGCGGTCACGATTGGCATCAAGCCATCCAAACTGCGTTACGACAATGCCAAGGGGCATTCAGTCTCGTTATTGGCACTCCCATTGGCATCTTTGCGACCCGTGATCCCCATGGAGTTCGTCCCTTGGTAATTGGGAGTTTAGACACCAACCCCAACTACTATGTCTTCGCCTCAGAAACCTGTGGCTTAGACATTATCGGGGCCAGCTACCTACGCAATGTCAATCCCGGTGAACTGGTATTCGCCAACGCTGACGGACTCTGTTCTGAACGTTGGACAGAGAATCCCACCCCCAAACTCTGCGTCTTTGAGATGATTTACTTCGCTCGTCCTGACAGCATGATGAACGAAGAAAGTCTCTACAGCTATCGGATGCGGATTGGCAATGTCTTAGCCACAGAATCCCCAGTGGATGCGGATCTCGTCATCGGTGTACCGGATTCCGGCATCCCGGCGGCGATCGGCTATTCTCGAACGTCCAAAATTTCCTACGCCGAAGGGCTGATTAAAAATCGCTATGTGGGACGAACCTTCATTCAACCCACCCAACATATGCGAGAGTCCGGCATTCGCATGAAGCTCAATCCCCTGAAAGATGTTTTAGAGGGGCAACGGTTGATTATTGTCGATGACTCCATTGTCCGGGGAACCACGAGCCGCAAGCTCGTGAAAGCCCTACGGGATGCTGGAGCCAAAGAAGTGCATATGCGAGTCTCCTCGCCACCGGTCACCCACCCCTGTTTCTATGGCATTGATACCGATGACCAGAAACAACTGATTGCAGCCACAAAGTCCGTGGATGAAATTGCGGCTCAAATCGGTGTCGACTCTCTGGCTTACCTGAGTTGGGAGGGAATGCTTGAAGCGACGCAACAAGATCCGAGTCAGTTCTGTTCCGCCTGCTTTACCGGAGACTATCCCATTCCTGTTCCTGCTCAATTACGTCATTCCAAGCTCATGCTGGAAGAGTTAGAAGTCTAACCAACCGGCTCAAAGTCTTAATCTGAGCCGCTCCTCTGCCCCAATCAACCACCGCAGACCAACTCCTCCTCTCGGAGTTGGTCTTATTTGAGAATGATAATCAACTAGAGCTTATAGCCATAAATTCTCAACAAAGCCCGAATTGTTGACATTAACTGTTAAAAGAACTACCATAAAGAGTAAGAAATATAAGTAAAAATCTAGCCACAATGTACGCTTATAATAGCGAAGCTTTTAAAGCGGAACTCAACCAACTGGGATTGCGGTTGACTCCTCAGCGTGAAGAAATTCTCAGAATTTTTCAGCAACTCCCGAAGGGAGAGCATTTGAGCGCAGAGGAACTGCATCACAAGCTTCAAGACCATCAGGATAAACCCAAAATCAGCTTGTCAACGGTCTATCGCTCTCTGAAGTTGATGACCCATTTGGGCTTATTGCGGGAGCTAGAACTGGCTGAAGGACATAAGCATTATGAAATCAATCAGCCTTATCCCCACCACCATCATCATTTGGTTTGTGTCAAATGTAATAAGACCATTGAGTTTAAGAGTGATTCCGTCTTGAAAATTGGTGTCAAGACAACCAATAAAGAGGGATTCCATCTCCTAGACTGTCAGCTCACGATTCATGGCGTCTGCTTAGAAGCGATGAAACGGGGTTGGCCCTCTGGAATCCCCGAGGACTGGCTCTGTCCCAAGGCGATGACTTAAGTGAGGTTTAGAATATGAGTCCAAACTCCCGGTTTTATGGCAAAACTGGGAGTTTTTTATCTATAGCCCTAAACCACGGCTGTCGGAGCGGAGGACTGTAGCATCTATTCCGAGGAAATCTTGACATTCCTAAAAATTGCGAGCATCTTGGGAATGACCTCTGACGCTGATGAGTTCTCCCTTGAGGTTTAGCTGTCCTGCTGAGCAGGTTTGGATTATGGAATATGCTTATAAAAACAAGGTCAAAAAAAGTCGTGAACGGCTTGGGATTATCCTTACTTTTTTAGTTCTCTTGCTCACCCGAGTTATTGCGGCCAAGGTTCCCATTAATGTTGATGAAAATCTCTGGCTGTTGCGTGGTCTTAACTTTTGGACACAGCTCTCCTCAGGGAATTTATCAGATACCTATTTTCAGCATCATCCCGGAGTTCCCACAATGTGGGTTAATGGCTTCGGAATCACTTTAGGCTGTCTAGCCGATACCTGGGACGGCCCTCATCATATCCTAAATTTTGAGTCCCTGAGCCATTGTGCTCGTCTTGTGAGAGCTAACAACTTTATCTCAGTTGAAACTTATGTTATTACACGTTGGATTCAAGCGATACTAACCTCTGGGTTGATTACGAGTGGAATTTGGCTATTATCCCATGTTCTCAATCAAAAAATTGCCCTGATTACTGCCTCAATTCTGGTATTTGAACCCTTTTTTCTAGCCTATCAGCGGTTACTTATTACTGATTCCCTACAATGCGGGTTTATTCTAGTCAGTGTTTTAGCCCTATTTTTGCATTGGCGGTCAACCTCAGGACGAATCCACCTTATTGTGTCTGGAGTCATGATGGGGTTAGCAATTGGAACTAAGACGACGAGCATCTTAATCTTTCCCGGTTTGGTAAGCCTTGCTCTCCTCACAGAACTGAACTACTTTAAGCCTTTATTCTTTAAACAAGGATGGGTTAACCAGGCTAAAGATATCGGGGTTTGGGGTCTCTGTATTTTAGTTACGTTTATTCTAATTTGGCCAGCTATGTGGGTCGCACCTCTTGAAACAATTAGTCATTTGCTGGAAGACTTACGAGGGGAAACAGAGCGAGGATTTTTATTTTTTTTTGGGACGCTCAACCTCTAGAATTAATGCTTTATTTTACCCTGTAGTGCTACTCTACCGCTTATCCCCAATCTTACTGATTGGGGCTTCAATTTCAGGGATTATGGCTCTGTTTCCTTCATGGCGAGATGAGAGCCTTTATCATAAACAGATTATTGCTAATTTTATCTTGATTTTATCATTTTTATTGATTTTATCAATTCCTGGCAACAAACTGGATCGCTACATTTTACCGATTGTCCCCTTTCTGGCACTTAATGCGGCGATCGCCTGCCGATTTACAGTCCAAAAACTAGCGATGTGGATTCACCATACATTCCCCCAACTGATATCGAATCTAGTCCCGATGAGTTGGCGAACGGTTTTTCAAGTGTCTGGAGTACTATTGATTATCCAGGGTTTGACGATTGCTCCATTTTTTCCCTACTACATTAGCTACTACAATCCCCTAATTGGAGGTGCAAATACAGCTCGCTTTGTTCTGATGATGGGCAATGGGGAAGCCTTAGATTTAGCCGCTGATTGGTTGAACCAGCAAGACAATTCTAGTGAGCTAGTGGCAGCAAGTCGATACCGAAGTGTTTTAGGGCCTTATCTTACAGGAGAGGCGTTAGAAATTCCTAGAGGGTTCAGAGGAGGACTAACACAGCGTTGGTTACGAAATGCCAATTTCTTGATTTTCTATGTCAATCAAGTCCAGCGAAAAATCCCGAATCCAGAAGTATTTGAGTATTTTGCACGTCAAGAGCCATTACATACTATTGAACTCAATGGCATTAACTATGCGTCGATTTATTTAGGACCGATCGCCCGCCCGGAAGAGATGCGGAATCTCATCATGGCTCAGGAACCGATTGAATCGGAGGGACTACAATTGCAAGGTTATACCCTCGCTTCCGACCGCCTGACTCCAGGAGATGACCTTGAACTAACCTTATATTGGGATATTATTCAAGAGATTCCCTCTCAGACCACCTTTAGCCTGACGATTCAACAGGAAAATACTTCAGTGATGGTGATTCCCCGAGTGATTCTTCAGGGCTTTTTGCGAGACGCTCCCATTGAACCTGGAAAAACGATTCGCGATCTTCAGTTTGTCTCCTTTCCGGTGACGTTACCTCCGGGAGACTATACCATTGGCATCAGCCTCTCGTCCCCTCTATCCTCTAGTAACGAGGCGCTTGTGGATGTGGAAACTAACATACCTAGAACTCTGGGACTGTTTGAGATGCTACCATCTGAGGATTAATTTGCCAGGGGCGATCGCCGTGACAATCCGGCAACCAAGCACCGAAGATTCAGAAGATTTGGTAGAGTGAACTCCAATTCAGATTTACTGACATTATTCGGGATATCCCAAGATGAAACAACGTTGGTTACTGTTTATCCTGTTACTGGCCTTGCCCACAGCGGCGATCGCCCAGGAAGCAGCGGAGGAATCTCTAAACGGCTCAGGTAACATTTTAGAGCTAATTGATAATATTTTCAGCGCTCTGGTTGATGCCATGGCAGGGGTTCTCTTTTTTAGCCTGGGGGGAATTCCCCTGATTGTCCTCTGGCTCATTGGTGGGGCGGTGTTTTTTACCTTGCGGATGAGTTTTGTCAATATCCGCGCCTTTAAACACGCCATTTACGTGGTAGCCGGTCATTATGACGATCCTGATGAAGATGGCGAACTGACCCACTTTCAAGCCCTGTCTGCCGCGCTCTCGGCCACGGTGGGTTTAGGGAACATTGCTGGGGTGGCGATCGCCGTCCAGACCGGGGGCCCAGGAGCTGTCTTTTGGATGACCCTGGCAGGAATATTTGGCATGACCAGCAAGTTTGTCGAATGTACGTTAGCCCAAAAATATCGGACTGTCTATTCTGATGGTCGCATTGCTGGGGGCCCCATGTACTACCTCTCCCAAGGTCTGGCCCAACGGGGCCTAGAACCCCTCGGAAAGGTTTTGGCGATCCTATTTGCCATTCTCTGCATCGGCGGCTCTTTGGGAGGCGGGAATATGTTTCAGGCCAACCAGTCCTTCTCCGCCGTCTCGGACTTCGTTCCCCTCCCCAATTGGCTCTATGGGGTTTTTCTAGCAACTTTGGTGGCCCTGGTGATTATTGGAGGGATTCGTCGCATTGGCTCGGTGGCGGCGGCTATTGTGCCTTCGATGTGTGTGGTGTATGTCTTAGCCGCTCTATGGATTATTCTCACCAATATCTCAGAAGTCCCCAATGCCTTCGCTACCATTATTTCGGGCGCGTTTACCCCAGAAGCTGTTGAGGGCGGGTTCATTGGCGTTCTGATTCAAGGGATACGCCGGGCGGTTTTCTCCAATGAAGCGGGGATTGGTTCAGCGGCGATCGCCCATGCGGCGGCCCGCACTGAGGAACCGGTCCGAGAGGGAATTGTGGCTCTGTTGGAGCCGTTCATTGATACGGTAGTGGTCTGTAACATGACGGCCCTAGTGGTGGTGATTACAGGCGTCTATCAGGATTTAGACCGCACTGGGGTTGATTTAACGGCGGCGGCCTTTGGCACGGTGATTGGCTGGTTTCCCGTCATTCTGACTCTGGCGGTCTTCTTGTTTGCGTTCTCGACGATGATTTCTTGGAGTTACTATGGTGAGCGGGCCTGGACTTATCTCTTTGGAGAGCAACAAACCCAAATCTACCGAATTATTTTTGTCCTCTGTGTCTTTGTCGGGTCAGTCGTCAATCTCGGAGCGGTTCTAGACTTCAGTGATATGATGCTGCTGACGATGGCCTTTCCCAATATGTTGGGGGGATTTATTCTCTCCAATGAAGTGGCACGGGACTTACGCGACTATCTTGACCGTCTGAAACGGGGAGTCATGCCGATTTATAAGTAGAGACCGCTGCTGAGGATGGGGCCGAGGACTCTAGCCGTTAGCATCTAGGGGAAGTTCAAGGGCGATGGAAGTTCCTTGTTGACACTGGGAGGTGCAACTGAGACGTCCCCGATGTTTTTCAACAATGATTTGATAGGTGGTTGACAGGCCTAACCCCGTACCTCGGCCCACCGGCTTGGTGGTGAAGAAGGGGTCGAAGATGCGCGATCGCACCGACTCATCCATACCCAGACCATTATCTTCAAAGATGATGCGAACTCGATCACCCAAGTGTTGAGTCTGAACGGTTAGGGTGGGGATATACTCCTCCTCGCTCCGGGCGTTTTCCCGGTCTCGCAAGGCATCAATGGCATTCGTGATCACGTTCGCAAAGGCTTGATTCACTTGCCCCGGGAAACAGTACACTTTCGTTAAACTCTGGTCATAGTCGCGGATGAGTTCAATGGCCCGCTCTTGGCCATGGCCCTGTAAGCGGTGTTGCAGCACCCGTAGGGTACTGTTTAAGGCTTGATGCAAATCTACCGGCTTGTACTGGGCTTCGTTGAGTCCTGAGAAATGGCACAAGGACTCAACAATGGTTTGAATCCGCCGGGTTCCCTGATGCATGGATGCTAACAGTTTCGGCATATCTGTCACAATGAAGTCCAAGTCAATGTCTTCAAGTTCGGCCTGAATTTGCGGGCTAGGATTGGGGTAATGTTCCTGATAACAGTCAATCAGTCGCAGCAGGTCTTGGACGTAATGACTGGCATGTTCCAGGTTGCCGTGGATAAACCCGACGGGGTTATTGATTTCATGGGCGACTCCTGCCACTAACTGCCCTAGGCCCGACATTTTTTCCGTATGAATCAATTGGGCTTGGGTGTTGCGTAACTCCCGTAGGGTAGTCTCCAGTTGACTGGCTTGCTGGGTGAGTCGTTGCTGGGATTGACGTAGGGCTTCTTCGGTTTGGGAGCGGATTTGGACTTCTTCACGCAGTCGGCTGTTGGCCGCTTGGAGTTCTGCGGTTCGTTCTTCCACTCGTTTCTCTAGGTTGTCATAAGCCTGTTGTAAGGCTTCTTCTTCCTGTTTGCGATCGGTCACATCTCGGGTGATAGTGGCATATCCGAGAAGTTGTCCCTGTTCATCCTGCAGAGCCGATAAGGTGACATTGGCCCAAAAACAGGAGCCATCCTTACGCATCCGCCAGTTTTCAAATTCCACTCGTCCGGAGGTGGCAGCCACCCGCAGCACGCTTTCCGGGATTCCCTGCTGACGGCTATCTACGGTGAAGAAGATATCGCTAAATTGACCGATAATTTCATCGGCCTGCCAGCCGTTGATGCGTTCTGCACCGGCGTTCCAGCTAATGACTCGTCCATGGCGATCGAGCATGTAGATGGCATGGTCTTTCACCCCATCAACAAGCAAACGGAAATGTTCTTCTGGGCTGTTAAATTTTTGTCCTGAAAGATTGGGACTAATACTACAACCGGGACGTTCTCCTAAATCTGAGGCTTGGGTATAAATTAAATGATTGTGAGGGTCGTAGTTAGCTTGCCAAGAGAGCCAGCGATAGTTACCGTTGCGACAACGCAGGCGATTTTTAAAGTTAACTTTGTCTTGACCCACAATGACTAAGTTATGAATATGACTTAACGTTTTTTGAAGATCATCGCGATGAATCCAGTCAAGCCAAGGTCGAGATTTCATCTCCTGACTGCTATGACCTAAGACACTTTCCCAAGCGGGGGAGAGGTGTTTAAAATGACTATCTGAACCAATGACTCCTAGCAGATCTGGGGATAAATCAAAGAATTTTCCGAGATTGATCCGGGAAGACCCGAGTTTGGGGGACATGGCTCGGGGTGGGGCTGAGGTCTTGACGCGGCGGTCAGAGGTTGCCTGGTACTCGATCCCCGCTAGCTTGATTACTTCATCCATTTGTAAAGAAAGTATAAGTTAAACGCTCTTTTTATTACGCTCCATCTTAACTCAACTTTGAATTTTTGGTCAGATATTCCTGAGAGTTTTACTCTTTAATAAGATTTTTAAGTTAATGTAAATTTTTTCCGGATTCCTGCGGGATTATGCGTTCCAGGGATCATCGCTAGTTGCCTCGGTGTTGAGCTGAGGGTGTAGCTGTTCAATAAACTGTCGGGCGCTGCGGCCGGAGCGTCCATTATGACGAGTTGCCCATTGTAGGGCTTGGGCGTCGAGGTCTTCGAGGGGGATGTCTAGACGGCGCTGTCCGGCTAAATGGCGGACAATTTCGAGATAGCGGCGTTGGTCGGGAGGTTCAAAGGTTAGGGTTAAGCCGAAGCGATCGCTAAAGGAGAGTTTTTCTTCAACGGTGTCCCAGGTATGAATTTCGGCGGCGGCACTGGGGCGGGGGCGGTCTTCAAAGAACTCACGAATCAGATGACGACGGTTGGAGGTGGCATAGACCACCACATTTTGAGGCCGGGCGGTCACCGTCCCTTCTAAGACCACTTTTAGGGCTTTAAAGGCGTCGTCATCCTCTTCAAAGGAGAGGTCGTCAACAAATAAAATGAATTTTTGCGGTAAATTTCGTAACCGTTCACTAATTTGAGGAAGGTCATAGAGTTGGGATTTCCTGACCTCTAAAAGTCGTAAGCCGCGATCGCCATACTCATTGACCAAGGCTTTAACGAGGGAGGACTTGCCGGTTCCACGACTGCCGTAGAGCAAGACATGAAGGGCAAGGTCACCGGCCAACAATTGCTGGGTATTCTCAATTAAGGTCGCTTTTTGGGATTCATAGCCGGCCAACTCGCTTAAGCGGACGGGATCAGCCACGGGGACTCCCTGTAGGCGGGAGTCTGACCAACGGAGAACGTGATATTGAGCCAGGGTCCCGGCACCCCGTTGGCGATGGAATGCGGCTAAATCGGGGAGGGACTCTTTCCAAGTTTGGCCAAATTGCACAGGATGCTCACTGATGCGATCGGGAATGGCGACGAGGGAACTGTCAGATTTCGTCACCTGACGCACCCATTGACTGAGGGTGGGGCCGCCACAGGTGGCCAGATGTTGTAGGGCACTTAAGTCATCTTGGGCCGCTTGCACCAGGGTGGGATTGAGGGTCTCGAACGGATGTAACTGCGCCTGATGGCTGAAGGGATTATCATCATAGAGCAGTCGTTGAATTAAATAATCCTGCCAACTCTGACCCTGAGCCACTAAGGCCCGAAACCAACGGGCGTAGGCATAGACACAGGCGCTGGGTTTGTCGTGACGGTAGAGGGTATCGAGGAGTTGAACAAAGGCCGCTCCCGCCTCACCGCTCAAGACGTCTTGGTAGAGGAGTAATGAGGCGGCTTGATGTTGCAGAAAGCGAACGGAATTAGGATTCATGGCGCAAGTTAAAACGAGATGAGGGCGCAAGGGATGAGAATAATTGTTCTGGAGAGGTGGGAGATGGACGGCCTGAGGATTTGTTTTTGAGTGTATCAGGAAGCTTGCAGCCAAGAAAAGTTGCCCAAAAATGGCCCTTTTAGGCAGGAAGGGCTTTAAGATTGGCGTTAGGACTTCACGATAGAAGTCGACTTAATGTTTGTCCCGACCTCATTATTCCCACAGATATCTCCGGTGAGATGCCCTGGCAGCCTCGCCTCTGGGTGAGAGAGTCCGGAACTCGGCGCTTCGTTAATTATGATTCCTCTACAGCTGACGCTTCACAATTTTTTTAGCTACCAATCCGCCTGCCTCGATTTTAGTGGCTTGCATACGGCTTGTATTTGTGGGGAGAATGGCGCGGGAAAATCCTCCCTCCTGGAAGCCATTTCTTGGGTGGTTTGGGGCAAGTCCCGAGCTAGCTCAGAAGATGATATTGTCCGCATTGGCCAAAAAGAGGCTTGGGTGGATTTTGTCTTTGAATCTCAAGGGCAAGTCTTTCGGATTAAGCGATCGCACCGCCGGGGACAGTCGAGTTCCCTGGAGTTTCAAATTGAGACGGGTCAGGGATTCCGCTCGATTACGGGCAAGGGCCTACGAGCGACTCAGCAGAAGATTCTTGAGCAGCTCAAGCTGGACTACGATACGTTTTTGAGTTCTGCCTATCTGCGTCAGGGCCAGGCCGATGAGTTTATGGTCAAGAAGGCGGCTCAGCGAAAACAGGTGTTGGTGGATTTGTTGAAGTTGGATCACTATGATCAACTGGCTGAGCGAGCGAGGGAGATTGCCAAACAGGGGAAAACTGAGGAGAAACTCTTGCAGGAGGCGGTGACTCGCTTGGAGATGACCTTGGCGGCTGACCCGGATTTGGAGAAGGATTTGCAAGATGTGGCGGCGCAGGTGGCTGAGTTACAGGCTCAACAGTCTCAGCGAACAGACCGGTTACAGGACCTTCAACATCAACAGGCTCAACGACAGCGTTGGCAACATCAGTTAGACTGGGCGGCGGCTCAGGGGGAACGGCTCCAGGAGGATTATGAGCGCGATCGCCTACAGCAGGAGCAACTTCAGGCCCAACAGGCCCAGTTAACGGCGGTGTTGGAGCAGGCGGTGGAGATTGAACGGGGATATCAGGAGTATCAACGCCTGTTGAGCCAAGAGCGGGATTGGACGGAACGGTTTAGTCGCTATCAAGATGCGAGTCAGCGTGAGAGTCGGCTGCGTCAGGAGTTGGATGGCCGGAAACTGGAGTTGCAACAGCAATTGCATCAGGAACAGGCTCAACTCCAGGCCTGCGATCGCCAATTGGATCAGTTGCAGCAGAGTTTACAACGGGAACCACAAATTCAAGCGGGACTGGCCCAACTGGCTAAGGCGAAAGCGCAGTTGCAGGAGATGGAACATTGCTACAGTCAGGCGGCTCCTCTACAACAGCGTCAACAACGACTGCAAGGGGAACGCGATCGCGTCCGGGCCCAACTCGAAGCCCGTTTAGAGCAGCTGCAACAGCGACAGGCCCAACTGGAACAACGTCAGGCCCAACGGCCACAACTGGAGGAGGCTCTGGCTCAGGTGAGTGAGCAGATTGAGGCTCTGGACAAATTGCGGGTATATCACAAACGGGTGAAGGAGAAAGGCCTGGAACGGCGCAGTTTTCTCGATGGGTTGCATGGCAGTCTTCAGGAGCAGCAACGCCGCTTGGAGGAGATGGAACAGAAACGGAGCTTGTTGCAAACTCCTGATGCGGCTTGTCCTCTGTGCGATCGCCCCCTAGATGAACATCATTGGCAGTTGGTGGCGGGAAAACATGAGCAGCAGCATCAAGAACTGCGACATCAACAGTGGCTGATTCAAGAGCAAATCGCCATTTCGGAACGGGAAATTCAGGTGTTGCGTCAGGAATATCGCCAACTGGAACAGCAATTAGGAGATTATGACCGCCTACGGGAAGAACGGGGGCAACGACAGGCACAATTGGCCGCGACTCAGGAGGAATGGGACCTCTTGCAGAAGCTGCACGCTGAGAGCCAAGAGCTGGCCCAGGCCCTGGCCGAGGGAGATTATGCTCCGGGAATTGCTGAGGAGTTGGCCAGTGTAGAGGAGCAGTTGGCAGTCCTGAACTATGATGAGCGGGAGTTAGCGTTGGCTCGGGGGGCGGTGGAACGCTACCGCTGGGCGGATTTACAGAATGCCCAACTGGAGCAGTCTCGGCGACAGATGCAGCAGTTGCAGGAGCAACGACCGGAGTTAGAAGCGACGGTGGCGGTCCGGGAGCAGGCTCTCCAGGAGTTGGCTAGTGAGGGGGAGACGGCGCGAGAGTTACGGGATTTGCAACAGTATATTAGGAGCCTTGACTATGATGTGGAGGCTCATCGTCAGTTGCGTCAGCAGTTGGATCAGGCCGAGGGATGGCGATCGCAATGGCAATTGTTAGAGAATGCTCAGCAGGCCTTACCGGGGGTTAAGACTCAGTTAGAGCATTTGGCTGAACGCCTGGAGGGACGACAACGGGAGTTAGAGCAATGGCGAGCGCAGATGCAGGAGACTCAAGCGGCTCTGGCGGACTCTCCCGATTGTTCTCAGGAGATGGCCCAGGTGCAGGCTCAACTGGAACAGGGGCGATCGCATCTGAATGAGCGTTCATCTCAGTTAGGGCGGTTGCAGCAACAACAACAACATCGTCAGGCCCAACAGGCCCATTTAGAGGAACAGCGGCAGCAGTTGGCCCGCAGTCAACGACAGCATCGGGTGTATCAGGAGTTGAGTCAGGCGTTTGGGAAGAATGGCATCCAAGCCCTGACGATTGAGACGGTACTGCCCCAATTGGAGGCGGAAGCGAATCAGTTTTTAGCCCGTCTCAGTGCCAATCAACTTCATGTGCAGTTTGTGACCCAACGGGCCTCGAAAGGCAGTAAGAAAAGCCGCAAGCTCATTGATACCCTGGATATTTATATCGCCGATGCCCGGGGAACTCGGGCCTATGAAACCTATTCTGGGGGGGAGGCCTTTCGCATTAACTTTGCCATTCGCTTAGCTCTAGCTAAACTCCTGGCTCAGCGTTCGGGGGCGGCGTTGCAGTTATTGGTGATTGATGAGGGGTTTGGCACTCAGGATGACCGTGGCTGTGAGCGATTGGTGTCCGCCATTGAGGCGATCGCCCCAGATTTTGCCTGTATTCTGGCGGTCACTCATATTCCCCATCTCAAAGAGGCCTTTCAAACCCATGTAGAGGTGGTGAAAACCGATGCCGGTTCTCAAGTTTGCGTCTCCCATTAAGGGTAATTGACGGCAATTCCCATGAATCCATTACGAAAGAGGCTGATTTTTGCTAAAAAGTTGCAGTTTTCCTACGCCATGAGGTAAGGTTCAGTGGTATCATGGCACTGAATTCTTATCGCGAAAGGGCAGCAAGATTATGAGTCAAGCACCTGTGTCTCCGGTGGTGCTGGTGATTCTAGACGGCTGGGGATATCGAGAAGAACACACCAATAACTCCATTGCCGCAGCCGATACGCCCGTAATGGACAGCCTGTGGAACGCCTACCCCCGTACCACGATTCGGACATCCGGTAAGGATGTGGGGCTGCCCATGGGACAAATGGGCAATTCCGAGGTGGGACATTTGAATCTCGGCTCGGGACGGGTGGTTCCTCAGGAATTAGTGCGGATTTCTGATGCCATTGAAGAGGGCACAATCCGCGATAACCCAGCTATTCAAAAGATTAGCCAGACGACTAAAACCTCGGGGGGTAAGCTTCACCTGATTGGTCTATGTTCTGATGGGGGGGTTCATTCCCATGTGGACCATCTCCTAGGATTGATTGATTGGGCCAAGGCTGAGGGCATTGAACAGGTCTGCATTCATGCCATTACCGATGGTCGAGATACCAATCCTCATTCGGGGAGTGCCGTTATTCGCAAGATTCAAGCTCATCTCGACGAGGTGGGCGTGGGGCAGATTGTCACGATCAGTGGTCGCTACTATGCTATGGATCGAGACCACCGCTGGGATCGCGTGGAAAAAGCCTATCGAGTGTTGACTGAGAATGAGCCTCGGGTCAACCAATCCGTGGAAGAGGTGATTGAGGCGGCTTATGCTGAGGAGATTACCGATGAGTTTATGATGCCGACTCGGGTGGCGGAAGGAGCCATTGAGGCAAATGATAGTGTCATTTTCTATAATTTCCGTCCAGACCGGGCCCGAGAACTGACCCAGGCGTTGGTTGATCCTGAGTTTATGGCCTTTGAGCGGGAGTATCTGCCGCTGAATTTCCTGACCTTTACTCAGTATGATCCCCATTTCCCAGTTTTGGTGGCCTTTGAGCCGCAAAACTTGACCAACATTCTGGGAGAGGTGGTTGCCAATCATGGGTTAAAGCAATTCCGGACTGCTGAGACGGAGAAGTATGCTCATGTGACCTATTTCTTTAATGGCGGTCGGGAAACTCCCTTTGAGGGAGAAGATCGGCATTTGATTAATTCGCCTATGGTGGCGACCTACGATCGCGCCCCCGCTATGTCCGCTGAAGAGGTGACCGATGTGGCGGTGGAGGCGATCGCGCAACGGGTCTATTCTCTGGTGGTGATTAATTATGCCAACCCGGATATGGTGGGCCATACGGGAATCATGGAGGCTTCGGTGGAGGCGATTGGTACGGTGGATCGCTGTTTGGGTCGCCTCTTGGATAGTATTGGTAAGGTGGGAGGAACCGCCCTGATTACGGCGGACCATGGCAATGCTGAGTATATGAAGGATGAACAGGGGAATCCCTGGACGGCTCACACGACGAACCCGGTTCCCTTTATCCTAATTGAAGGGGAAGGGGCTAAAATTCCTGGCTATGGGGGTGAGGTGGTGTTACGAGAGGATGGTCGTTTGGCGGATATCGCCCCGACGATTCTTCAGATTCTCGGCCTACCTCAGCCTCCAGAAATGACGGGGAAATCGATGCTGGTTCCCGCGAGTTATGAGGTGAATCCCAATCGAACCCCGATTGCGGTTCGTGTCTAGTCGGCGGCGGCTTCTGCTTGATGTTTGTAACCTTTTTTTGTTGGTGACCTTATGACGACTGCAACGATTGTTCAATGGGTTTGGGTGATTTCGGCGGTAAGCCTGATTGTGGTGGTTCTCCTCCACTCTCCTAAGGGGGATGGAATTGGCGGAATTGGCGGCCAAGCTCAACTGTTTACCAGTGCTAAGAGTGCTGAGACGACGCTGAATCGTATTACCTGGACCCTGACGATTTTATTTATGGGCTGCACGGTGGTCTTAAGTGCAGGCTGGGTCTAAGAGGCGTCAGGGCCGGCGGCGACAAGGGTGGATGGCGTTGGCGATCGCCCTTGTTTTACTCATTTGTTGGCTGCAACCGCTGAATGCAACTCAGGAGTCGGGGCCGTCGGGGATTCTCTTGGAGGACCTTCCCTATCGCTCCCATCCTCTCCCGGCGTCTTTGGGGGCGATCGCTCCTGAAGGCGAGCATTATGGTGAGCAGTTAGAGGAGACGGAGTTCGGGGCCTTAGTCTGGTCTGATTTTCCGGTGCGTCTCTATCTGGATGGTCATCCTCCTGAGAGTTGGCGGGAGTCCATGACGGCGGTGATTGGGGAATGGGGAGAGTATTTGCCCTTGGAGTTGGTTGAAGACGCTGACTCGGCTGATATTGTCATTTGGCAACGGCGTCCCCCACCCCGACGGCTGGGGGATGATTTCCGGGCGGCGGCGGCCCGAGTCAGTTATAGCCTGTATTGGCGTGAGGAACAGCTCGGCCATCGCATGGAGATTCTGATTAGTCCCACTCAGGGAACAGAAGCGGCTCAGGCGGCCCTGCGTCATGAGTTGGGTCATGGGTTGGGCATTTGGGGCCATAGCGATCGCCCCACGGATGTGATGTATTATTCCCAAGTGCGGCGTCCCCCCCATCTCTCTTCACGGGATCTTAGGACGCTGCGCTATGTTTATGAACAGCCGACCCGTTTGGGATGGCCATGGGAATCTGAATCGTAAACTCACTCCCTACGCCGGGTTGTGACTGAAAACGTAAGACCCCGCTATGGTTTTGAGTAATAATCTGATAGCTGATCGGTAGCCCCATTCCTGTTCCTTGACCAATGGGTTTAGTGGTAAAGAAGGGATTAAAAAGCCTGGACTGCTCATTCGCTGTCATCCCTTTCCCGTTATCGGCGATGGTGATTAACACCTCTGCGGTGGCTGTGGTGGCTGTGGTAATCGTAATCAGACCTTGGTACTTGGGCGATCGATTTTGTTTTTGTTTGGCTTCAATGGCATCAATGGCATTGGATAATAAGTTAATAAAGACTTGATTTAATAAGCCAATATAACAGGTAATCGGCGGCAGGTCGCCATACTGTTTAACCACGCGAATTTCTGGAGTTCCCCCCCGACCATTTAAGCGATTTTGCAACAAAATTAAGGTACTTTCGAGATTCAGATGAAGGTCAACCGCTTTACAATCTGCTTCATCGAGACGGGAGAAGGTGCGCAAGGAGGTCACAATATCTTGAATTCGAGAGGCTCCCATTTTCATAGACTGAATGATTTTAGGGAAGTCTTCTTCAATAAACTCTAAATCAATGGTTTGAGACAAGTTTACCACTTCAGGGATATCATCCTGAGTCTGAGTTTTATAGAGTCGAATTAAGGCAAGTAAGTCCTGAACATAGTTAGAAGCTGGCTCTAAGTTGCCATAGATAAAGCTAATCGGATTATTGATTTCATGAGCAATTCCGGCCACAAGCTGACCGAGGCTAGACATTTTTTCAGATTGAATTAACTGAACCTGCGCTTCCTGTAGCTCGCGGTAGGCTTGTTGTAGTTCTTGGCTTTTAGCCTGGGAGTTGTTGAGGAGCTGTTGTAACTGGGCTTCCGCCTGTTTACGCTCACGAATATCCATGATAATCGACCAGACGTAATCCTGAGAGTTCCCAACCTGTGCCCCGCTAATTTCAACGGGAATCCGATGTCCATTTTTATGCAGATATTCTTTCTGATAAGGACCATAACGACCGTTAGTTTGAAGGTCTTGCAGTTTTTGCACTTCAAACTCTTCATAGTTCGCGGCTGTTAAGTCTTTGGAACATAACTCACTCAGTTCTGCCAAAGAATAGCCCAGCATAGTACAAAATGCCGCGTTCGCTTCTATAAAGTTACCGTCAATTTGATTTAAGGTAATTCCGAGAGGAGAGAGTTCAAAGAGTGACCTTAGTTTTTCTTCACTTGCTCTCAGGGCAGCTTCTGTATGGCGATCGGTAATATCAATGATAATCCCAAATACCCGGACGGGTTCTTGATTCTGCCATTCAGCTTCAATGCGAATATTAACATAACGAGTTTCATTGTTAGGAAGTCTAAAATGACTATCAAAATTTTGTGGAGTTCCCTGTTGAGCTTCGGTGACCCGCTCAAGAATAAAAGAACGCTGCTCCGGGTCATATATCTTCAGATGCTCTTCAAAATCAGGTTCTCCCATCTCTGGGGTCAGTCCAAAAATATAAAACACCTCATCTGACCAGGTTAAGGTTTGCGTTGCGATGTCTAAGGACCAATAGCCTAAATGGGCAAATTCTTGAGCTTTTTGAAGTTGTTTCGTGACTCGACGTAAGACTAATTCATTCGTTTTGCGCTCATCAATATCTTGATAAATCCCCAGAAAGCGGATGGGTTGACCCTCTTTGTTATAGTCAACAATCCTGCCTCGATCTAACGTCCATTTATAGGAACCATCTTTGCAACGGGTTCGATGTTCACTTTGATAGGTGTGAGTTTGACCCTGAAAATGAGCGTCCAGCTTCTGATTGATGCTGGGCAAATCATCGGGGTGTAAGCGGCTTTCCCATTCCTCAATGCGATTTTCGAGTTCATGGGATTCATATCCGAGCATGGCTTTCATCAGGGGGTCAAAGGTAATGACTCCGGTTTGTGGATTCCAATCCCAAGTGCCGATATTGGCGGCGTCAAGAGCCAGTTGCAGGCGAATATGACTTTCTTCTAAGGCTCGTTCGGCTTCGAGTCGTTGGCTGATGTCGGTAATGATAGACCAAATATAGGGTTGACCATCTGTTCCGGTGATGAGAACACCGGTAAGTTCAACGGGGATACGATAACCTTGTTTATGGATATACTCTTTTCGATAGGGACCATAACGGCCGATGCGTTGTAGGCTATCTAGGTGCTGAGCTTCCTCTTCGGCGTAGTCTAGAGGTGTTAAATCCCAATAGGTCAGGGTTTTGAGTTCTTCTAGGCTGTATCCAGTTAGGGTGAGAACGGCTGGGTTGGCTTCTAGAAATTGACCGTCGAGGCTATTGAGAATAATGCCGAAGGGGGACAGTTCAAAGAGCGATTGTAGGTTCTCTTGGCTCGTGGCTAAGTTGGGTTCAGATGTTTGTTTTTGCAGGGTAATGTCTCGCAGTATTACCAGATCGTACTGCTCCAAAAAATTGACGTGAGTGTGATAGTCAATATAGCAAATTGTTCCATCTTTTCTGCGTAACCACCCTTCCCCTATATGGTCTTGGAGATTAGGATGCTCTGTTAGACCTCTATCTTCGAGTGAGTTGAGGATATCTTGGCGATCGCGGCCAATAAGTTGGTCTGATGAGACTTGAAAGAGGTCACAGGCGGCGGGATTAGCAGCTTGACAATCGCCGCCTGAGTCGAAGATAAGAAGCCCATCGATGGTTACAGCAAATAAGGCGTCGAAGGCTTCTGCTGTATGGTTGGGGAAAGCTTGGGAGGAGTGAGACACAACTGAAGCTGGGGTTAGAGAGGCTATTTGAGCAAAGGTGTTTGCTGAGGGTCTTCAGGGTATCGGGAAACGTTATGCTAGATTATATCCCTGGTTGCTGGTTTGGGAGAAGCTAGGAGTCAATTCTCCTCGGTCATCGGGATTGGGGATGGTTTTCCTAACAATTTGGTATCGGTTGCAACACATTACATCCCATTTCTTCAAGGGGTGAGTTAGGGTTTCGTCTGACGTTGGTGTTGAGGCTGAGGCGAATGCGGCGTTTGTTGATGGCTCGTTGGGCGGCTTTGCGGGTTTGGGGGCTGAATTTTGGCAGCAGTTGTGAGCCGCGATGGATGAGATGGATTTGATGGCGATCGCCCTTGTTTTGCTCCTGTGTTGGCTACTGGAGATTCTGATTAGTCCCACTCAGGGAACAGAAGCGGCTCAGGCGGCCCTGCGTCATGAGTTGGGTCATGGGTTGGGCATTTGGGGCCATAGCGATCGCCCCACGGATGTGATGTATTATTCCCAAGTGCGGCGTCCCCCAAGGATTTCCCACCGAGATATGACTACATTGCGCTATGTTTATGAACAGCCCACGCGCCTGGGTTGGTGCCTCTTAAGAGATTAGGACGGGTTCCTTAAGACCGATTCCCTAGCACAAATTATTAAATCTGTCAACTCTCAAGAGACGCTTCAATCAGCTCATTGAGCCGGTCAAACTGAAAATTGCGGGTCAGCTCCAGAAGACTCTCAGCTAAGCTGCGTTCTCTGGGGCAGTCGTCCCTGAGGCTGCGGCTGATGAGGCTAAAAATCAAATCATCACTGCCCAATTTAGCATATTGCTGTAACTCCTTTTGCCAAGATTTTGGCATTTCGGCTAACCCCTCAATGAGGCCTTCTGTGGTCGAGGCTTCGGCGAAGGGTTCTAAATCCAACGGCGATGAGTCTTCATACAGATACTCAAGATTCAAATACCTGCCGATGGTTTTGAATAACTCCTGTTCTGAAAAGGGTTTGGCGATGAGGGTATCGCATCCCGCTAACGTGGCGGCCTCTTGTTCTTGGGCAAAAAGGTTGGCGGTTAGAGCAATAATCGGCGTTGGGCGGGGATTGGAGCTAGATTCCCTCAAATTCTGACTTAGCTTTGGCCGATGCTCAGCCTCCCGTTGGCGTAATTGACGGGTCGCCTCATAGCCATCTAAGACTGGCATTTGTAAGTCCATCAAAATCAACTGGGGTTGCCAGGTTTCCCAGAGGCTTAAGGCTTCTTCTCCCTGGGTGGCTTCCTGGACTTGAAAGCCCATGGTATGCAAGAGCGTTTTTAGGAGCAGACGACTTTCTTCAACATCATCCGCAATTAAAATCCGAGGGGGTTCCGTTTGGGGGGACAAGTGGGTGATACGAGGTTGAGAGATAGAGACCGGGTTAGTCTTTAACTGCACCGGTTCGGCTTGAATATCAAATGTAAAGACAGTTCCTTTTCCCAGGGTACTGCTGACCTGAATGTCCCCTCCCATCATCTGGATAAATTTACGACTGATAGCTAAGCCTAGTCCAGTTCCCTGTTTGACGGCTCGTCCAGTTTCGGTTTGGCTGAAGGGTTGGAAGAGAACCGAGAGTTCTTCGGGCTTGATGCCGGGGCCAGTATCGGCGATGATAAACTCAATCCCTAGAGAGTTGGAGGAGGCATCCGGGCTGGTTTGACTTGGGCCATCTTTCAGGTTGACTTCTAGGCTCACGTGCCCCTTTTGCGTAAATTTGATGGCATTGCTGATGAGATTCATTAAGGTTTGACGCAGTTTGAGTTCATCGGTGTTGATGAATTTCGGCAAACGGGAATCGTGGCTTAGGCTGAAGCTAAGTCCCTTTTGGTCGATTGGCAGTTTAAACAAATACTCTAATGACTGCAACAGTTGAGCAAGGTTGAAGGGTGCTGGCTTCAACTCCACTTTACCCGCTTCAATTTTGGAAATTTCGAGGATGTCGTTGATAATTTGGAGTAAGTGTTCTCCAGATTGATGGATAATGGTGAGATAGCTTTGCTGTTCTGTAGAAATGTTGGAGTCATGAATCATAATATCGGTGAAGCCGAGGATGGCATTGAGGGGAGTTCTGAGTTCATGACTCATATTGGCTAAAAACTGACTTTTGGCGCGATTCGCTTTGTCGGCGGCGCTCAAGGCTTGTCGGATGATTGCTTCATTTTTTTTGCGTTCAGTAATGTCTATTACCGTTCCAAACATCCGGGTGGTTTTTCCGTTGCATACTTCCACTTCTAAGCGACTATTGGCATAGCGGATTTGCCCAGTTGGCCGCACTAGCCGGAAATCATACTGTTGTGGAATTCCCAGATGAGCTGCTTCGATATATTCCAAAACTTGGGGCAGGTCGTCAGGGTGATAGAATGTTAGATGTTCTTCATAGGTTGGCTCTCCTTGGTCGGGGGAGCGTCCAAAAATATGAAAAACTTCTTCAGACCAACTAATTTTATTCCTGTTTAGGTCATAAGACCAGTTTCCCAACTGGGCAACTTCTTGCGCTTTTTTTAGGGTTTGGTTAACCTGAATCAGGGCAAGTTCAGCTTGCTTTCGATGGTGAATATCGGTGTGAGTTCCGATAAAGCGAATGGGAGTTCCATCGGTATCCCATTCGACCACCTGCCCTTTGGCTAAAATCCATTTATAAGAGCCATCCTTGCAGCGGAGCCGGTGTTCATTTTGATAAACATCGGTTTCTCCTTGTAAGTGTTTATTTACCAGAGCATAGGATGGTTCTAAATCATCCGGATGAACTCGGACTTTCCACTCCTTCAAATGATTAGTGATTTCCTCCTGTTCATAGCCTAGCATGGTTCCCCAATTGCCGTTAAAGGTTACGTTGTTGGTTGGCAAATTCCAATCCCAGAGTCCAATATTTGAGGATTCTAGGGCGAGTCGCAGCCGGAGTTGACTGTCTTTGAGTGCGGTTTCTGTCTCGACCCGTTCGGTAATATCTAGGAAGGTACCAAACAGACGAACGACCTGTTCATTCTGAAATTCCAATTCAATCCGAGCATTCAGATGGCGAATTGTCCCGTCCGGGTGCAGAATCCGATAATCAAAGTTTTGTGGGACGCCTTGAGTGGCTCTCTCAACTCGTTCTAAAGTCAGAGTGCGATCCTCGGGGTGAATTTGCTGGAGATATTCTTCAAAGCTGGGTTCGCCTTGTTCAATGGGGTGATTAAATAGACGAAACACTTGTTCTGACCAGGTAAGTTTTTGGCTACTGATATCAAATGACCAGTAACCGAGTTTGGCAATTTCTTGAGCTTTTTTCAGTTGTTGACTGAGTTGGCTTAGAGCGAGTTCGTTAGCTTTAAGCTGGCTGATATCGTGATAAATCCCCATGAAGCGTAACGGTTGTCCACTTTTATCCCATTCAACGACTTTGCCTTGACTCAACATCCATTTGTAAGAGCCATCTTGGCAGCGAAGGCGATATTCGCTGCTGAAGCGTTCCGTTTCTGCGGCTAGATGGGCTTGGATAGCTTGGTTCACCTGAGGTTCGTCGTCTGGATGAATGCGCTCTTGCCACTCACTCATTGGCTTACGGACAAGATGAAACCCTTCAGTTTCATCACGACAGCCGATAAAAGTATTCCATTGTTTCTCCTCAAACACCACTTCTTGGGTTTGCAAATTCAAGTCCCAGGTTCCCGTCTGACTCCCTTCCAAGGCAAGTTTTAGGCGAAGTTCTTGCTCACGCAACGCATTTTCAGCTTCTTTTTTCTCTTGAATATAGCGAGCGACTCCTAAACAACCAATAATCTCTCCATCTTCATTGGTTAGGGGAGAGCCATTACCAGAATGCCAATAATAGTTGCCATCCTTATGTAAAACTCGATATTCTCTGCCTTGGCTTTTTTCTCCTCGCAAGGCTTTTTTAAATATGTCTATACAGATATACAAGTCTTCGGGATGAATAAATTTGGCAAATGGCTCGTTGAGAAGTTCTCGTTTTGAATACCCCAGGACGACTTCAAAATTATGGCTAACATAGCTCAAGGTTCCATCGAGATCGGCGATAAAAATGAGGTCGTTTAGGTTGTGAAGGAGTTTGGCAAACTGCTGTTCGCTGTGGCGTAGGGTCTCTTCTATGGCTTTTTGGTGGGTAATATCTTGAAGATAGCCATACCAGGTGATACTCCCATCAAGGAGGGCTTCGGGACGGGATTGACCTAAAATCCAACGAGTTTTCCTGTCGGGGCTGTAGATGCGATATTCGCAACGCCAAGGAGTCAGGGTTTGACCGGATCTGAGGATGGACTGGTGTACTCGTTCTAAGTCATCTGGATGCACCACTTCAAAGACGGCCCTGGCATCGTCATATAAGGTGTCGGGTATGATATGATACAGCTCTCGGAATTGACCACTGGCATAGGGAAAGTGACAACTACCATCAGGATGGAGACAAAATTGATAGATGACTCCGGGAATATTTTCGGAAATCTTTTGTAGCCGATAGAAGACTTCTAACTCGTCAGGGGAGATGGGGTTCATCTCCAGGTCTAGGCAATGACGATTTGAGCTGTTTTTGGCGGCACTTTCTCGGCGGGAGTGGCGGTTTGGGGTCTGGCTCAATCGCCAATTCAGTAAATGATGCTCTGGGGTGATGTTGGGGGTAATCTGATAGTCAATTCGATAGCTTTCCCCATCGGCCCGTTGCAGTTGAAATTCTCCGGTTTGGGGGTTGGGCGAGTTTTGCCAGGGAGGGATTCCCCTGAGTCCGAGTTGGCTGAGGTCATTTAGGTGACGCTGGCTCAAGCTGGCCGCTGATTGACCTAACATCTGACAGGCGGCTGGGTTGATTTGCTGGCAATAGCCTTGGTCATTCAGGAGAATTAACCCATCGCTAACGCTGTTAAACAACATTTGGAAGGGTTGATATTCTCTCGGGGTGGCAGTATTCTCAGGGCAAGACATGGGGATGATGGTAGATTTTGGGATGCTACTTAACCTGGGGTTGGGTTTTAGTGTGGGCTACACTGGGTCTGGCTCATTTTCAGATTCTAGCATTGCCATACAAGAACTGCTTGCCTAGGATTGGCTCGCCTTTGAGGGGTTTTTCTGGGTTGCAGGGTTACAGTTAAAGGGATGGGCGAGTTATTGCCATTTAATCAGACGTTTTAGTCGATGACAGAAGACACTTAGGCTTTGTTTGAGGGTGGGGAGTCGTTGGATATACACGAGAGTTCGGATTAGGTGACCCAATCGTCCATTTAGGGTAATCCCAAAGCTGTGGACAACGCCGCGATGGATGCCGAGGGTGAGCATTTCGCCGAGATGGCGGTATTGAAAGGGTTTCAGGGGACCTTGAAAAACATAGGATTTGAGGTTTTTGGCCAGGTGGGGGGCCTGCTGATAGGCGACTTGGGCGCTGTTGGCGAGGGGGGTGGCGGCTAAGTCGCCGAGGACAAAGACTTCGGGGTAGCGCGTTAGTTGTAATTCGGGGGTGACGGGAAGTTGACCTTGTTCGCCTCCGGGAAGACGGCGAATTAGGGGATTAACTTGGGTTCCCGCAGTCCAGATGACGAGATGGCTGGTTTCTTTAAAGAATTTCTCCTGTTGTTGGAGTTGCAGTTGAAAGTCCCCTTGATGCTGAATTCCCTTGACGTTGGTGTTGAGGCTGAGGCGGATGCGGCGTTTGTTGATGGCTCGTTGGGCGGCTTTGCGGGTTTGGGGGCTGAATTTTGGCAGCAGTTGTGAGCCGCGATGGATGAGATGGATTTGATGGCGATCGCCCAGACGATCGGCGAGTTTGCAGGCCAGTTCGACGCCACTGGCTCCGGCTCCGATGATGCTGATGTCTAGGGAGGGTTGATGTTGCAGCCGCTCTAATTCGGCGTTGAGTCGCTCGACGTCGGCTAGGCGGCGGAAGCTCAAAACGTCGGGGTGAGGCGGAACCCGACGTTCTAGGCCGAGGGCGATGATCAGATAGGTGTAACTCAGGGAACCGCGATCGCGCAGTTGCACTTGACGGGCGTCGAGGTTGATGTCCTCAACGCGATCGCAGTAGAAGCTGATGCGCTCGTTACGCAACAGTTGTAGGTAGGGGGGCGCAATTTCCCAGGGTTCGAGTTCACCGCTGATGAGTTCGTAGAGGAGGGGACTGAATTCAAAGCGATCGGTTTTGTCGATGATAACGATTTGCCATTGCTCTAAGAGGTTAATCTTGGCTAAGGCTAAGGCGCTATACAATCCCGCGAAACCACCGCCCAATATACAGATGCGTGGGTTTAGGGGAGAGCTGGGGGGACGGTTCATTTAAATGATGGGGAGAAAGGGCAACCCTATTCCCATCATTATAGGTTTTGTTGAAGAGCCATCGTGACCCAAAAAAATTGCGCAGCCTAGATGTTTGGCTTTGCGCGGCCCGCACCGGGGCCGCGAAGCCTTGCTCCTAACCTTCGGAAAATTTGGTGCTCCCCGTAGTGGGCTAAGACTTTATTTGTATTTCTGTCTGTATTATAGCGAGTCTTTTGAGGGAGTGTCAAGGGTTTGGGGAGAAAAAACCTAATTTTCTCGAAGGAAGATTAGTCGAGCAAGTCGCCGCTTTCTGAGAGGTCATGAAGACGGCGATAGAGTCCAGCTTGGGAGAGCAAGTCTTGGTGGGAGCCAATTTCGGCGATCGCACCGTTATCGAGGACAATAATCTGGTCGGCATCACGGATGGTGCTGAGGCGATGGGCGATAATAATGGTGGTGCGTGTGCCAAAAATGGCGTGCATGGCTTCTTGAATGGAGCGTTCTGATTCGTAGTCTAAACTGGAGGTGGCTTCGTCAAAGACTAGGATATCGGGATTGACAATCAGGGCGCGGGCGATGCCGATGCGTTGGCGCTGTCCCCCTGAGAGTCGGACACCCCGCTCGCCGACGATGGTGGCATAGCCTTGGGGAAGTTCAGCGATAAACTCATCCACGCGGGCGATCGCACAGGCGGATTGAACCTGCTGCCAAGTGGCGTCAGGATTTCCATATTTGAGATTATCTAACAGAGTGCCATTGAAGATATCGACATCTTGATGAACGATGGCTAAGCGCCGCCGATATTGGCCCACATCTAGGGTTTGAATATCCTGTCCATCGATGTAAATCTGCCCAGAATCCGGTTGAAAATAGCGAAATAGAAGCTTGACCAAGGTGGATTTTCCTGAACCAGACCGCCCAACCAAGGCGACGGTTTGCCGGGGTTGAATTTCAAAATCAAGTCCTTTTAAAATTGGCAGATTGGGGTTGTAGCCAAAGACGATCTGTTTAAAGGCGATCGCCCCCTTAAACTGATAGGGATTATCGCCGGCGTGATCTAACCCCGTGGCGGCATCTTGCCCGGAGGGAGTATTGAGTAACTCATGGAAGCGCAGCATGGAACTGTAGCGGCGGGCGAAGACTTCTGCGATGAGGCTGAGGGGCCGCAGTTCGGCATAGGCGTAACTGGAGATGGTGAAGGTGGTAATGAAATGGCCTAGGGAAATCTGTCCATTCACCGTGGCCCACAGCGTCATGACGAGAATGCCAAAGAGAGAGGCTTGAATGACCGTCCGCCGCCAGGTGTCGAGAATGACGTAATCCCGGTGAATCCGGTGGATGGTGAAATAATGAGCGCGATCGATGCGTTGTTGTTGTCGTTTAAATTCCCGTCCTTCGTTAGCAAAAGACTTAACAGTTTTGATATTGGTAATAATCTCAGAGGTGCGACTATCGATATTTTCTAAATAGCGGTCTAGGGCATTCTCTTTACGAACAATTGCCTGCAAATGGCGTAAACTAAAGAGCAAAATGCTCACAAAAGATAGCCCAAACACTAGGGCAACCCAGGGTTCAATCAGGGCAATGATGACGAAAACTCCCAGAACGAGCATAAGCTTGGGGAGAAACTGCCCAGCAATTTCTGGATACGTCCAAGTGTAATTATTGATTCCTTTCGCGACTCGTCCGGCGATGCGTCCAGGATTATTTTCATCATAAAAGTTTAGGGGTAACTCCAGAACTTTACTGACGACAGATTTCGATTTATCCTGGCGAGTTTTGAGGGCAACCCACCAATGAAACCAGCCACTCAGCCAGGGTTGCAGGGGGGCCCGTAAGACAGAAACGACAAAAATAATGCCCACGAAGACCCCGAGTTGTAGGTTGATGTCGGGGTCAACATTGAGGAGTTGGGCCGTGGTTGTCACCAAGGTCTGGGAAAATTGATCCAGGCGTTGGCCGGAGAGGACATTGAGAATCTGTCCAACGGCATAGGGGACTGCTAAATCGAGAATCTCAAAACTGCCGCTGAGGAGGATACTCAGAATTGCCGAACGACGATAGGCACGGAAGTATCCGATGACATCTCGAAAAGAGGACATACTGGGTTTTTGGGTGGAGGGGCGGCCCGAACGGCGCTAGAGGGAACTGGAGTTGAGGCTTTGGGATTCTCCGTCACTGGCGGGCAGATGTAAGCCACATTCTTGTTTCAGGCCTCGGAAGCGGGTATCCCGTTCGTGGTCGTCATCGGCGGTGACGGGGCGGCTGGAATGCCAGTCGCCAACGGTGGTGTAGCCGAGGTCAAAGTAGGGATGGTAGGGGAGGTCGTTGGCCGTGAGATAGTCGTAGACATCTTTGGAAGACCAATCGAGGATGGGGAAGACTTTGTAATACTCGCCCTGGCGTTCGAGGGGACGTAGGTTGCTGCGATGTTGGGTTTGGTTAGCCCGTAATCCGGCTAGCCAGGCGGTGGCGCCGAGTTCCCGCAGGGCCCGTTGCATGGGTTCGACTTTACGAATGGCATCGTAGCGATTAAGGGCGGCGACGTCTTCTTGTTCCCAGAGTTTGCCGTAGAGGGCTTCCATGCGGGCGGGGCTGAGGGGAGATTGATAAATCTGTAGGTTGAGGTTCAGCCGCTGTTGTAACTCGTCGGCGAACTGATAGGTTTCTGGGGGGAGATAGCCGGTATCGACCCAGATGACGGGGATATCGGGTTTGACTTGGGTCACTAGGTGTAACATAACCGCCGCCTGAATCCCGAAACTGCTACTCATGACTAGGCCGTCGCCAAAGGTTTGGGCTGCCCAAGCGATAATGTCGCTGGCGTTGGCATTGTTTAATTGTGGGTTGATGCGATCGAGGTCGAGAGCGGTTTTGTCGGGGGTGATGACGGTCATACAGAATCTGTGAAAGACGGCTAGGTGGGCTTGAGGGCAATTACCCTTCCAAGATAGTGATGTAGAGAGAATGGGGGGTAAGCCAGGTTAATTTTACAGTAGTTTTTGGGGATTTTTGAGGGGTGGGTTAAAAATGTGATCGGTTGTTAATGGGGGGAAGAAGGCAAGAGGCAAGAGGCAAGAGGCAAGAGGGGGAAGAAGGGAACAGGGAACAGGGAACAGGGAACAGGGGGAAGAAGGCAAGAGGCAAGAGGCAAGAGGCAAGAGGGGGAAGAAGGGAACAGGGAACAGGGAACAGGGAACAGGGGGAAGAAGGCAAGAGGCAAGAGGCAAGAGGGGAGGGGGTGGGGGGTCATGGTTGGTTTAGCTGTATTGCAGGATGAGGGTGGCATCCATGGCACTGGTGAGGTGTAGGCCGGCCATCATGCCGCCGGAGATGGCGTATTTGCCGGTGTCGAGGCGCGTTAGGGTTTCAAAGCCGCTGCGGCGTTGTTTGTCGTTGAGGGTCCAATAGCGTTGAACGATCGCAGCTGGGGTGATCCAACCTTCTCCTTCAACTCGTCCTAATTCGCTGTGTTGTAAGACAAATGTGTATTGACGCTCGCCGCCGTCGAGACGACCTCGATATTGACAGGTGATTTCTTGCCGTTCTCGGTTGGGAAAGGTCAGTTTGGTGACCATGCTATACCAGTTGTCTTGTCCCCAGGCGACGATGATTCGACCCGTCAGTGCGATGGGTGGGTTGGACCGTTCAAGCCAGTTGCCTTCTAGGCGCCACCGACCTTGTTCGAGTAAAAACGAGTGAGATACCACAATTTACAACAAAGGATTGCCATCAAGTGAGAGGTTTTAAGAGAATTCCTCGCTAGGAGAATCTTAGCAGTAGGCAAGAGGGAAGAGGCAAGGGGCAATAGGTGAGGGGGGTTAGGGGGGGTGGATGTCGCCGAGGGGGACGGGTTTGCTGGCGCCGGTGACGCTGGGGAGGTTGCTGGGATGACCTTGGAGACGCCAGTAGGCTAGGATGGCGAAGGCGATCGCTTCTTTGAAGTCGGCGTTGAGTCCCCAGTCGTCGCTGCTGGAAAGGGTGGTTTGGGGGAGATGGGTTTGGAGACGGGATTTTAGGTAGGGGTTGCGACTGCCGCCGCCGCAGAGGATGAGGTCTTGGGGAAGTTGGGGTAGGAAGCGTTTGTAACTGTCGGCGATGCTGGCGGCGGTGAGGTCGGTTAGGGTGGCTAGCCAGTCGGCAGGGCCCAGATGTTGGGCTTGCTGATGATACTGCTGTAAGAGTTCGGGGCCGAAGTCTTCTCGGCCGGTGGATTTAGGGGGGGGTTGCTGGAAGAAGGGATGGGTGAGCCATTGTTGTACTAGGTCGGGGTCTGGGGTTCCGCAGGCGGCCCACTGACCGTTGTGGTCATACTGTTGTTTGCCTTGGGTGAGTTGAGTGATGGCGAGGTCGATGAGGATGTTGGCGGGGCCGGTGTCCCAGCCGAGGATTCCTTGGAAGTTTTGATGACATCCGGCGGGGAGGTAGGTGACGTTGCCGATTCCGCCGAGGTTCTGGATGCAGCGATCGCGCTGGGGATGGGCGAGTAGGCAGGCATCGATGGGGGGGACGAGGGGCGCACCTTGCCCGCCAACGGCGATATCAGCGGCGCGAAAGTTACTGACGGTGGGGAGTCCACTGTGATGGGCGATGAGGTCACCCCGACCCAACTGGAGGCTGTAGCCGAGATGTCCGGGATGGGGGGGTGGGGCGTGGAAGACGGTTTGCCCGTGAGACCCGATGAGTTGGGCGGGGGGTTGGTGGGTTTGGATGCGTTGGGCGGCGCGGGCGAAGGCTTGGGCGACGGTGTTGTCGAGTTGGGCGAGTTGGCTGAGGGGCAGGGGTTGGTTACTGGCGGCGGCGAGGAGTTGCGATCGCAGGTTGGGGGGGGCGAGTTCTTCGTAGGGGAAGGTTTGGGCGGCGAGCAGCTTGAGTTTCAGGGGCGATCGCCCGCCACTGAGTTCGACGAGGGCGGCATCTACGCCGTCGATGGAGGTTCCGCTCATCAGTCCGATGACTCGAACGGGGGTCTCGGGGTCGGGTATGATCGAATCCGGACTTTGCTGCGGCATGGTTAACGATTTAATGGTTCAGGTTTTGGCTGATTTCTCATGTTCCCCGATTTTCTTCCGGCTGCGGTTCACGATTTGAGTGAAGAGACGTCAATTCAACAGGCTCAGGCGATTCAATGTTTAGAGGTGAAGCTGGAGAAGGCTGAGATTCCCACCACCTATGTCCAGTTAGGGGAGGGGCAGACGCCGCTGATGCTGTTACATGGTTTTGATAGTTCGGTGTTGGAGTTTCGCCGCCTACAGCCGTTGTTGGCTCAGTCTCGGGAGACTTGGGCGGTGGATTTGTTGGGCTTTGGCTTTACGGTGCGATCGCCCCAGGGGGTGTTTTCGCCCGATGCTATCAAAGCTCATTTATATGGGTTTTGGCAACAGGCGATCGCCCGGCCGGTGGTGTTATTGGGGGCGTCGATGGGGGGGGCGGCGGCGATTGATTTTGCTCTCACCTATCCTGAGGCGGTGGACCGATTGATTCTCCTCGATAGTGCGGGGATTGCCAATGGCCCGGTGATTGGCAAATACTTGTTTCCGCCTTTTGATAGTCTGGCGGCGAATTTTTTGCGTCGGCCTGGGGTGCGGAATCAGATTAGTTATTCTGCCTATTTTGATAAGTCGTTCAATTCGGCGGATGCTCGCTGTTGTGCGGCGTTACATCTGGATTGTCTGGGTTGGAAAGAGGCGCTGATTAAGTTTACGAAGAGTGGGGGGTTCCCTTCATTGACGAGCAAACTTTCTCAACTGAACCTCCCCACCTTGGTGATTTGGGGTGAGGAGGATCGGATTCTGGGAACCCGTGATGCGGGGGAGTTTATAACACGACTTCCTCAGGGGGAGTTGGTCTGGATTCCCTGTTGTGGCCATGTTCCCCATCTAGAACGCCCGAATACGACTCGACGGGCGATTGAGGGGTTTTTGGGGCAATAGGGGGAACCACAGAGACCCAGAGAACACAGAGAAGAGGAGGGGGAGGAGGATGAGGAGGCAATGGGGATGACTTGCTTCTTAACTGTCTAGGCTGAGTCGTTCTTTGTCGAGGCGACGTTTGCGGGCGTAGAGTTGGATGGTGACGGCCATTAAAATAACGGCGCCGAAGACGAGCCAGGGGGCAATTGTGGTGGGGAAGTTGTTTTTAAAGACGGCCAACATAACAATAACTAATAAGAGTAATGTTGGGGCTTCGTTGAGGGCACGTAGCTGTTTGCTGCTCCAGTTACAGTCTCCTGTTTCTAATTTTTTCATGAGAGAACGACAGTAGAAATGATAGCCAATGAGTACGGCTACAAATCCTAATTTGATATGGAGCCAACTGGACTTCATGATATCGGGATTGGTGCTAATGATGCCGATGGCCATGGCGGCAGTCACAATCATTCCTGGTGTTGTGATAATGTGGTAGAGCCGCTTCTCCATGATTTGATATTGGTTTTTCAGGATAGAACGGGCGGGTTCGGGTTCGGCGTCGGCTTCAACGTGATAAATAAATAGACGCACGAGATAAAACAAACCTGCAAACCAGACGACGATGCCAATAAGGTGAAATGCTTTGTACCACAAGTAAGCCATGAAATCAATTCGCTCTGGGGCGAACGCTTAAACCACGTCTGTTAGGATACAAAATTTCTTGGAGTTTGAGCTATAGGTTGTTAAGAAACGCTACAGAGTTGGGAAAGGTTGGGGGTGTTTGGTGAGAGTCCTCAGGGGTGGCGATCGCAATACGCCTCATGAGGAAACAGGTTAGGGTGAATAGTCAGGGTGATCAACCCCAGGAAGTCCCCGGAAATTGAGCCAAATCGGCTGAAAAGACTGAGCAGAACCTGCGAGATTGCGTCTAAGCACGGTTGAAACTCTGATGAGGTAGTGGACTAGAATGGTAGCTTCAGGGCATTTACCAGTATTCAGGGGGCTAACTCATCCCGAAAGCTTGAGGCGATCGCCTTAGTGATGAGTGTTTGACGAAATCGTAGGGTGCATACCGTAGCAGACTGAACTTCAGGCTGGCCGGTGAACGACTAACCGTTAAGGTACAGCAATGACTTTCTCACCCGTTCAACGACGCAACGTCATGAGAGACGAAGATAAATCGAAGGAACAACTCATTCAGGAATTAGCCCATCTCCGTCAACGTGTTGAAGCCTTGGAAACTCGGCAGCAAGAGGTCCAACCCGAGCCTGAGCTATCCTTGTTAACGGATGGGACGTTGCAATTACAGCTAGAGGAACGTACGGCAGCCTTGGTTGAGGCGAATGATCAGCTGATCGCGGAAATTGTTAAGCATACGCGGGCGGAACAGGCCTTGCGTTCGGCAAAAGACCAACTTGAGGCGGTTCTGGATGCGGTTCCGGGGGTGGTGTCTTGGATTAGCCGAGATTTGCGCTATCTGGGGGTGAACCGGCAATTAGCCCAGATGTTTGAGGCGGAACCGGAGAACTTTGTCGGCAAAGATATTGGTTTTTTGCGGGCCAGTCATGACTTCCAGGATTTTATGAAGTCATTTTTTGAGAGTAATGCTGATGATGCAACCTGTGAAGTCTTGACGCGGGTTCATGGGGAACTGCGAGATTTCCTGATTGTGGCCCAGAAATATGATGGCGATCGCGCGGCGTTTACGGTGGGTATCGACATCACAGAACGTCGTCAGGCGGAAAATGACCTCCGAGCCGCTAGAGACCAACTCCAGGCGATTCTAGAGGCAGTTCCGGGGATGGTGTCCTGGATTAGCTGTGACTTGCGCTATCTGGGGGTGAATCGTCATCTGGCCCAAACCTACAATCTGCCACCGGAAGCTTTTGTGGATCAAGAGATTGGCTTCTTACAAACCAGTGATCTTTTTCAAGGATTCTTAGAAGAGTTCTTTGCGAGTGAGGTGACGGAGCGTTGTGAGGAAATTACGGCTAAGGTCTATGGTCAAACCCATAGTTATCTCATTGCTGCCCAAAAATATGATGAAGGTCGTGCAGCGTTTACGGTAGGTATCGACATCACGGAACGTCATCGAGCGGTACAAGCACTCCAGGAAGCGGAAGCTAAATATCGTGACTTGTTTGAAAATGCCGTGGAGGGAATTTATCAAATTTCTCCCAATGGTACGTATCTCAATGCCAATCCTGCTTTAGCCCGGATTTATGGCTATGAGTCAGCTCAAAGTTTAATCAACAATCTCAGTTGTGGCGATCGCCTCCTTTATGTAGATATTCAACAACGGCAACAGTTTCTAGAAATTTTGCACCAACAGGGGCGAGTGATTGGTTTTGAACAAGAAATTTATCGCCAAGATGGCAGTATTGTTTGGATTTCTGAGAATGCTCGTTTAGCTTGGGATAATGAAGAAAATCACCTCCTCTATTATGAGGGAACGGTTGAAGATATTACGGAACGCAAGCGAGCTGAGGCAGCCTTACAGAAAGCCAATGAAGAGCTAGAAAGTCGGGTGGAAGAACGGACAGCAGCTCTACGTCAGTCCAATGAACGGCTGATGCTGGAAATTGGGGAACGTCAGCGAATTGAAGCAGCCTTACGCAAATCAGAGGCGGAGTTACGGGCCCTATTTGAAGCGATGACGGATACTATCGCGGTCTTTGATGCCCAAGGACGTTATGTGAAGGTTGTCTCAACCAATTCTGAGGTACTTTATAGCCCTAAAGAAGACCGTACAGGGAAGAGTGTTTATGAGGTTCTTCCTCCCACTCAAGCGAGTATTTTTGTTAGCCATATTCAGCGCGCTTTAAATCGAGGTCAAACGGTTAACTTGGAGTACAATCTTGAAGTTGAAGATCCAAGTAATGGAGAAATGACTGAGGTTTGGTTCGCAGCCACGGTATCTCCTTTACCTGATAATTGTGTGATTTGGGTTGCTCGTAACATCACGGAGCGTCGCCGGGTTTTAAATGCTCTTCAAGAAGCTGAAGAAAAGTATCGTAGTATTTTTGAAAATGCGGCAGAAGGAATTTACCAAACAACTCCTCAAGGGCAATATGTCAGTGCTAATCCAGCTTTGATTCAGATGTATGGTTATGACTCTTTAGAAGATTTAAAAGCCAATGTTCAAGATGTTAGTCAGGATTTATATGTTAACAGCAATCGTCGTCTAGAGTTTATTAGCCGCCTGGAAAACGAAGGTTCAATTGTTGAGTTTGAGTTGCAAGTCCATTGCAAAGATGGCAGTATTATTTGGACGTCAGAAAATGCCCGAACTGTTAGGGATGATAAGGGGCGTATTCTCTACTATGAAGGGACTGTCCAAGAAATTACAAAGCGTAAACTGGCGGAAGAAGCCCTACGGGTGGAGCAAGAGAAGTCCGAAAGTTTGCTATTAAATGTACTACCGCGTAAAATTGCTGAACAACTCAAACAAGACCAAACTTCCATTGCGGAACGGTTCGAGGAAGCAACGATCATGTTTGCAGATTTGGTGGACTTTACCACGGTCTCTGCCCAGATGCCCCCGTCCAAGTTGGTGGCCATCTTAAATGAGATTTTCTCAACCTTTGACCAGTTGGCGTTAGCCTATCAGCTCGAAAAAATTAAAACAATTGGTGATGCTTATATGGTGGCTGGTGGATTACCCATGCCGATGGAGGATCATGCAGTGGCGATCGCTGAGATGGCTTTGGAAATGCAATGGGCGATTGATGAGTTTAACCGAGAACATAATCTGGGCTTCCAACTGCGGATTGGGATCAATACAGGCCCGGTGGTGGCGGGGGTGATTGGCATTCGTAAATTTGCCTATGATTTATGGGGGGATACGGTGAATGTGGCGAGCCGCATGGAGTCTCAAGGCCAGGCGGGAAACATCCAGGTGACGCAAACAACCTATGAGATGTTACGAGAGCGTTATATCTTAGAACCTCGGGGATTGTTAGACATTAAAGGACGGGGTGAGATGATGACCTATTGGCTGTGCGATCGCCGAGGGGAGGTTTAACCTTACACCCGGACGAGGGGAAAGGGCCTCATCGAGGCCCTTTCGCCATCGTGACGGACTTAATACTTGCGTTCTTGAGGTTCAAAGAGGCTGAGATTGACGGACATGGGGACAATATCCACTCCAGCAGCGGAGTGATAGGCCAGGGTGTGGTGGAGGAAGTCCCCGTCATTGCGACTGGGATAGTCTTCCCGGAAATGAGCGCCACGACTTTCTCGGCGGTTGAAGGCGGAATGGAGGATCGTTTGGGCCACAATCAGGAGGTTCTCCAGTTCCATGGCTTCGATGAGTTCGGTATTCCAGAGAGTGCCGCTATCATCGAGGTGGATCTGTTGCACCTGTTGGGCGATCGCCCCGAGTTCATCGAGGCCCCGCTGCATCAACTCCTGACTGCGGAAGACGCCACAAAACTCGCTCATGGTGTCCTGAAGTTGTTGACGGACTTGGTTGATACGATACTCCCCTTGGCGATCGCACAGGTTCTGTAGGCGTTGTTGTGCTGCCTCAATATAGGGCCGTTCGTCCAACTCAGGGAGTTTACGGGATTGGACATCTTCGGCGATCGCCGCCCCCGTCAGCTTGCCATAAACGACACATTCAAGGAGGGAATTGCTCCCTAAACGGTTCCCCCCATGGACGGAGACACAGGCACATTCCCCAGCCGCATAGAAGCCGCTAACGAAGCCTTCGGGACCTAGGCGCACCTGACCGCGAGTGTTGGTGGGAATCCCCCCCATCGAATAATGAGCGGTAGGACGAACGGGCATGGGTTCATGTACCGCATCCACCCCCACCAGGCGATGGGCTTCTTCCCAACAGAAGGGAACCCGACTCATAATCGTCTCCCGTCCCATATGGCGCAAATCCAGATGGACATAAGACCCTCCTGGACTGCCATCGGGGTGAATGCCCCGCCCTTGGCGAATCTCCGTGGCGATGGCCCGGGAGGTAATGTCTCGCGGGGCCAGTTCCATTTTACTGGGGGCATACTGTTCCATAAAGCGATCGCCGTGGGCGTTGCGTAAATAGGCCCCCTCACCGCGAACCGCCTCAGAAATTAACACCCCAACGGGATAGAGTCCGGTGGGGTGAAATTGCACAAATTCCATATCTTCGAGGGGCAGGCCGGCCACGGCTGCCATACCTAAGCCATCCCCGGTAGAGGCATAATCATTGGAGGTGGTGTTAAAGGCCCGTCCATAGCCGCCGGTGGCAAACATCACCGCTTTGGCGCGAACAACCTCAATGCGTCCACTTTCGAGGTGATACATCACCAGGCCTTTGGCGTCCCCCTCTTCAATGATAGGACGCATCACATACCATTCATCGTAAATGGTCACCCCGTAGCGACGGAGGTTGTTGACGAGTTCATGAAGAATGGCATGGCCGGTTTTGTCGGCGGCGTAACAGGTGCGGTTATGGGAATGGCCGCCAAAGGCCCGTTGGGCGATGCGGCCATCGTCTAGACGGGAGAATAAAACCCCCATGTGTTCTAAGTCGATAACCACATTGGGGGCTTCTTGGGTGAGTAAGGCGACTGCATCCTGATCGGCGAGATAATCCGATCCTTTGACGGTATCAAAGGCGTGGGCTTTCCAGGAGTCTTGAGAATCGACGTTTTTGAGGGTGGCGGCGATTCCGCCCTGGGCGGCGACGGAGTGCGATCGGATGGGGTGGGTTTTGGCGACGACGGCAATATTGAGTTGGGGGTCGGTACGGGCGATTTCGACGGCGGCACGGCTTCCGGCGAGTCCGCCACCGACGATAATGACATCATGTTGCAGCATGGTTACCACAGAGGCACAGAGGACACAGAGGGGGAGGAGGGGGGAGGAGGCAAGAGGCAAGAGTAAGAGACAGCCCCTCCCAGGAGTGATGCGTTCCGGCAATTTTGAATTGATGGGCCTAGGTCACAATCCCACCTGATGCCGGAACGCATCCTACCGCTCAATTGTGACATGAGCAGGGGTCTTGGGCTGGGGGTTAGCCGGTGGCTTGGGCGGGATTTTCGCTCGGGGGGCGTTTTCCGGCAAATTTGGAGGTTTCTGCGGCTGGATCGATGGCGTTGACTTCAATGTGGTTCAACAGGGTGGTGACAAAGGCAAAGAGGAGGAAGGGAAGGGAGAGCACAACGATTAAACCCACGGTTAGCAGGGCATAGAGTTGCCGTTCTGTACTCCAGAGGGCCAGGGCTGAGGCTAAGCTCAGGAAGATGACAATGAGCCAGATGATGATTTGACCGTAAATATCCCCGAAGCTGAGGGTGCATTTGAGTCGGTAGTTTTCAAAGTTTTCCATGGGAATCTCGTAGATCTGACAAGCGGTCTTAATGTATTCCTAGGTTAAGCGAAATCCCTAAACCTGTGAGAGTTCTTCAAGTTTTGTTAAAAATGCTCTCGCCTTAATCGACAAAATAGCGACGACTCGAACTTTCAAGCCGCCGCTATTTCAAAAAACGTTACAAACTATAGAAAAAACCGTTACAAAATTAACAGATTTTTAGGAGAACCTGAGCCGTTGCTAGGCTTTGTAGTTGACAATGCGGGCAAAGCTTTCGGGTTCTAAACTGGCGCCGCCGACGAGGGCCCCGTCAATTTCGGGTTGGGCCATAATCTCATCTACGTTGGTGGGTTTGACGGAGCCGCCATATTGAATGGGGACGTCAGGGTTGCTGAGTTTGGAGCGAATTAAGCCAATGACGCGATTGGCTTCGGCAGCGTCGCAGGTGTCGCCAGTGCCGATCGCCCAAATGGGTTCATAGGCGATAATTAACTTGCTCTGATCCACATCCACTAAATCTTGCTCCAATTGGGAGAAGATATGGGCTTCTGTTTCTCCGGCATCTCGTTGAGCTTTGGTTTCCCCGACGCAGAGAATGGGGGTGAGTCCTCCGGCTTGGGCAGCTTTGAGGCGACGGTTGACGGTTTCGTCGGTTTCGCCGAAATACTCGCGCCGTTCACTATGGCCGACGACGACATAATCGACTCCTAATTCGGTCAACATGGGGGCGGAGATTTCCCCGGTGAAGGCACCGCAGTCTTCCCAATGGACATTCTGAGCGCCAAGACGCACTCGTCCCCCATGCAAGTTCTTGGAAAGGCTTCCCAAGGCGGTGTAAGGAACACAGAGAATCACATCTCGCTCATCGGGGGTGTCTTCGAGGTGAGAGACAAACCCCTTCAAAAACTCCAGGGCTTCGGCCTGGGTTTTGTACATTTTCCAGTTACCAGCTAGAACAGTTTTCCGCACGGGTGACAACAGTTTTCTCCATGAGACAACAAAAGCACCCTTCAGTGTAGAACGTTTTGGGGACAATGGTGCAATGGCCTCAAGGCTGAGTTTGGGAGCGATCGCCCCCTGTCGGCAGCAGCACTTTGATAGACTAAAAGCCAGTTTTCTTAAAGCAACGGTATTGGGCGCAGGGGTCGGACAATCATGAAACTCTTACAAATTGATGCGTTCAGCGATCGCCCCTATGGGGGAAATCCGGCGGCGGTCTGTCTTCTGGACCGGGCGGTGGAGGAGTCCTGGATGCAGGCGGTGGCGGCGGAGATGAATCTCTCGGAAACGGCGTTTTTGCACCGGGAGGGTCGCGGCTTTCGTCTGCGTTGGTTCACCCCCACCACAGAAGTCGATCTCTGCGGCCACGCTACCCTAGCCGCCGCCCATGCTCTCTGGGAAACGGGATTTGTACCTACGACCACATCGATCCAGTTTTACACCCGTAGCGGTGACTTGAAGGCGGAGCGTCAACAATCCTGGATTGAACTGGACTTTCCCGCTGCACCGGTGGTTCAGCGTCCCCCGAAAGACCCCATGATTCCTAAACTGGAAGCGGCGTTGGGGGTCATCCCGCTCTTTATTGGTGAGAGTGTCTTGGATTATTGGCTGGTGGAGGTGGCCAGCCCCGAGGATGTAGAAGATCTCAAGCCTGATTTTGCCCAACTGGCCCAACTCCCCTGTAAAGGGGTCATCGTCACCAGTCGCAGTCAAGGAATGCGGCTTCACTCAGGACGTCAGGGAGACTATGACTTTATTTCCCGCTTTTTTGCCCCGAGAATGGGAATTAATGAAGATCCCGTGACGGGGTCGGCTCACTGTTGTTTGGGCCCCTATTGGGGACGTAAACTCAAAAAGATGCAGTTATTAGCCTATCAGGCTTCACCTCGGGGGGGGGTGATCCGAGTCCGACGGGATGCGGAACGAGTGATTTTAGGGGGTCAAGCCGTCACCGTCTTAGAGGGGATGTTGCTGGCTTAGATTCTGGGGAATTCCCAGCTCCAAAATCCCCAGGGTTAAAATTGAGATAAGGGAGTGTTCGGGGGTGTGAACCGGCCTCACCGTCAAATCTCTAGTGAGTGGCCAATCATTGTGAATCCTCTAAGTTCCACATTTCTCTGGCTCAATTCCAAAGGGCGTATTGTCTCAATTCACCCGGGAGTCGGCCAAACGTTGGGCTATCCGGTCCCTGATTTACTGGATAAACCAATCAGCAAACTCATTCCCCCATGGACAACGGCGGTGTGGACGGAACATTGGGCTAAGTTAATGGCGGGGGAAACGGTTGAGGTGATGGTTCGTCGTCGTCCGGGCCGGGGCAAATTGAGGTCGGTACAGGTTACCCTCAGTCCTCTGATCCTAGAGCAGAAGACTTATGGGTTCGTGCAGTTAGAGGATTATGGAACTTCGGAACGGGAGTTTTCTCAGTTCCGGCAGTTGGTGGATAATGCGAGTGATACGCTCTATTCCTACCGTCTCGGTTCCGATGCAGGGTTTGAGTATCTCAGTCCGAGTATTGAACGACTGATGGGCTATCCGCCTCACGCCTATTATCAGAATAGGGAGCTGTTGCTGAGCCAAGTTCACCCTGATGATTTGCCTCGGTTCCAAGGATTATTAGAAGGAAAGACGGTTACGGACTCGCCCTTGAGTTTACGCTGGTTCCATCGGAATGGACATTTAGTGTGGACGGAACAACAGGATACGTTTGTCTATAGTCCCCTGGGTGAGGCGATCGCCATTGAAGGGGTGATTCGGGATATTACCAAGCGCCATGAGGCGGAGTTGGCGTTACGACAACAGGCGGAACGGGAACGGTTGGTGAGTGCGATCGCCCAACGGATTCGTCAGTCCCTCAATTTAGAAGAGATTCTGCAAACGACGGTGTCAGAGGTGCGCCATTTTCTGGATAGCGATCGCGTCTTGATTTACCGCTTTGATGCCAATCCAGCGGAGGTTCCTAACTGTCATGGAATTGTGGTGGTTGAGTCGGTCGATCGCTTGTGGAAGCCGATGCTGAATCATCAAATCCCCTTAAGTCATCAGGACTCTCCGGAACTGCAACGCTATCTTAACGGTCGCAGTTATCTTATTAATGATAGTTCCCAAGAAACTGATCCAACGATCCAGGCGCTGCTTAATCCCTTTCAAATCAAATCTAGTTTGATTGTTCCAATTTTGCTGCAATCCTCGGAGGGGTTGGATCATGGCTGTCTTTGGGGCTTATTGGTGGCCCATCAATGTCGGCAGGAACGCCATTGGCAATCCTTGGAAGTGGAACTGCTGCAACAACTGGCGACCCAAGTGGCGATCGCCATTCAACAATCTCATTTATTTGAGCAAGTTCAACAACAAGGGGAAGTTTTAGAGAAAGAAATTCGAGAACGAACGCAACAGTTACAGCAGGCGATTGAGTTCGATGCCATGCTCAAACGAATCACCGATAAGGTCCGGGATAGTCTAGATGAGAGTCAAATTGTGCAAACGGCGGTTCGGGAAGTGGCGGTGGTGTTAGGGGTCGGCTCTTGCAATGCCGCTTTATATGATTTAGACCAGGGAACTTCGACGATTTGCTATGAATATACGAACTTTATTCCCGCGTCTCAGGGGCGAGTGTCCCAGATGGGAAATTTCCCGGAACTCTACACGCAACTGATGGATGGCTGCTATTTTCAATTCTGTTCTCTAATTCCCAATCCGGTGCGGGGACGAGTGGCGATGCTGGCTAGTCCTCTGTTTGATAATCAAGGGGTTTTGGGGGATTTATGGTTAGTCCATCATGCGGAGTATGAGTTTACGGATTTAGAAATTCGCTTGGTGCAACAGGTGGCGAATCAATGTGCGATCGCCATTCGTCAAGCACGACTTTATCAAGCGGCCCAAACCCAAGTGGCGGAATTGGAAAAACTTAACCGTCTCAAAGATGATTTTCTTAGTGCGGTTTCCCATGAGTTACGGACTCCTATTGCTAATATGAAACTCGCGATTGAGATGTTGAAGTTGTTTGCGCCTCAAGAGGACGATAACCCAGAACCTAAAATGGTGGACTCAGCTCAAGTGATGCGCATTCAACGCTATCTGAATATCCTGAATACTGAATGTACCCGGGAGGAAGAACTGGTTGAAGATTTACTGGATCTACAACGACTGGAAAATAATGCATATCTTATTTCCATGTCGTTAATTAACCTGAATGAGTGGATTCCAACCTTAACTCGTCCTTTTTACACCCGAGTTAGCGATCGCGAACAGGGATTACATGTGGATTGCCCCAAAAACTTACCGCCATTCGTGTGCGATCGCCTTAACCTAGAGCGAATTTTAGTGGAACTCCTAAACAACGCCTGCAAATATACCGCTACTCGGGGAGACATTCATTTACAAGTCCGTCAATGTGAAATCCCAGGGGAGGACAATTTTCAATTAAGGGAGGGGATCGAATTTTCCATTCGCAATCAGGCCAGCATTCCCCCAGAGGAACTGCCTAAAATTTTCGATAAGTTTTACCGCATTCCCAATGCCGATCCCTGGAAACAAGGGGGGACTGGGTTAGGATTGGCCCTCATTGAAAAATTAGTCTTCCAACTCCAGGGACAGATTGGTGTGGAGAGCGCGGAAGGCTGGACGACCTTCCGGGTCGTCTTCCCCAATCAGCGGCAGGAACTCAATTTTGAGCTTAACGCCTAATCCGAGAGGGGGAATGGCAGGGATTCATCGGCCATTCCCCCTCTCGGACTAACTGGCTAGATATTCATTCATGTCAGCCTTGCGTTTACGGAGCTTAGTAAGGGATTCCCGTTCAATCTGTCGTACTCGTTCCCGAGATATTTTTAGGCGATCGCCAATTTTGGCTAAGGTCATGGCCTTTCCATCCCGCAAGCCAAAGCGCAAGGCCAAAACTTCTCGCTGCTGAGCGGTTAAATCTGCCATGAGGGCTTCAAGATCGCTACGCAGGGAAGACTGGACAGCAAAATCTTCGGGGGAGGGACCATCATCTTCGAGTAAGTCCGCCAGTTCAGTATCCTGGTTATCTCCCACCCGCAAGTCCAGAGACAAGGGTTGACGGGAGCGTTCAAGATAGTCTCGCACCTGTTTTGAGGTGAGACTCATGGAATCAGCAATTTCGTTGATGCTGGGGGCCCGACCCAGTTCTTGGGTCAGTTGACGCTGAACTTTTTTAATTTTATTCAGTTTTTCGGTGATGTGAATCGGGAGGCGGATGGTGCGGCCTTTTTCGGCAATGGCCCGGGTAATGGCCTGGCGAATCCACCAGTAGGCGTAGGTGGAGAAGCGATAGCCCTTGGTGGGATCGAATTTTTCTACCCCACGCTGCATCCCAATCGTGCCCTCTTGGATCAAGTCCAACAAGTCCACGTTGCGTTTAATGTACTTCTTGGCCACAGACACCACAAGGCGGAGGTTGGCTTCCACCATCTTACGCTTGGCAGCTTCGCCACTCTCAATTTCGTTTTGAAGCTGTCGCTGGCTAAGTTTGGCAGCTTCGGCCCACTCTTTACGGGTAGGTTGGCGATCAAGTTGTTGGGCCAGTTCTTCTTGAATCGCTTCGAGGGCCACCAGTTTTTGCACTCGTTTGCCGTATAGGATCTCCTCTTCGTGGGTTAACAGGGGAACCCGACCGATTTCTCGGAGATAGGTACGGACTAAGTCGGTAGAGGTCTGAGCAGTCTTCATAGCAGCGGTGCTTGAGGTTGGGTTACGACGAACTCGTGTTGGCTTAAGTCGTGCGGATGCCTTGGGGACGGTCATCCTAGGGATAATGAGTAAAGTGTCTTGTTATGTAAACAATTGTAACGCTTTTAACGCTAAATGACAGCCCCAAACAGCTAGGAATTTAGGGAGACTGCTTTTAGCCTAGCGAGATTCCAGGACCCTAATTGCAGTCTGGAGTACAAAATGGGCAACTGTTGCAGGGGAGATGAGGAGAGTCGGGATCACAGCCGCGATCAACACCAGTCCACTCGTGGGAGCGGACTTGAAGGGGCATCATCAGGGAGGTTGAGGCTCTAGGCCAAGACCATTTCCGGGATGTAACTAATATGAGCGTCGAGTTCGATGATCTGAGCGTGGGACGGCTGTGGAGATTCCGCCGCCGGGAGATCGGCTAAGGGAAGACGTTGAAGAATCCCTTGTTCTAAGAAATGATGTAGGATGCGGCTGATGGTGGCTCTACTGACGGATAAGTCTAAGGTTAAGTCCCAGAAACTATGGTTTCCATCGAGACAGGCGGTCAGATCAGCAAAGACATTAGCCTGTAGATCGAGGCTTGGGTCGAGTTGGAAGGCTTGATGCACCCACCGAGGCTTCAGTCCTAATTCATGCCAGTTGGCGGATAACTCTTGAGCTTCCTCATATATCTCCTTGAGGACGCGGCGGCTCAGGGTCCAGCGAGGGCAGAGGGTACTGGCGCTCGGTTGCCAGTAGAGTTGATATTTGGAGACATGAATCAGGGAAAACAGCACTTCTTGAGTGGATTGTTTCAAGATGGCTTTGGCTTGTTTGCAGGTGAGCCAGCCTTCGCTAACTCCATGGTGCAGATGGAGCCGTTCCCAATTCTGTCGTGTTCCTTGGGGTTCTAGCTCATGCTGCCATTGAGGAGCGTGCTGCTGAACCGCTCGCTGCCAACGCCGACGACGATGGATGGATAAGATGGCGGTAGCGATCTGTCCCTGAAACAAATCGAAACAGTATTGTGTCGATTTGTGAATAATAATCAGACGACCCGTAGCTTGATGATGAACATAGTTGAAAAGTTCTGAGGCAGCAGTTTGAGTGGAAGGAAGTTGATGGTTGTTCATCGTCATGACCTGATGGTGGGACGGTTAATGATGGGAGTGGGACGACGCAGTTGCCATCACATGAGACCTTTTGATCCGGGAAACCGAGCAACAAGTCAGGTACAACAGAAGAACGATAATCAGATGATTGGGTTGATATCAGGGATTAATTAGGGCAAAAATCAATACCCATCGACCCGTTGCTAGTTTTTTAGTTAATATTAAGTCATTAACATCAAAGACTAAATTATTATTTTTTTTCAAAAACTTATTATGGTGTTATACTTCGCTAAAAAAGGCTGGACTTGCTTTCCTCCTTGTATCTACGATGGTAAACAAAAACTAGGGCAATGGAAAGTGTTAAATTCACAGATTTTTCATTCCGTAAATCCACAGCAGCAGCCCTGCGTATAATTACTGACTCGCCGTCTACCCTTGATGAGGTCTTCTCCTGTTATGGCAATTTTCGATGGACAGTTTCAGGATATCGGCAACCCACAACCCTTGACCTTGAGGGCACAGATGTCCCTAGCTGAGGCGATCGCCCTCCTTGTGGATGAAAATCTGGCTAATATTTTTGTGGTGGAGGGCGATCGCTTCCTGGGTCGATTCTCCCAACGGGATGCACTGAGGCTATTACGAGACCCCCAGTGCGATCGCAGCCAAACCCTAGGCTCTTTAATGGCCCAAGCCCCGGACCAACTCTCCCTGCAACAGAACCATCCCCCTGATTGGCCAGACCTACTCCAACGACTTCAGCAGAGTCCCCCAGAAACCGTACCCATTCTTGATCCTCAGGGACATATCGTCGGTAGTCTTCCCGCGAGCGATATCCTTCGTCAAGGCTATCGAGCAAAAATCGAACATCAAGTTCCTCTAAGTCTAGAAGAACAGCAACTTCTGCAAGAAAAACTGATCAGCAGCTACACCAAATTGCAAATGTTGCTCTCCACGATGCCAGACATTGTCCTGGAAATTAGCATTCATGATGATAACACGCTTCATGTGGGGTTACCGAGTCATAATTACAGTTACCTGAACCTCGATATCAACGAAACCATCAACGCTTTCTTCGATCCCTGCTATGAGCGGCAGTTTTTTGAGCAAATTCAACGAGCCTGGGAGCAGGGTCGTACGATTCGCCATGAATACCAACTGCCGGCCCAAGATTCCTCCCAAGACTCAACGGCTCAGACTCAGTGGTTTGAGGCTCGTATTTCCCCTTTACCTCTGCCTCTTTTAACTCAAGAAACGATCATGTCTGCTCTCTGGGTAGCCCGAGATATCACCGCTCGTAAACGGGCCGAGGCAGTTCTACAAAACAATACCCGTGAATTGGAAGAACGAGTACAGGCTCGCACCAATCAACTGCGCAGTATTAACGAGATGCTACGAGCGAGCATCCGCACTCGCCAGGAGGCCCAGGAGGGGTTGCAACAAACGAGCGATCGCTTGCGAGCAATCCTCGATGCTATTCCAGGCATTGTCTGCTGGGTCGGTGATCATCAACGCTACCAAGGGGTAAACTCCAATTTTGCTAATCTCTATGGTTTAGCCCCCGAAGACTTCCTAGACCAAGATTTGGCCTTTCCTAGCCAGGACTCCCATCAGTTCGCTGACTTTATGCGCACCTTTATGATGGAGGCGCCTATGTCAGCGGGGCAAATTATTACCCTGGACATAGAAGAGTCAAAACTCCAGTATCTGGTGGTGGCTCAAAAATATGATCGGGGTCGAGCGGCCATTGGGGTGGGCATTGATATCACCCAACGACAACAGTTTGAAGTGGCCTTAATCGAGCAACAACGACTGTTTCAGCAAATCGCCGACACCTCCCCTGATATTTTATATGTCTATCAGGCGGCTACTGGGAAAATTGTCTATATCAATCGGCAGGTGGAGGCTCTCATCGGCCATACCCCCAAAAGAATTAGTGAATTAAGTCATGCTCATTGCTGCGAACAGAGCCATCCCCAGGATATCTCTGACATCGACGAACTGGGCGATCGCCTCGAACAACTCCATGGCGGTCGACTTCTAGAACAAGAATATCGCCTACGAGGGGTCGATGGACAATGGCATTGGATTCATAGTCGGGAGATTGTCCTGAGTCGCGATGCTGAGGGACGGCCGGAACAGATTGTGGGGATTGTTCAGGATGTCAGCGATCGCAAAGAGGCGGAACTGGCGCTGCGCCAACTCAACCAGGAGTTAGAAACCAAAGTCGCGCAACGCACCCTGGACCTACAACGGAGTGAATTACGATTCCGTTCCCTGTTTGAACAGATGGCGGTGGGCGTAGCTCAAATCAATCTGGAAGGATATTGGGAGTTTGTTAACCAAAAACTCTGTGACATTTTGGGGTACACCCCCCAACAACTGGCGCAGCGTACCTGTTTACAGATGACCTATGACGAGGATCTGCCCCTGTCGGAACAGGTTCGACAGGATCTACTGAATGGAGCTGGGACCATCACCCTAGAAAAACGATTTTTGCACGCCAATGGCAGCCCCATTTGGGTTCATGTGACGACCTCAATCGTCTTTGAGCCTTCTTCTTCGGAGGCTCAGGAGAGCCCGGCGGTAGCCCCCTACTTTGTGGTCGTGATTCAAGATATCACGGAACGCAAACGGGCGGAGGCGGAAGTGATCAAGGCCTTGCAAAAGGAACGGGAGTTGATAGATCTTAAATCCCGCTTTATCTCCATGACCTCCCATGAGTTTCGCACCCCCCTGGCGGTCATCAAATCCTGCGGTCAACTGCTGCAACGCTACGATTGGAGTCGGGAAGAACAACTCGAACAACTCAATGATATTCAGTCGGCGGTTAGTCATATGACGGAACTGCTCGACGATGTGTTAACGCTGGCCAAGAGTGACTCGGGGACGCTGAAGTTCACCCCCCAGTCCCTGGACATTTGTGAGTTTTGCGACAAATTGTTACGGCAGCTCCAGGGGAGCATTGCCCGCGACCGTCAACTCTCATGGCAGGTCCCCCAAACCCCTGTGATGCTAAATGGGGATGAAAAGTTGCTACGGCAAATTTTTAGCAATTTAGTCTCTAATGCCCTCAAGTACTCTAGCATTGACAAGCCGGTTGAGATCCGCCTGTTCCAACGAGGTCGGGAGCTGATCTACTCTGTTAAAGACCAAGGAATCGGCATTCCCGCCGGAGATCTACCCCGTTTGTTTGAATCTTTCCACCGAGCTAAAAATGTGGGAACTATTCCCGGGACGGGGTTGGGCTTAGCGATTGTACAACGTTGTGTGGACTTACATGGGGGACGAGTAGAGGTTAAGAGCCAGGTGGGTGTGGGAACTCAGATTTTCGTCCACTTCCCCCTGTGATTTGTCTGTGAAGTTTAGTTATGATTGATCTAGGAGCGTCGGTCAGGGATACCCTCAGGGTGTAAAATCGAGGGTGTAAGATTGACCTTGACGTTTTTGTATTAAAACTTTACGAGCGCAAAATTTAAGATTAAGCATCGCTGACTGGACAACTATGAAAAAGATATTGGTCATCGAAGACGAACAAGTTTTACAGAAAAATATCATGAAAATCCTCCGTTTGGAGGGGTTTGAGGTGATGGGGGCCAGTGACGGAGAGACTGGGGTGGTCTGTGCTCGTCAGGAGTCCCCGGACTTAATTGTCTGTGATGTCATGATGCCCGAGATGGATGGCTATCAGGTGTTGCAAACCCTACAGGCTGATGTGGAAACTGCCCTGATCCCCTTTATTTTCTTGACGGCAAAAACCGAGCGGTCTGATATGCGTCAAGGGTTTGAGTTGGGAGCTGATGATTACTTAGTAAAACCTTTTGATGCCGATGAATTACTACGGGCCATTGAAGCCCGGTTTAAAAAGCAGGATATAATGGTGACTCGGCTATCAACGTTGTCACAGGAACTGAGTCAACTACAGGAATTTGTAGATGCGAAAGATGGGTTAATGACCAATCTGAACCAGGAGCTGCGGCGGCCGATGTCGAATATCAAGATGGCCCTAACGATGTTACAGGCCCAAAGAACTCCTGAGGCTCAAGAACGTTATATTAGTATTTTAGAGGAAGAGTTTTCCCGGGAGATCTCTCTGTTAAATCAAGTGGAAGAAATGCAGAAACTTTTAACACCTGAAAATGTAACGTTGTTGCGACAGTTTCATCTTTTACAAAACAAGAATTAACGCTCCTCTGAGCGGTTTAGTTGGGAGCTAATGCCGAATACTTGCGATCGCCAGGCATGGTCTTGATGGCGATCGCTTCTGAATTCCAGCACTTGTAGCCCGGGTTGGGGAAATTGGTGTAAGGCGTCTTTGAGGTCGCCGGCAGACTCAATTGGGTTGTAGCCAATCTCATAGGCGGCACAGAGTTTTTCAATGTTGACCTGTTGGGGTGTCGCAAAAAATTCTTCAAAGGGCGGATTGAATTGGGCAATGGGTAAATGCTCAAAAATTCCCCCACCCTGGTTATTAATCAGCAATACGGTTAAATGACCATGGCCCTTCAATCGTTGAGCCAAAAGTAAGCCATTGGTATCATGTAAAAAGGCTAAATCACCGCTGATGAGAAGTGTCGGTTTCCCTCCATAGGCTAACCCGATCGCCGTTGAGAGGGTCCCATCAATCCCATTGGCACCTCGATTACAGAACACTTGGGTTTGGCGATCGCTACGTCGCCAGAACCATTCCATATCCCGCACTGGGGTACTGTTCGCCACCATCACCTGGCGTTGACTGGGTAAGCTGTGAGACAGGAGCCAGGGCAGTTGAGGTTCTCGCAGCGGGTCTATCTCCGCCATTTTTGAGGTTAGGGCCTCGCTTAACTCGGCATCAGCTTCACACCATTGCTGACAAAACTCTGAGGGAACGGGGGGAACTACGGGATCAGGGATGGGTAAGCGTTCCACATCCAGGCGTAGGTGAACAGTCCGGCTGTGGAGTGGATCAAGATTGCGATCGCCGGGGTCTAAGACCCAGGTTAAGGGGTTAACCTGTTGTAGCCATTGCCGTAACACCTTGCTGGTGGGTAAGTCTCCCAATTGCAGCACGAGGTCAGGTTGCAATTGAGCGGCCATTTCAGGATGACGCAGAAGCAGATCGTACCCCACCACTAATTGGGGGTTGAGGGAGGCCCAATGACGCAAGGGGGATAGGGCCTCCGCAAAGACGGGAAAGCCAAGGGTTTTCGCCAGTTGAGCGACCCGCTCGCTGTACTGTTTCGGGTTGCGCGGTTGGGCTACACCGGCAATAATTAGGCCGCGATCGCTCTTAAACCAGGCGGCGAAGGCGCGATCGAGACTTTCGGCTGAGGGGCGGGGCGTGGCTGGTAATTCAGGGGTAACGGCGGCAAAAAATTCCTCCCAGATGCCATCCCCCAACATCCGCACGAACTCTTCTGTCTGAGGCTGAGGTTCTGGGGCTAGGGGCTGACGAAAGGGACAGTTCAGATGAACCACACCGGGAACTGGAAAACACGTCCGCTCCCAGCCATAGACGAGGGTTTGTCGCAAATACCCCAGTCGGCTTAAACTTAACTCGGGCAGGGCCAGTTCAGCATACCAGCTTGTATAGTTGCCATAGAGCTTCTGTTGATCAATGGCTTGTCCGGCTTGACAGTGGCGTAACTCTGGGGGGCGATCGGCGGTGAGTACGAGTAGGGGAACCCGAGATTCACGAGCTTCGATAATGGCGGGGTAGAAGTTGGCTCCGGCGGTTCCCGAGGTACAGACTAGGGCCACGGGTTTATGGGTTCGTTTGGCGTAGCCGAGGGCAAAAAAGGCGGCTGAGCGTTCATCGAGGATGGAGATGGCCTCAATCTGCTCATGTTGGGCAAGGGTCACGGCCAGGGGGGCTGAGCGAGAGCCGGGACAAATAACGGCGAGGTCTAATCCTAAACGCGCTAAGGTTTCAACGAGAACCGAGGCCCAGAGAGTGTTGGTATTGCGAGGGTCAACCGCCATAGAGAGTCTGTGATCTGAATCGTGAGCGGTTTAGCTTACTGGTGGAAGGGGACAACGGTTAGGGGCAATAGGACCCAGGCTAGTTGTAGGACGCCTTGCCAGCCGAAGTTGAGGCCAGGATGAGTTCCACAGAGGAGCGCTTCAATCCGTTGTTCCAGGCGAGAGGGGGGAGCGGTACAACTGAAGGCCGCTTCGAAGGAGGCTGTGGAGCGTAAGGGGGCACGGATGACGTCCAGTAACGACTCAGCTAAGAGCAGTTCATCAACCTGTTGTGCGGCCCAGGCGTCGGCGCGGATTTCTCGTAGTAGCAGTAGGTCTTGCCAAAGGAGGTCGCTGTGGGGAAGCCAGAGGGTGAGGCGATAGCAGATTCCTAGCCAGAAGAACCAGAAGGTGTCACGATAGACCCGATGCCCATCTTCGTGAGCGAGGACGGCGGCCAGGCGATCGCCATCGAGATGGTCTAATAACCCTTGGGTGATGGTCAATTGGGGTTGCCAGCCTCCCACTTGGGCGCTGAACAAGCCACTGTCATCGATGATACGGCAGGGATGACCGAGAACTTCTGTTTGGGGATAACGACGTAGCTGTATGACAGCGTGGCGCAGTTGCAGAGATTGGCGAATGAAGCAACTGAGGGTGCTCAGAAGAAAGAGCCAGGAGAGCAGATAACTGGCTAGTCCAGTTCCCTGCCATACCATTTGCCCCTGTGCGCCCATGGAGAGCACTGCGATGGCGGTAGTGAGCAGGAGCAGGACTGGGGCAACTAGGGCAATAATCCCAGAACGCCAACGTTGGTCTAGGTTAGCGAGGGATGGGGTCTGGACACTTTGGCGGTTGAGATTCCCTTGACGTAAGCCGAGGGCGATCGCCAAAGCCATGAGAATCATCAACAGGTGCATTAGGACTGTTCCTCCCGTTGGCGTCGAACCGCTTGAATCCGTTGTGCAATGGCGTCGAGGCGGTCTAGGCTGTCCACATCTAGGCTGTCGGCGAAGGCCGCGACCACATCGGGGCTACTGACGGCCAGAAACCGTTGCAGGCGATCGTGGGATTTGAGCATTTGTGCTTGCTCCCGGGAGATGCGCGGCCGCCAACGAAAGGCGCGATCAGCTTTGTCACAGTCGAGCCAGCCCTTGCGGGTTAAACGACGCATCACGGTGGTGACGGAGGCGTAGGCGAGTTCGCGATCAGGGTCTGCGAGGATGCGATCGTGGACGTCTTTTACGGTCACCTCTTTGAGATCATAGATAATCTCTAGGATTTCAGCTTCTAGGGGTCCGAGAGATAAGTTTTGGGGACGATGATCAGGGAGAGGAACCATAGTGAGGATATGCGGTAACCGGAACATTGGTTGACTCTAAACCAACGGCTTGTATTTTACCCGATTGTTGTCCCCAGACGGGCAAAACTCGGTAAGTTTCGGTAAGTTATGGATTAACGGCGATGTTTACTGGGGTTAAGACGGGGTAGCGGCTCAGGTCCGACCCCCGGGGTGAGATAGTATTCAGCGAGAGATTCTTGGGGACGACGGCGATCGCTCTGTTGGCTTTGCCACCAACGTAGGGCGATAGCCCCGGTCATAGTTCCCATTCCTAGTAGTAAGAGGGAGCTATAACTCCCGAGACCTCCTAGGGCAACATCTACGGCTCCGACGGTTAAAATAAAGCTGGAAACCGGTTCTTTACGGTAGAAGGGCTTAAAAAATCGATGCCAAACAGCATTCATGAGAGCTTTAACGGTATAGTCCGCGAATGATAGGCGGGAAAGGTGTGGTGCAACGGTCTTTGAGACCGTCTAGCCACACCCTGTCCCAATTTCGATCCTACTCGATCGCTGAAACTAAATCAGGCCTAACCAGGCTAAGAGTCCTTGACCCGATAGGTATTCTATGGCGAGGGCCGCAATGAAACCAATCATCGCGGCACGACCGTTGAGCCGTTCTGCATATTGGTTAAATCCAAATTTAGGCTCTGTGAGATTAGGGGTCACGGAGGGTTCAGGAGATTGGCTCATAAAACTTAACAAATTTGGGGATGTTTCTATTGTAGGAATTTCTGTGGAGAAGGCAAGGGGTAAGAGGCAAGAGGCAATAGGCAAGGGGCAAGAGGCATAACCCACTCCTACCCCTCCCAGGACGAAGGCATCGCGATCACCAGATAACCTGATGCTACTTAAACGTACCCACCGGTTGTTCCACAGGAGACTCCTGCCAACCCGCACTCGGTAAACGGGGTTTGCGGGGGCGATTCGAGCGATGAAGGAGAGTATAGAAACAGGGAACAATAAAGAGGGTTAAAAAGGTCGCCAGGGACAACCCCGAAAAGACGACAATTCCTAACGGTTGCAGAAACTCAGACCCTTCCCCAACCCCCAGGGCCAAGGGAAATAACCCCAAGACCGTCGTAATCGTCGTCATCAAAATCGGTCGTAGTCGTTGGGGAGCCGCCTCCAACATGGCCTCATAGTGACTCAGCCCCTGTTTTTCGCGGATTTGGTTGGCTAACTCCACCAACAAAATGGCATTGTTGACCACAATCCCCACCAATAACACAGCCCCAACAATGGCCGTGGCTCCTACTGCTGTTTCGGTGATATACAGCCCTAAAATCCCCCCAGCCAGAGCTAGAGGAACTGTGAGAATAATCGCGAGGGGGTCAATCAGGGAGTTATACTGAACCGCCATGACCACAAACACCATAAACGTAGCTAAGCTGCCCAAAATCACCAAAGATTGGCGTAATTGCTCATTGGTTTCTGCCGCCGAACTGGGAACCCGTGTCACCCCTTCAGGCAGGTCGAGGCCGGCGAGAATGGCATCAACTTCATCAAGGGCATCACTGAGATTGGCGCCATCACTGAGACTGCCTTCAATCAGGAAAATCTGACGTTGGTTAATGCGCTGAATTTCTCCTGGGGCAACATCTCGACCAATCTCGGCAATATCTCCTAAACGAATCAGTTGATTGCCCGAGGTAAACAGGGGAATCGAGCGTAAGCGACTCGGACGCTCAATGGTGCCCGTGGGTAACTGCATCCGTACATTCACGAGGCGGTCTTCCCGTTGGATTTGAGTAATCACTGACCCCTCTAATGCGGTTTGAATGGTCTCCCCAATCCGTTGAGCCGAGAGGCCGACACTGGCGGCCCGTTCCCAGTCGGGGCGGATGCGAACCTCCGGTTGGGGGTCTTCGGCATCAGGTTGGTAGCTGGCTAGAGTCGCGTTTTCTTCTAGAGCGGCCAATACCATGCGCCCGGCTTCTTCCAAAACTTGGGGGTTGGTGCCTTGCAACATGATATCAATGTCATCACGAGTGGGAGAGTTACTTAAAATCAGCCCCCGCACCGATTCAGGACGCATCCGAATTGAGGTATCGACTAGGGGAATCTCCTCAGTGATTTGCCGGTTCACTCGTCCTACATAAGCGCCAACATTGGTTCCTGGAGTCAGGGCAATGGTACTTGACCCCCGCAGGGAGTTGGCACTGGTGGAGGTTCCAAAGAGAAACCCCCCGGCAGTACTAAAAGCATATTGGGTTTCTGGTTGCGACAGCAGCATCTCATCAACGGCTGCCATGACTTGCCGGTTCTGGGATACGGTCGTTCCTGGGGGGAATTGGGCCACCAGTCGCGCTTGGCCCGTGTTGATGCGGGGCAGAATTTCTTGAGGAAGTCTCTCCGCCATCCAGAGACTGCCCCCTCCCAGAACCAAAATGGCTAGGGCAATGGTCAACAGGCGCATTCGTAGCACCCCCGAGAGAATTTGTCGGTAAACGGCAGTTAAGAGACGAACGAAGCGGCCAAAGAGCCAAATCGGGGGTAAGCGGTTTAGATGTAAGGAGCGAGGAATCCCTAACAGCCGTGCTGCCATGGCGGGAACCACTGTCAGGGCGATCGCCATTGAGGCGGCTACGGCAAAACTAATGGTCAAAATCAGTTCGTTAAAGAGCAGGGAAATAAAGCCCCCCAACATCAGAAAGGGAAGCACTGCCACCAGGTTGGTACTGGTGGAGGCTAACAGAGCTGATTCCAATTCGCGGGCGGAGGTTTCAGCCTGGAGGCGCACTCGGCGGGCAAACTGCTGTTTGGGGGAGAGGTGGGAGAGTGCATAGCCATTGCTAGAGTCCTCAACCGGACTCTGAGGGTCTGTGGTTTCTACTCCTTTAGCAATGTTTTCTAACATGACGATCGCATTGTCCACCACAATCCCAACCCCAAGGGCTAATCCCCCTAGGCTAAAGACATTCAGGGAGAGTCCGAACAGGCCCATGAGAATCATGGCTGTGAGGGTGGCCAGGGGAATCGCGAGAACCACAATCAGAGTTTGCCGTAGGGACCCGAGAAAGAGTAACACGGCGATCGCCGCTAGGCCAGCCCCCGAGAGTCCCGCTGTAATTACGTTTTGAATGGAACTGCGGATAAAGCGAGATTCATCCAGGGTGGTTTCAATTTGCATATCCTCAGGAATGACAGCCGCTTCCCGCAATTCTTGAAGGCGTCGTACCACCCCTTCAACCACTTCGATGGTATTCGCGTCGGGTTGTTTCTGGATACTGACTTTGACGGCGGGTTGACCGTTAAGGGTCACAAACACCCGCTGTTCTTCTGTACCGTCGATGACTTGGGCAACATCTTCCACGTAGAGTTGCTGATTCGCATTGCCCTCTCCATTGCCATTGGAACTGATGGAAATGCGGCGAATCTCCTGGACGCTATTAAAACGGCCAGCCACCCGGGTCAGTAATTCTGAAGGCCCCCCTCGGATCAGACCGCCGGCAGTGTCTTGGTTGCGTTCCCGTAGAGCATTGGAGACCATCTCGACGTTTAGGCCGAGGGCTTGCAGACGGTCTAGATCTAGATTCATCCGTACTTCTTCACGCACCCCTCCCGAGATATCCACGTTGGCAACGCCGGGCACACGCACCAGTTCTCGGGCTAATTCTTCATCGGCAAAGATGCGTAAGTCCACCGCGCGCAGTGAGGTGGAGGTTAGGGCCATCTCATAGACGGGGAGTTGGGAAGGGTCAAATTTGAAGAGACGGGGGGCATCGAGGCCATCGGGGAGGCGATCGCGGGCCCGGTTGAGGGCGGCGGTAGCATCGTTGAGGGCTTGGTCAATGTTGTTGCCGGGTCGGAAAAATAGGTCGATACTAATACGACCTTCTCGGGTTCGGGAAAATAGTTGTACGACCCCTTCTGTGGCGGTTAAGGCTTCTTCGAGGGGACGGGTAATATCGTTGACCGCCACTTCCGGGACAATCCCCGGTGCGTCGGCCCGGAGGCCAATACGGGGATAGGTGATGCTGGGCAATAAATCCACGGGCATCCGGCTGACGACAAACCAACCTAACACCATCACGGCAATGGTGATGATTAGGGTGCCAATATGGCGTCGGATGGCTAGGGTGCTTAGACTAATGGGTTGGTTGGACATGGGGGAGGAAGGCAAGGGGCAAGGGGCAAGAGCCAAGAGGCAAGAGGCAAGAGGCAAGCCAGGTAGGATGCGTCCCGGCATCAGTGAGGGTTATGACCCAGACCTATCGATTTAAACTTGCCGGAACGCATCGCTTATTCGTTGCGGGGTTGGGAGAGGAAGCTGCGGCGGACGGTTTGGCCGTCTCGGAGGGGGCGATCGCTGCGGACGATGAATTGTTCGCCGGGGGCGAGGCCTTGGAGGATTTCGACTTCGTCATCTTCTCGTTCTCCGAGTTCAACACGACGGGCGCTGACGGTGGTTTCGCTCTCGTTGCCTTCGACGATAAACAGGGTGTTATCCCCTTGGGCAGAGATTTCTAGGGCCCGTTCGGGAATGGTTACGAGTTGTTGTGAGGCCGTGTTTAGGGTGACTCGGGCAAGTAAACCACCTCCGAGTTCCCCATTGGGGACGTCGGGGTTGCGTAGGGTGATTTGTACGGGAATCAGTCGGGCTACGGGATCGGCATTAGGGAAGATGCGCGAGACTCGTCCGACAAACTCTTGGTTGGGGAAGGCATCGAGGGTTACGTCAACGGCTTGGCCCAGGGAAATTTGACTGCGATCGCGATCGGGAATCTCGATGCGGATTTCAACTTCGCTAAAGTCCCCGAGTTCTAAAATGACATCCCCGCTTTGCACGACGTCTCCGGGTTCGAGGAGTCGTTCGAGGACGACGGCATTGAGGGGGGAGGGAACATCAGTATAGGAGAGTCGCTGTTGGACTCCGGCGACAACGGCTTCCTGGGCCCCAACTCGTTGTTGGGCTGAGGCGACAGCGCGATCGCGGATACGGACTTGTTCTTGGGCCGATCGCAGTTGCTGTTCAAGGGTGCGGACGCGGGTTTGGGCCAGTTCGGCTTCACGACGGGGGATGGCTCCCTCTCCGGCTAGGTTTTTAAGACGACGAGCATCAACCTCGGCCTGATCCAGTTCGGCGCGAATTTCTTCAACTCGAAATTCCGCTTCGATGCGCTGGTTGCGGGCTTCTTCGACTTCGGATTGGCGCACGCTCACTTCGGCTTCGACTCCGGCAAGCTCTGACAGCAGCAGGGTATCTTCAACTCGGGCGATGACTTGTCCCTGAAACACGGGATCGCCGACATCGGCGTTGAGATTGAGGAGTTGACCATCACTGCGGGCCCGCAAGGAGACCCGACGCAAGGGTTGGGTGGTGCCACTGTAATTGAGTTCCCGGCTACGAGTTTGGGCTTCGGCAATGGCCACGTCAACGGTGACCGTGCGATCGCCCTGCTCTCGTGACTCGCCTGGGCCCGAGGGCTGAGCTTGGGCACTCTCGCCATCATTGGGACTGCATCCCATTGTCAGCCAGAGGCTACCCATGAGAATCCCCATTAGCCAAGTTTTAGGTCGTTTCATTGCGTTGAGGCTGGCTGGATAACGTTGGCTGTTCACGTTTAGACTTGGGTAATGGGGTTTTGGTTCAATCGGCTGCGGCTGGTCTGCAAGATGGCGATAGACGGGTCTAACATGACTGCACTGACATCAAGATTTGTCAAGATTCTCAGTCCCCGTCAATCTTAAACTTTTGTTAAAAAAATTGCCAGTTTCTCTCAGGGTAGCGCAGGTCACCGCAACAAATGGGAAAATCTGAGCTAAACTCCCATTAGGAAAGGCTCTTAGGCTAATCCCCCTGGACTTCGCTACTGTTGGCTGTTCTGTCAGGCGATACGCTTGATAATTTGGGAATTTCAAAAATATTGGTTATGTACAACGCAAAACTTGCCCTCAATGTCTCGTTTCCCTGGGCGATCGCCCCAGTCGTTGCTCTGGTTTGGAGTTTTGGCAACCTCTCTCCAGTGGCGGCCCAAACTGCGCCGGATTTGCGACAACTCCTCTCAACTCAAGACTGCCCTCAATGTGATCTACGCAATGCGGGATTGGTTCACTCCCGTTTGTCGGGAGCCAATTTACAAGGGGCGAATTTGGTGCGAGCCAATCTCAGTCAAAGTGATTTAATGGGGGCAAATTTATCGGGGGCCAACCTCACAGGTGTCTCCTTAGTGGGAGCCAACCTCACGGGGGCGAATCTTCGAGGGGCAAATCTCACGGGGGCGGATTTACGAGGGGCCTTCCTAACGGGGGCTGACTTCGATGGAGCCATCCTCACGAATGCCAACTTGCGGGGGGCCTATGATGTCCCGAGTACCGTAGTGACGGTGGATGAGTTGCTCCGTTGGGGCAATGATGAGGCGCAACAAGGAAACTATCAAGGGGCCGTCAGTTTCTACACAGATGCCATTATTCTTAATAATCAGTTCCCTCTAGCCTATCTCGGCCGGGCAGCCGCCTATAATCGTATGGGCGAAACGCAACGGGCTGTGGCAGATGCAGAACGGGCGGCAGAAATTTATTTTGCTGCCGGCAATCAAGAGGGCTACGAAACGGCTAAGTTTTTTGCCTCAGCGATTGTGGCGGAAGAGGAAGCATTTCATGAAGCCCGAGAACGGCAAAGACGGGGGGACATTGGGGGTAATATTCTGAATGTCATTACAGGCATAGGCAGCCTTTTGTTACAAGGAATTTTACCCTTTTAAGAAACGTCACAAAAGGGTAGAATAACGGGTATCATCTCCTTTAAAAGTTTAACTTTTCTGAGGATTTCTAACAACTTGATTGCTAATAATTCGTCGAACTCCCTGCCGTTGTAGGTCTTGGGAGAGGGCGGGGTCGTCCACAGTCCAAGCGACGATTTCCACGGACTGCGATCGCGCCTGTTGGATTAGATTGGGGTCTTCGAGGAGAGGTTTGTATAAACTCAACAAGACCCCGCCCACCCGGGCCGCCTCCGGAAGACGTTCCTGAATATCTGTGGCGGTGAGGGTGTGGTAACCCAGGCGACAGTGGGGAGACTTCTCCTGAAACGCGGCGAGCAAGTCAGTATCAAAGGAACAGAGAAAACAGCGATCGCTCAATTGATGGGATTGGATCATCTCCAGAATGCGGGTGATGGCCTCACTCGTCCAACTCGGATGAGATTTGAGATCTAGATAGGCAAATTGAGGAAATTGCTCCACCTCCAGCAAGGTTTGGTCTAAACTAGGGATGCGTTCCCCCTGAAATGTCTCGTTAAACCAACTCCCCGCATCGAGGGTTTGCAACTGCTGCCAAGACATCTCACAGACCTGGCCTGGCGTCCCGGTAGTGCGATCAAGGGTTTCGTCGTGAATGACCACCGGAACCCCATCTTGAGTCAGTCTAAGGTCAAACTCCAGAGAATCGGCCCCCGCCAGTCGTGCTTGGGCAAAGGCCACTTGAGTGTTTTCTGGGGCGATCGCACTGAAACCCCGATGGGCAATTTGTTCGAGCTTGGCAAATGTCATAGATAGTCCCTTTCCTCAACCCCCAGAGGGTTTCTGAATCTTATTTTTAAGAAATGTTACAATATCAGCCGCCGGGACTGCTCCCATTATTCCCAGTCCATCTATCAGTTTATTAATGACTCCCCATGACAGACAAGATTCGGGTGGAGGTTCACCGTCCCCTGCTCTCTAAACACCTAGTGGCTGGATTAGTGACCCTCTCACTCACACTCCTGCCGAACATTGGACTCGGGGCGATCGCCGTAGAGTCGTTCCCTAAGACCCTGAGCAATCAGGCCCCAGCCTCAGACCTGGGGCAAGACGTTGAACTCAAGCAAAATGAGGATGCCAGTTACACCGTGACGGTGACCCTAGACGCCTCCGCCGAGGATATTTGGTCAGTCATTGCCGATTATGGACGTTTCAACCACTTTTTACCCAATATTGTCTCCAGTGAAATCCTGGAAGTGGAGGGTAACCGTCATGTGGTTGAACAAGTCAGTCAGCAACAAGTCCTCTTTTTGCAGGTTAGATCGCGGCTGCGCACTGAAAACCTCGAAACAATCCATCAGCGGATTGATTTCCGTCTCCTGGAAGGGGATCTCAACCAACTTGAGGGCTACTGGGTGATTGAAGCAACCGAGAATCCCCAAATTCACCGTCTTCGGCAAACCGTTGCCGTCACCCCCCCCGCCGGAACTCCTGACTCCATCTTTCGGAGGGTCTTTCGTCAATCTCTCACCGAGAACCTCGCCGCCATCCGCGATGAAATCCAGCGGCGACAACTAGACCGTGATGAGCCTTTAAGTATGACCCCCTAACTGAGTCAGAACCATTGTCGTTTCCCCCCTGCCGTCTTCCTAAGCATCATGTCTTCTCCTGACTGGACCCTGGTTCGTAATACCTTTCGTCAAACTTGGGGCTACAGCGACTTTCGCTATCCCCAAGGAGAAGTGGTGCAAACTTTGCTGCAACAGCAAGATGCCCTGGTGGTGTTACCCACGGGAGGGGGGAAATCAATTTGCTTTCAGTTGCCGGCCCTGTTGGGTGGTGGAGTCACCCTGGTGGTGTCGCCCCTGGTGGCGTTAATGGAAAACCAAGTTCAGGCCTTGCGACAGCGGCATCTACCGGCGGCGGCCCTCCATAGTGAATTGCCGCGATCGCAACAAAAGAGTATTATCAATGCCCTGCAAACTCAGCAATTGCGGCTGCTGTATCTGTCCCCGGAAACTCTCCTCACACCTAAAATTTGGCAGATTCTGCGTCAACCGAGCCTGCAAATTAACGGTTTGATGCTGGATGAGGCCCATTGTCTAGTGCAATGGGGAGATACCTTTCGTCCCGCCTATCGTCGCCTGGGGGCGGTGCGTCCGGCCTTATTGCAAACTCGTCCACCGGGGACCTCACTTCCCATTGCGGCCTTCACCGCTACCGCCAATCCAGCCGCTCAATACACCATTCGGGAGGTGCTGCAACTGCGATCGCCGAAACTCTTTTTAGAGAACCCCTATCGGCCCCACTTGGCCCTGTCCGTGATTCATACCTACACCCCCCGGCAACGGAAACAGAAACTCCTCAAATGGCTCCAAAAACACCCCCAACAGTCAGGATTGGTGTATGTACGGACTCGTAACGATAGTGAAGAACTCGCCCAACTATTACAAAAACAGGGATTTACCGTAGCCCCCTATCATGCTGGACTCACTCCAGGACAACGGCGGGAGATTGAACGGCAATGGCTCACCGGACAAGTTCCGGTGGTGGTTTGTACCTCAGCCTTTGGTATGGGAGTGGATAAACCCGATGTGCGCTGGGTCTTCCATGTCCATGCCCCCCTATTATTGTCGGAATATGTCCAGGAAATTGGCCGAGCGGGGCGAGATGGCAAAGCGGCCCAAGCCGTTACCCTCATCAGTGAACCCACCGGTTGGCTCGATCCGAGTGATCAACGGCGACAAGAGTTTTTTGAACAACGAGAACAGTCTCTTCAGGATAAAGCTTTCCAACTCAGTGGCAAATTACCCCGTTCCGGGACTGTCGAAGCTGCATTGAGTCAATCCCCCCAAGCGGCCATTGCCCTCTCCCTGCTGCATAGCAGCGGTCAACTGACCTGGCTTGATCCCTTTCATTACCAAATTCACACCACTAAACCCCGGAGAACTCAGACCAATTATCAGGCCTTTGAGCAAATGCAGTCCTATCTGCGCGATCGCCGCTGTCGTTGGCAGGTCATTTTAGAAGCCTTCGGCTTTGGGAGTAGCATCAAGCCTTGTGGAATCTGCGATCGCTGTCGGAGTCGCAAGCACTAATCCATCTGTCAGTGGCCGCTCCAAATAGGTCTGATACCATGAACGTAGAGGCCAAACGCCCCATTGCTGCCTCTGTTGATGTTCAGACTTAAGAAGACTCTATGAGCGATCGCCCTAAAAAAAGGCTGAATTTCCTGCAAATCATCAATATGAGTGTAGGATTTTTCGGCATTCAATTTGGCTGGGCACTGCAAATGACGAATATGAGTGCCATATTCGAGCATCTCGGTGCCCAAGCGGACGAAATTCCCATTTTGTGGCTCGCTGCTCCTTTAACCGGCTTGATTGTCCAACCCATGGTGGGCCATATGAGTGACAACACCTGGGGCCCCCTCGGCCGCCGACGGCCCTATTTCCTCTTTGGCGCCATACTCAGTTCTACCGCCTTAGTGTTCATGCCCCATTCCTCCAGCCTCTGGATGGCGGCCGGTGGCCTCTGGATTTTGGATACTTCCAATAACATCAGCATGGAGCCGTTCCGCGCTTTCGTCGGGGACTTACTCCCAGCGGAACGACGGACTCAAGGCTTTGCCATGCAAAGTTTTTTTATTGGTGCTGGTTCCGTACTAGCGGCGGCGTTTCCCTGGCTGCTCAATCACCTCCTCGGGGTAACCAATACTGGAGGCGAGAATTCCATCCCCCCAACCATTGAAATTTCCTTTTATGTGGGGGCAGCAGCCTTTTTAGGAACGGTCTTATGGACGGTTTTAAGCACGGAAGAATATCCCCCCGAAGACCTAGAAGCCTTTGAAAAACAACAGGAAGAACAAAGTGGCTTCGGGACAGGACTGAGTGAAATCTGGTCTGCTATCCTGGAGATGCCGACCACCATGCGCCAACTGGCTTGGGTGCAATCCTTTTCTTGGCTGGGGATGTATTGTGTTTTTCTCTATTTCCCCCCCGCCGTGGCTCGTAATATATTTGGTGCTGTCAGCCAAAGTTCAGAACTCTATTCTGAAGGAATTGAATGGGCAGGAATTTGCATTGCTGCCTATAATGCTGTTTGTTTGGTATTTTCCTTTATTCTACCGAAGTTATCGCATTTTACGAGCCGTCAAGTGACCCATTGCCTCTGCCTAATTTGTGGTGGAGTTGGCTTGATTAGTTTGTGGTTTATTGAAAATCCCTATCTAATTTTGTTCTCGATGATCGGGTTAGGGATTGCTTGGTCTAGCCTGTTAGCGATGCCCTATGCCATCCTGGTTGGGTCTCTCCCGGATGATAAAACGGGAGTGTATATGGGGATTTTCAATGCCTTTATCGTCTTACCCGAGATTCTCGCCTCCCTGGGGTTTGGTTGGGTGATGCGATATTGGTTCGATGAAAACCGGATGTTAGCCCTAGTCAGCGGCGGTGTCGCTATGCTGATTGCGGCGGTGTTGGTGTTACGGGTTCAAGAGTCTGGGGCGAAAACCCCAAGTCGAGATCCCAATTCCCTCGACTTACCCGCAACGGCCCAAGCTGCAGAAGGCTAAGTGGATGGGGACAGGCTCATTGAGTCTGATTCCCAATTCTATGATGATGTTGATTTAAATGGTATTTCAATGGCTACAGTTCAAGTAAAGAACCTGAACAAAACCTACAATCCCACGACAATTCCTGTTAAGGATATTAGCTTAACGGTGGAGGATAATGAGTTTCTAACTCTGTTGGGTCCTTCGGGATGTGGGAAGTCCACAACCCTGCGCTTGATTGCGGGACTCGAAGAACCCACCCGAGGTCAAATTATGATTGGCGATCGCGATGTCACGGCCCTGAAGCCGGGCGATCGCAATATCTCGATGGTCTTCCAGAGTTACGCGCTTTATCCCCACATGACGGTCTATGAGAACATGGCCTCGGCCCTGCGGCTGCGCAACATGACCGATGGTGAGATTAAGCAGCGGGTGAGTGAAGCCTCGCGCTTTCTGGATTTGCGGGAGGATTTGATGAACCGCAAGCCGGGACAACTCTCGGGGGGACAGCGTCAGCGGGTGGCCCTGGGACGGGCCTTGGTGCGTCAGCCGGATGTGTTTTTGTTGGATGAACCCCTCAGTAACTTGGATGCGTTGTTACGGGAACGGGTGCGGGCCGAAATTAAACAACTGTTTGAGAAACAGAATACCCCAGTGGTCTATGTGACTCACGACCAGGTTGAGGCCATGACCCTCTCGACGAAGGTGGCGGTGTTGTATGAAGGGAATGTGCAGCAATTAGCGCCTCCGAGTGAGTTGTATTCCCGGCCGGCGAACCAGTTTGTGGCCGGGTTTGTGGGAAGTCCTCAGATGAATTTGTTGACCCTACATTGTCAGGGACAGACGGCTCGCTTGGGACAGGGGAAACTCCCCCTTCCGTCAGGGTTGGCCAAACCTCCCCGTCAGGTGGTTTTGGGGGTGCGTCCTGAGGATATGCGGTTGGCTGAGGAGAGTGATTCAATTCGTTTCCCCGGTGAGGTGTTTTTGGTGGAAAACTTGGGGATGCAGAATCTTCTCAGTGTTCGCTTAACTCCCGCTGAGGGGGGAGCGGCCCCCATTGAGGTGCGATCGCTCCTGCCCTCTGATTTAGATTGGGGAGGGGATAACATTGAACTGGCGGTCTCTCCTGAACGCTTACATTGGTTCGATGTGGAGTCGGGCGATCGTCTCGGTTAAAGACTGGCCCACCCTGGTCTAAGGAACGTCTAGCAACCCAGTTACTGCTATCCGAACTACTCCAGGAACAGTATCTAGCGGCTTCTGGTAATCTAAGTTACAACAGACATAACTGGAGTCTATGGGTGCCGTTACATGCTGTACCGAACTCTAGGACAATCAACCCAGGTCAGTCCCAAATTAAGGGCTTAGCATTGCACTGGCCTGGGATTAAGATTTTTTTTGAAAACTGTTTAATCTGATTGAGAATTACATGAACAATGGACTAGATAAACTACTCCGTCACCAAACGTTACCTCGATTTAGCTTGAAAGGTAAAAATTTTCTGGTTTTTATGGGGTTAACGTTGGCAGCCTTGGCAGGAAACTATTTTAATATATCCCTATTTTTTGGGATCGATTTCTTATTTGGAAGTATCGCAACTCTTATAATTACGTCTTTATTTGGTACTGGATGGGGAACGTTAGGAGCCGTTTTATCAAATCTCTATACCCTGATTCTTTGGGGACATCCCTATACGATGATCATTCTGAATCTAGAGATTTTTTGTGTGGGTATCGGCTTGCGATATTTCTCCTGGAATATTGTTTTTCTGACAGGTGTTTTTTGGGTTGCAGTTGGAACACCTTTAGGACTTTTATTGTATATATTCATTCTAAAACTTCCGGATCAGCTCACAGCTTTAGTTATATTAAAGCTAATAGTTAATGGGATTTTCAATGCCTTAATTGCGAGTATTATCATCGTAAATACTCCGCTACTTGAGATTCTAAGTCGAGATTATAAACGCAGTTTTCCTTTTCGTCAAACCCTATTCAATGCTCTGCTTGCATTTACGATTATTCCTGTTCTGATTTTGACGATTATTGGAAGTCGAGTCCAATTTCAAAATTCAGAAACTCAGGCAATTACTATTATTGAGTCTATCTCTAAAGAATTCAAAAATAACTTAGAGATAACTCAAACGTATCGCTGGGGAGATTTGAATTTATTTCAAGCCTTAATTGAAGCCAAGCGGAGTCCCTACCCCATCAACGTTTTTTTGCTGAGTGATTCATCTATTATTCGGCGATATCCTGACACGGCTACCCTCTTTGATTTAGACTCAGGGGTTGTGGCTGAGCAGGGCAACAATGTTTACCATTGGAAACCTGGAGGCTCCATCCCGTTTATGGCCCAGTGGCGGCAGTCTCATTACTACACGATTATTCGTGAATCGACACTGCCTTGGGACATTCTGGTCTCTTTACCTGCAGAACCCATCATTAGTCAACTGCAAGGGTTTTATATCCGTAATCTTGCCATTCTATTGGGAATTATGGGATTTGCCATTATGAGTGCCAATCCCTTGACACGTTACCTAATCCAGCCATTAACTCAATTGGCAAATGTGAGTGAAAATCTACCCCAAAAGGTAAGTGATCAAGACCCCTTACATCTTCCGAAAACAGAAATCTTGGAATTTAATCTGCTTTCAGCTAATTTTCAAGTAATGGCTGAAGCTCTCGGGGAAAAATTCAAAGAAATCAAGGCCGCCAACGAGGAACTGGAACAACGGGTCATTGAGCGAACCAAACGACTCTCAGAGGCGAATCAAACCTTAGCGGCAGAAGTTCGCGAACGACAGCGTATTGAAACCGAAATTCGTAAATCTCAACAACGGCTAGCGCTCATGGTTGAACAAACTCCCTTGGCAGTTCTGGAGTGGAATATGAAGTTCGAGGTGGTGAGTTGGAATCCAGCAGCTGAACGAATTTTTGGCTATCGGGCAGAAGAAGCGATTGGAACTCGGATTGCCGAGAAAATTGTCCCGCCGGAGTGGGTCGCTCATGTTCAAACGGTGATGGGTGATTTGATTGAACAGAGAGGGGGAACTCGTAGTACTAATGAAAATGTCCGCAAAGATGGGCAGCGGATTATCTGTCAGTGGTACAACACCCCTCTGATTAATCCAGTGGGAGAGTGTATCGGCATTGCCTCAATGATTCAGGATATCACCGAGCGACAGCGGGCTGAGGTGGAGTTACGGGAAAGTGAGCAGCGATTTCGCGATGTCTCAGAGGCGGCGGGGGAATATCTCTGGGAAATCAGTTTAGAGGGACGCTACACCTACCTATCAGAGCGGGTTGAGGCGGTTAAAGGCTATTCAGCCGAGGACTTGTTGGGGCGATCGCCCTTTGATGTGATGTATAAGGGCGATCTTCAACGGGCACAGGAGATTGTCGCTCATGCCATTGCACATCAGACTACCTTTAAAATGGAATGTCGTGACATCACCCCGGAAGGAGAGATCGTTTGGGAAGAAGTGAATGGAGTGCCCCGTCTCGATGAACAGGGAAACTTAATTGGTTTTAGGGGTGCGGGATTGAGTATCACCGATCGCAAACGCTCGGAACTGGAATTGCGTCAATCGGAGGCCCGTCTACGGCAGAAAGCGGAGGAACTCCAACAGACGTTAGGGCAGTTGCAGCAAACTCAGGCTAAGTTAGTGCAAAGTGAGAAGATGTCCAGTTTAGGGCAGTTGGTGGCGGGGGTTGCTCATGAAATCAATAACCCGGTGAACTTCATTTATGGCAACTTAACCCATGCTGAGGAGTATGTCGAGGATTTACTGGCGGTGATTGCTAGTTATCAGGAACATTACCCGGAACCTGTAGCTGCTGTAGGGGAACAGTTGCAAGACTCGGAGGTTGAGTTTCTGGTGGAGGACTTTCCTCGCTTAATCAACTCCATGCGGGAAGGGGCCCGGCGGATTCGGGAAATTGTCGCCTCGTTGCGGAACTTCTCCCGTTTGGATGAATCGGACTTGAAACCGGCGAATCTCCATGAAGGACTTGATAATTCCCTGATGATTCTCCGCAGTCGTCTCAAGGAGAAGAGCGATCGCCCTGAGATTCAGGTAATTCGTGAGTATGGCGAGCTTCCCCTCATTGACTGTTATCCGGGACAGTTAAACCAGGTGTTTATGAATATCCTCGCCAACAGCATTGATGCCTTAGAGGAGCGCGATCGCACTCGTTCTCGGGAACAGATGCAGCAACAGCCCAGTTGCATTTGCATTACCACGCAACGGCAAGGAAATGAGGTGCAGATTTCAATTCGTGATAATGGTCCGGGAATCCCTGACAACGTCCGGGAGAAAATTTTTAACCCCTTTTTCACCACCAAAGACGTCGGGAAAGGCACCGGATTAGGGTTATCCATTAGCTATCAAATCATTGTCGATCATCATGGTGGCAGCCTTGAGTGTCATTCAACCTTGGGTGAGGGGACGGAGTTTGGGATCACCATCCCCACCACCCTTAGCCATTAAGGGTTGCCAATCGCCCCCTGGGGTGGAACGGACTCCCCCTGTCATAAAACCATTACATAAATCCTGAGAGAAGGGGGCGATCGCCCAGATTTGGCGGCCTCCTCAGCAAAAAAGCCAGTTCAGAGTCCCCTCAAACGGACAACTTGCCCCATAATAAGACACTGATTGTTTTGTGACGGAGAACGAAAGGTCTATGGGTCGTGCTACCAAAGCCGTACTGGCATACTCAGGTGGAGTGGATACCTCAGTCTGCATTCCCTACATGAAGAAAGAATGGGGGGTTGAAGAGGTGATCACCCTGGCCGCTGATTTAGGCCAGGGGGATGAACTCGAACCCATCCGCGAAAAAGCCCTCACATCTGGGGCCAGTGAGTCCCTGGTGGCCAATTTACAAGAGGAATTTATCCGAGATTACGCTTTCCCCGCCATTCGGGCCAACGCCCTCTACGAAAACCGCTATCCCCTCTCTACGGCCCTAGCCCGTCCTCTCATCGCCAAGAAACTGGTGGAAGTGGCCGCTGAATATGGGGCCGATGCGGTGGCCCATGGTTGTACGGGGAAAGGAAATGACCAGGTTCGTTTTGATGTGGCCATCGCCGGACTCAATCCCGATATTACCGTGTTGGCCCCGGCCCGGGAATGGGGGATGAGTCGCGAAGAAACCATCGCCTATGGGGAAACGTTCGGTATTCCCTCCCCAGTGAAGAAATCCTCTCCCTACAGTATCGATCGCAACCTCCTCGGTCGTAGTATTGAAGCGGGCCCCCTCGAAGATCCCTGGAATGAACCCATCGAAGAGGATGTGTTCTTGATGACGGAGGCGATCGCCAACACCCCCAACGAAGCCGAATATGTGGAAATTGGCTTCGAGGAAGGCTACCCCGTCAGCGTTAACGGAGAGGCCCTGGCCCCCGTGAAACTCATCGAAACCCTCAACGCCATCACCGGACGACATGGCTTCGGGCGCATCGATATGATTGAAAACCGCCTGGTGGGGATTAAATCTCGGGAAATCTACGAAGCCCCCGCGCTCCTAACTCTGATTCTGGCCCACCGGGATTTAGAAAGCCTCACCCTGACCAAAGATGTCACCCACTATAAACGGGGAATTGAGGAAACTTACAGTCAATTGGTGTATAACGGATTGTGGTTCAGCCCCCTCAAGGCGGCCTTAGATGCCTTCATTGAAGAGACCCAGAAACGAGTGACGGGAACCGTTCGGGTAAAACTGTTTAAGGGTAACGCTCATATCGTTGGCCGTAAATCTACCAACACCCTCTACACCGACGAACTCTCCACCTACGGTTCTGACGATAAGTTCGACCACAAAGCGGCTGAAGGCTTCATCTATGTCTGGGGACTTCCCAACCGGGTTTGGTCTCAGCAATTGCGCGGCTAGGCCCTCGGGAACCGGATTTCTAAATCTGCGTCCTTGGGGATGAAAGGGGGAATCCGGTTTCTCGCACCTGGTTAACCGGGAGAGCCTCTCAATGACAAACGCTACAACGGTTTTTGATAATCTTAGGAGATACCCTGCGACCGGTCTGATGACGATTGCTTATGGTCGGGCCAGGGCTGGTCAGAGCCTCGGGGTATCTCCTATAATTGCCTGTTGACGCACTCACCGGGCGTCACTTTTGTCCTAAATGTCTCTGACGGTCACGTTCTCAGGGATGTCTGGGGATGTCTGTCTCTACGTCATCTGAGAAAACGACCAGGGCTAACCTACACGTAACCACAGGAGCCAGTTATGCAAGATGCAACGATTCTGGGACTGTTGGCGGGAACCATGACCACCATCGCCTATCTCCCCCAACTCATTAAAACCTGGCAGTCTAAGTCGGCGGATGATATCTCTTGGAGTATGTTAATTATTCTCTGCTTAGGGATTCTCTTGTGGCTGGTGTATGGGACATCGGTTCATGATTTACCGGTCATTTGCGCCAACATTCTGACGTTAATTCTCTCTTCGACGATTTTGGGCTTAAAGGTTCATTATCGCTTGCGGCGGGCCTCGATTGATTGATGGCTTTATCTGCAACTTGTTAGGAAATCCGTGGGCAACCATGGATTTTTTTATGGACGTTTTTATTCTTGGCGCAATGTTCTTTTTTCTCTCAAAGCTACTTCCGTCATTGGTTTATCCGTTGGGACTGGCCTGTATTTTGATGTTGTTGGCCCTGCTGCTGCTTTGGAAACGTCCTGCTGTGGCGAGTTTGGTATTAGTCGTCGGGTTTGTTGCCTTGATGGCTGGGGGCAATAGTTGGGTGTCATCGAGTTTAGTGCGATCGCTCGAACGGCAACATCTACCAGTGGGGGACTTACCTCAGGCGGAGGCGATTGTGGTGTTGGGGGGTGCGACGCGATCGCCCAACCCGCCTCGTCCCTGGGTGGAGGTGAATGAGGCGGGCGATCGGCCCATTTATGCGGCGCGGTTGTTTTTACAAGAGAAAGCCCCGGTTATCATTCTCTCGGGAGGACGACTGAGCTGGACGGGGGAAATTGGCTCCGAGGCGGAGGATATGGCCCAACTTGTCCAGGCCTTGGGTGTGCCAGAATCGGCCCTACTGTTGGAGCATACGTCCCTGAATACGCGCCAAAATGCCGAAAATGTCCAGGTGATTTTGCAAGAACAGGGGATTGAGGAGATTTTGCTGGTGACTTCAGCCATTCATATGCCGCGATCGCTACGGGTGTTCCAAAAACTGGGGATTACCACGATTGCTGCACCCACGGATTTTCTGATTGCCGATTCCGTTGGGGGAGATGATGGGGAGAGTTGGCAGGCGATCGTTCTCAATCTGATTCCCGATGCTGAACGCCTGGCCCTGACGACTCGGGCGCTAAAGGAGTATCTTGGATTATGGGTGTATCAGCTACGGGGTTGGGCCTGAGGCTGACTCTTCGATCTAGAATGTATAGGAGTCTGATGATTCAAGAATTAGATCGCATTACAGTCAACCCAGAACTATGCCTGGGACAACCGACCATTCGAGGTATGCGCATCACGGTAGGATTTGTTCTAAAGTTATTGGCGAGTCAGTTATGCATTGAACAGATTTTAGCGGCTTATCCAGAGTTAGAGGAGGAAGATATTCGGCAAGCTCTTAATTACGCAGCTTGGGCCGTATCGGATCGGACGGTGAGCATTACATCAGCGAACGTTCCAGTTGAGTGGCTCTAGGTCCCCTTTGAAGCACAACAAAGCTCTCTCGGTAGTTTGCTCTGAATCGGGTTGTTATGCCGCAACTCATGGCAAGATGTATAACCCGTGAACTACACCCCCTTCTGAATCAAATCTAGTTTCAATGATGGAAAAAAATCTATTATCCCCCTTCTCAAAATTTCTAAAAATAGCGTAAGCAGTCAAGTCAGCAAGTTGAATCAGTCTTGATGCTTTTGAATCTAAAAAGAGAGGTACTTCTGATAAATTACTGATCACACCCCAGGTATATCCAATCGTCCTAAAATCAGTTGCCAGGGATTGAATTGTTGTTTCATAAGTAGATTTATCAAAGATAATGATTCCTCTCTGGGTGTCGCGGTTCCTATGCAATCTCATTAAGTACTTATCAAATCTACTAGCTAACTGCTCAAATGCTACCTCAACTGGGTCTCTGGGAGATACGGCAGACTTATTGATCACGCTTGCAAAAAATCGATTGCTGGGATGAGAGCGCAGAAAAACTGTTAGGGCATCTTCAATGGCTTGATGCCGAGCTTCTCTAGGATGACTCCTCCATCGTCCTCTTCCTCCGAACATTGGACTACCATTTGACATCCTCCCACGCTAATTCAAAGAATATAGCGTGGGATTCCCACCATTACTGATGAGGTTTCCTCTTTCCACGACTCGACTTACCTTGAGGAGTTTCCCCACCAAGACAGAGGTCGATATCTCCAGAGGCGTGAGTTCCCGTATGCCCTACGGTACGCAATCCTAATTCAAGGATGTTGATGGCTGCATTCCAATCTCTGTCGATGACTAAACCACAATGAGGACAGCGGTGAGTTCTCATTGACAGAGATTTCTTGACCTTCTCCACACAGTTAGAGCAATTCTGGCTCGTGTACTGGGGAGCAACAGCAACCGTTGCCACCCCGAACACCTTACCGAAATACTCCACCCACTGACGGAACGTTGACCAGGCCGCATCCGAGATCGATTTAGCGAGGTTATGGTTTTTTACCAGATTTCGCACCTTCAAGTCCTCATAGGCTACCAAGTCGTTAGACCGGACGACGCACAATGCCGTCTTGACGGCAAAGTCTTTACGCTGCCGACTTACCTTGAGGTGCTTCCTCCCTAACCGAGTTCTCGCCTTCTCTCGGTTTTTGGAACCTTTCTGGGTCTTAGCGAATCGACGTTGGAGACGCTTAAGCGCTCTCTCAGACTTTCTGAGATATCTGGGATTCTCCACCGTCTGACCGTCTGAATCGGTGTAGAAATGATTTAATCCGACATCTAACCCGACCGTTTTTCCGGTCAGCTCTCGTTCCTCCCGGCGCTCTTGGTCGATACAGAACTGAACGTAGTAGCCATCAGCGCGACGGACCACCCTCACCCGTTTAATCTGCTTTAACTGATAGAAATGCAAGTCACGAGTTCCCCACATTTTGAAGCGTCCCGCCTGGAATCCGTCAGTGAAGTTGATTGTTCTTCTATCCTCTGACAGCTTCCAACCTGAGGTTTTGTACTCGACTGAATCGCGAGTCTTGTGCTTCTTGAATTTAGGGAACCCTTTTTTGCCGGGAATCGTTTTCTTGCCGTTATCGTAGAAACGGGCGATGGCTGACCAGGCTCGTTCGGCCGAGGCTTGACGAGCCATTGAGTTCAGCTTTTTTGCCCAAGGAAACTCTTGGGCAAGAACCGCACAATAGGCGCTCAGTTCATACCGTCCAACTCCTTTGTTGTCCATCCAGTATCTCAGGCAACTGTTACGAACAAACCGAGCCGTCCGAATCGCCTCGTCCAGCCGTTCGTACTGCTCTTTGGCTCCTTCTAGCTTGGCCTCAAATACCAGCATGATTCCGTTCAGTCACTTGGCGTGATTTTACCACAGGTGTTGCCGCGATTCATCTCAACGTTGAATCAAAGATTACGACGTGAGCTTTCTCGCGGATTAAGGTAACTCAACGGCTGCTGGATCAGCCGGATCAAACCTAGCTGCAATGTCGTCAAGCTCCTTAGCAACCCAATATCCTTGTCGCTCAAACACACAAAACCCGGCTAGCACGAAATACTGTTGATTTGGGTCGTGGGTTGTCCCCGACTCATCTACATACAGTAAATACATACTGCCTCATTTCCCTTCAAAACTAAAATCAGTCAAGGGAAGACCATGCTTCCACGATCTGAAAAGGCCAGACCTCTTGACTGCGCCTCCAATTGTATCACTTGCTCCACCTATTGTCTACTTTGTCTAAGGCTCCTCAGCAATTCTCATTATGGGCACGGGTCAGTCAAAGTGTGATAGCACTGAACGCCTGGCCCTGACGACTCGGGCGCTCAAGGAGTATCTTGGGTTATGGGTGTATCAGCTACGGGGTTAGACCTGAGGCTGACTCTGGAACCCTCATGACGCACCAGTCCTTATCATTTGTGAGGCTTCATGTCTGACGGAATCAATCGCATTGTTTTCCTTCCACCGCCATCCCTTGATGAACGTATTGGCAGTTATCACGTTACGCGGGAGTTCCACCGAGAAGTCCAATATCGCGAAGACTTCCAGAACTATTGTCAGTGGTATCGGGCCACAGCAGAACGCAACCGTCGGGAATTGGAAAAAATGCGCGGGGACATCAACATCTTCGGCTGGTTTTCCCGCCGTCGAGGCCGTTAGAGGAATCGTCAACCCCAAGACGTTACTGGGTTAGGGTGGAAAAGGTGATATCCACCAGGCCCTGAAGGGTTTGACGATCCGGGTTCAGCTTCGCCGTCAGCCGTAGGCCTTGGAGGTTGGAGAGGAGATACTTGGCCAGCAGGGAAATATCCCCAGAATGCGTCAGTTCTTGGCGCTGGCGCGATCGCTCTAACACCGTGGCAAAGGTGGATTCAATGCGATAAAAATATCCCCTCAGTTGTTGGGCAATGGCAGCATCGTGGGGGGCGAGTTCAGCCGCCGTATTCACGAAGAAACATCCCTTGCGATCGCCATCCTGTAAACTCCAATCCACTACCGATTCAAAAAAGCTAGCCAAGGTCGCAAGTGACGCATCAGCCTCTTCTAGGGGAGCCAGGTTCGTTCCAACCACAGTGTGATCATAACGGGCTAAACTTTCTTCAAATAATGAGTGTTTATCCCCAAAGGTGTCATAGAGACTTCCTCGATGAATTCCCATTGAGGCAATGAGATGGCGAATTGAGGTTCCGTAATAGCCCTGTTGCCAAAACGTGAGTACGGCTTTATCCAGAACATCCTCTCGCTTAAACTCCTTGGGTCGCGCCATAGGTCTTTAAAATCTTGATGAGTCTGCTTTATTCTATCTTATATCGTAAAGGAATGCGTTAATTAGCAGATTCAAGAATTTTCACGTGAGCATCGACTTGTTCTAAAACTTGTATCAATGCAGGAATAACCTCTAGGTGTTTTTGGGAGAGACTAGGATGACGTTGATAGGTTTCTTGAATTTCCACAAGTTTTTTCTGTAGATTTTGCGCTGTAATCAAAACCTCTTGGCTCAAATCAATCAGTTTTTGTTGCTGATAAAACTTAAGCGCCGCCCCGCGTAACACTTGCAGAGTCGCTTCTTCCCCGTCATCTCCTCGCATGACTCGTAGCCGCAAGAGAACCGGCGTATCATGATAAAGTCGTTCTAACTCAACTTCTTTTTGCTGACGGACTGGGAGCAGCGGCAATCCCATCAATCGTTTTAATTCGTTAATAACGGCTTGAAACGTACTCAGAGGTAATGCTTTAAGAACGGACTTAGGAACCCCATCCTGACTCCAAAGAATGTTCCCCGCATCAGATTCCCGGGCAAAATGGAGACGGCCAATTCCTCCGATTAAGACTCGCGCTAACAATTCCTGAATCATTTGTGGGGGAGACAGCAACGCTAAATCGCTGACAGAACAGGTTAAATGACGGGGGGTCAGATTCAGGCTGGGGAGATTTGGGGGGATAGATGGTACTGGATCATCTTTCTGCACCTCAGGGGAGGGAGAACGAGAGCTGAGTTGATTACTATGGTTCAGATAGGCGGTCAGTAACGCCTGATGTTCTTGAGGAGCAATAGTTTGAGAGACTAGAGAACAGTTAAGATAGCCTAGTAGCTGCCGTAAATATTCCAACGCAGCTATATCATCGGGGTTGACCATCCCCAGGTAAATGCGGCTCCCTTCCATGGACAGGGGCACAACCTGGTGATACAGACAGACTTCAAAGGGCAAAATTGTATCGATGGAGTGAAAAATCCAATCGGAGTTCATAGGGAGGGTTTTCAGCATAAATGGACAAGTTTGAGAGGAACCCAAACCTAAATACAATGCAACCCTGATGAAGTCATGACAATCGAGGCTAACGGTAAATAGGACAGATGCGTTGGGTCATGTTAGGTCACGGGCCACTATGGGGCTGTTGAAGGGCTGGTTGTTTTATCCTAGTTGAATCATAGTTGAAATTACGGAACTGCGATCGCCTATGCCTCCGTAGAATTACGGATTTGCTGGGCAGCGAGATAGAGTTTACCCCATTCGCTGGTGACTTGAGTGGTTTTGAGCTGGAGACGGTGGGCGATCGCCTCGACGGACTCTCCAGCTTTGAAGCGATCGAGAATCTCTTGCTGATGAGGCTCCAGACTTTCATAATATTGTTGCCACTCGCTGCTGGTAAGTCCGAGTTGATGGTCTTGCAGGGAAGTTTTGAGCCAGTTGGCCACTAAGTCGGGCGAATGTTTGAGACTAAACACCCGGATGGCGTGATAGCCAACCTTTTCTCGCAGGCGATACAGTTGTTTGATGGGAACCTGCAACTGCTCGGCGATCGCCTCTTGACTGTAGCCTTGCAGATAAAGATTCAACCATTGGGCCGCCAGGGGACTGACATGCTCCTGGAGATACTGAGCAAATTCTCGGGCTACACTATCTCGGAGGGTTTGCTGTTCTTCCCAGGCGCGATCGCCCTCATAATGCTCCAGAGTCTGAGCATCGAGCAAGTTCACCGTATCCGGGGCGTGGTTGGGGGCAATTTCTACGGACACTAAACGCACTAATTCCTGACTGGGAACTTGCGTCAGCCCCCCCCGTTGGCTACGGCGTAGGTAATTGACAAAGCGATAAACCAATAAGGGTTGATTGCGGATCGGCCGGAGACAGTATTCCTCTAAACTGGCGAGAACCAGGGCATTTTGTAGGTGGCGATCGCCCCCGCAGCGGGTAATCCGTCGCATTTCCCCTTGCAGATAGCGATCGCTATTGAGCATTTCCTGCAACACTTCCTGCACCACATCCACCACCGTACGACGGCGATCGCGACTCAGGGAAACCCAGGTGCGAATCTTATTGCGTAACAGCACCAAACTCCCCAAACGACGGATTAAATGACGATAGGCCGCCTCAGGAGAGACCCCCAGATAGCGTTGACAGAGGATGTTGTAGCAGAACTCCATAGACTGTTCCAGGACTTGCTGATGCTCCTCATCTAACCCATTAAACTCCTCCCCTTGGTCCGTCAACAGCCAGCACAAAACCGCCTCCCGAGTTTCGGGAGTGCGGTGTGGATGCTCCATCTCCAATCGCGATCGCCACTCATGGACGAGGCTCTCCCATGTCCTCATAGCGCTCTCAAGGGCCTCTGGGATTCGTACAGGGATTTTATCAAATTGGGGGAACCTATCCCGGGGTCGTCCGGGCAAACAGAGCCGCAAAATCACGAGTCACCGGGCCCTGAGGGTTGGAAATCACATCAAAGGCCCGATTGCGGGCGGTAGTTTCTCGGAACGCCTGCACCACCAATTCGGCCACATCAGCACGGGGAATCGAGGGGTTAACGCCGTCTGGGGGCTGATGTAAGAGGTGATCGTCATCGCCAACCCATAGCTCGCGATCGCCCCCCGGCTCATCCAGGAGTCCCCCGGCTCGGATAATGGTATAGGGCAATCCCGAGTTAATGAGATACTGTTCAGCCTTGCGCTTCCAAATCAGAATCTTGCCATTGCCAATGCTATTCAAAAAATGGTTCTCATCGGTTCCCCCCATAGACCCCACCAGGACCACCTGCTGAACCCCAGCCGCCTTAGCCGCCTCAATCTGATTCACCTGGCCCTGATAGTCTACCTGTTCCGGCTCTCCCCCTGGGGCGAATCCCATGGTGGGCCGTTGTCCGGGTTCCGAAGGAGGGGCCACCACCTGGGGAACCGCACTGGTGAGGATGACTAATCCCTCACAGCCGTTCATGGCTTTGTCTAAGCTGTGGCGATCGCCGATATCCCCAAACACGAATCCCTCCGTGGAGCCAAACACCTGCTCAGCCTTCTGTGGGGAGCGAGCAAAGCCCACCACGTCAAACTCTTGAGGTCGTTCTCGTAGTTTCTGCACCACTAGAGAGCCAGTTCGTCCCGTGGCTCCCGTTACTAAAATCCGTTTCATAATCAATTCCGTTGTCTTCGGTATTACAGATCCTACAGCCAAGGCCGACTGGCTTGTTCTAAGCGAATCCAATCCTCCGAGGACAACTGCCAGCCTAAGGCTCCCGCATTATCCTGCGCCTGTTTGCCGTTCTTAGCCCCAGGGATAGGGATCACCCCCCCTTGGCCAATCAGCCAATTGAGTGCCACCTGGGCCGGCGTTTTCTGGTACTGCTGGCCCAAGTCTCGCAAAATCCCTAAGAGGGGTTCAATGCGTTGTAGGCCTTTGGCACTGAATTTAGCATCCATTTTCCGGGCACCGCCGGGGGGATTACTGGGGGTATATTTCCCCGTTAGCAGGCCTTGGGCCAGGGGACTGTAGGCTAACAAGACCACCCCCAAATCCTTGGCGGTGTCGAGAATCCCTTTGGTTTCAATCGTCCGTGAGAGCAGGGAATACCGCACTTGATTCACCGCCAGGGAGACCCCTCGACTCTGGAGAATCTGCTGAGCTTGAACCATTTCGTCGGCGGAATAGTTACTGACCCCCACCGCCTGAATTCGTCCCCGCTCTACTTCGTCGGCTAAGGCGTTAAGGAGGGTTTCCTGGGACATGAAGCAGGTAAAGGGCCAATGCACCTGATACAGGGGAATGGAGTCGAGTTGTAGGCGCTCTAGGCTGGCACTGACGGCATCGTAGACGGAGGATTTGAACAGACGCCAGGGGAGGGGGCCATATTTGGTGGCGATGTAAACGGGGGTGTCGCAGGTTTGCCCAAAGCGGCCGAGGAGTTGTTCCGATTCCCCTTTGCCATAGACTTCGGCGGTATCGAATAGGGTAATTCCTGAGGCGACGGCGGTTTCAAAGGCCTCTCGGACTTGAGCCTCACCATAGTCACTGCCGTATTGCCAAAAGAAGCGATCGCCCCAAGACCAGGCCCCGATTCCTAGGGGACGCACCTGTAGACCGCGATCGCCGAGGCTTACCATATCTTCCATAAGTCAAAACGTTTAATAAAAATCTCATCTAGGTTAACGTTGTTCTTTGCGGATGAGTTGCTCAAACTCCTGTAAAACTTGGGGGTAGCGATCGCCAACCACCTCTAACAAGTCGTTATGGCCAGCTCCGTCAACCCAGAAGGCTTTTTTGGGGTCATTGGCCGCCTCATAGAGACCTTCCCCATGCAATAGGGGAATGAGACGATCATCGGTTCCATGAATAAACAACACCGGACTATAGACATTGGGGATTTTACTGAGATTATCAAACTTATCAAAGGGAAATAGTCGTATCCGCGTCACGACACGGAACGCCGACAAGAACCCACTCTCAACAGTTAAGGCGGCGATCGCTTCTCGGGAGGCTAAATCCACCGATGGGCCACTGCCAAGAGAGCGTCCATAGACCCAAATATGGCTCGGCGGGATCTTCAGGGTTTCGGTCAGATAGCGGTAGGCGGCATTGATATCTCGATAGGTGTTATATTCCGAAGGGCTGCCTTGACTGGTTCCATACCCCTGGTAGTCATAGCCAAATACCCCATATCCCAGGCTTTGCAAATCTGCCAGCCGGGGTAAAATCATCCCTAAATCTTCCGCATTGCCATGACTGTAGAGAATCGTGTAGTCCGCGTCCTCGTTGGGCAAATGGACCGCTGAAATCTCAGTATTTTCATCGACGGGCAGTTTAATGATGGCTTCGCTGTCACTGTAGCTAGGGGGAGGTGGGAGAAAAATCGACCGCTCACTGCCAAAGTAGGCATAGAGACAGATGCAAAAGTAGATAAACAGAACAGAAGCAATCATGCGTTTGAGGGAAAATTCACCAATGAGATAGCGTCGTAACCGCGAGCGACGAGGGGATACCATGGTTCCAGCCTCCGGAAACCTGCGTTGACTCCTGCCCGTAGATTTTACCGTAACCTCTCGGGGAATCCCAAGCAATTTCGTCGTTGTCTCTCTGGAGTCCTCAGATGATTCAGGCCTTCAGGGTTAAACCCAGGTTTGGTTTGGTCTTCATGAAAACTTTAAACAATTGAGGCAGAAACTTCACGGATAGCGTTCATAATCAGCAACTAAATGCGTTAGAGTGAACTCGGTAATGGTCATCGTCAAAACAGTCTAAGGAGTTATAGCCAATGCGAACCTCGCCGTTTCTTATCCGTTCTGGGACTTTAGCTCTTGTGGGTGGACTAATTCTAGGACAGCCGGGTGCTGCAATGGGATTTGGTCTGACGGGCGCGGCTTCCGACTACAATCTGTTTCTATTTGAGAATCTCTATCAACGAGGGGGAGATGTTGAAGGGCGGGCAGCCGTTGGGGGTAACGCCTCGTTAACAAGTGTCGGCATTGCCGATCGTTTGCCATCCTCTAACGGGAGTGACACCCACTTTGTCGTGGGAGGGGATTTGACAATTCAGAATAGTGGCATCTTTGGCGGTAATGCCAATGTTGGGGGTACGGTTACTGGAGATGTATATTTCAATAACTGTCAAGGTTGTCAGGTCACGTCAGATGACCTAATCGACTTTGAGGCGGCACGAAATCACTACCAGAACTTGTCTCAGACGCTGTTCAATTTAGAGACAACGGGAACCACCAGCCTTAATCCCCATTCCAAACAACTTCGTTTTACGGGAAACAATACGGGTACCAATGTTTTTAATGTCAGCCTATCAGAAGCTCGGGAAATCTTTTTAGATGCTCCTTCCAGCTCTGATTTAGTCGTAATCAATGTGACAGATGAAACATTCGCCCCAAATTGGTTTGGCTCTTTATTTCATGAAGAAGCTAATGCGGATTCATCCAAATGGCAAAATGTAATTTGGAACTTTGCCAATGCGACTACGATTGATTTTTCTTTTTCCTGGCGAGGAACAGTTTTAGCCCCCAATGCTGATATTAGTTTACGCAATGGGAACATCGAAGGACAGGTGATTGCCAACTCCGCCCGTCTCGATGTTTGGTCTGGGGAGTTCCATAACTATGAGTTTACAGGGACTCTACCTCCTTCCGGCTCTACTCCAGATGATCCCTCAACCCCCCCACTGCGCCGAGAAATCCCTGAACCGACTATGATCCTAGGTCTGTTGGCTGTTGGAGCGATGGGACTGGTGAAACGCCGCAATACGCTAGAGCAACCTCAGGGTTGATTGGCGAACTAATCATGGCCCTGAATGACGTGTTTAATCCGGGTTAAGGCTTCGAGGTTGATGAAGCCCCGATAATAGCCACCGCGATTTGACATTCCTAAATACACCGTGTGGTTAGGTTTCGGGAGTCGTGCAAATCGCGGAGAGACGTTGATATAGACGGAGGCGCTTTTCACCCCGAGGGAGAACTGGCAACTTTCGTGATAGGACTCGGTGACCAGACAATCGGCATGACCACTACTGTGTTGGTTAATCCAAAGCATTCCCTCCTGGAGACTCTCAACTTTCTTGAAGGCAATGGTCTTGGTGAGGTAGGCCTGTCGCCATTCCTCGGGTTGGGCTAGTTCGAGTTCTAGATCGGGAAATTCTTCGATGAGGGCTTCATCACCACGAATGGTAAACCCTTTATCCCGCAGTCCATTCCAGAGACTAAGGAGGGATGAGGGTCTTTGTTCGGGGTGAATTAGGACTTTTTCGATCGCATTGACGGGATCAGGATCGCTTTGATGACTATCGTTGATTATGGAGCGAACTAGGTCGAGACTGCCACTGGGAGACCAGTAAAGATAGCAGTTGCCAATGGCAGAGCGCAGGACAGGAACGGTAGCCTTTTCAATAATGGGTTGAACCAGGCTCTCACGACCATGGGGGATAATCAGACTGAGATAGCGGTCTTGATTCACCAGTTCTCGGACTGAGGTTCCCGTATCGGAGGGTAGCAGTTCTAAGCAATGGTCAGGAAGCTGACTATCGGCTAATGCCTCCTGTAAGACATTGGCGATGGCAATATTGGAGTGACTGGCCTCGGTGCTGCCCTTGAGGACTAGGCTATTACCCGTTTTAAGGCACATTCCAGCGGCGATCGCCCCCAATTCGGGGAAGGCCTCGTAAACCAGGGCGATCGCCCCTAGGGGCATCAACTGACAGTAGGTTTGAGCTTCTTCAACTTGAAAGGGAGCGTTGATGACCCGTCGGATGGGGTCGGGGAGGTCGCTGAGACACTTGAGAATGTTCACCGCTCCCTGAACACGCTCTGGGGTGAGTTTGAGCCAATCGAGGAGCAAATCGGGTACCGCCATATCTCGACTCGCTTCTAAGTCGAGGGTATTGGCTTCTAGGATATCACTGCTGTAATCGCTCAGGGCTTCAGCCATTCGCCGCAAGGCTTGCGATCGCTCGCTACTGAGAGTTTGTGCTAACTCCAGCGATGCTTGATGGGCGCGACGGACTGCCGCTAAAGGATTATCGCTCGTCTCAATCTCAAAGGAGTCATTCGCCATGACGCTAACGTCGGTATGCCAACCAAACTAATACTGCGGGCAACATTGCTCAATACTCCGGACAGTTTTTTGGGCGTTATTGAGTTGAGTCAGTAAGACAAACGCCTGTCACCGGTATCTGGCAAAGGATTCCGGGGAGGTGCCGTCTCGTGCAACAAGTCGAGTTGGGAAAAGAAAGCGAGTTACCGAGGGGGGGAGCGGAGGTCGTTGGCAGAGACGCCAGAGAGCGGCGGTGTGGGTTCGCCGAGTTGGAGAAAAGCTATCCATCGTCTAAAGTGCAGGTGGTAAATCTAACAAAGCTGCACAGATGGATAGCCTCAAGAGCATTGTAGCGGGTCTGGTGGAAACATTTAGCAAACCCCAGCAGAAATTTTTGATGACCCTGATGACCACTCTCTTTGTCGTCTGTGGTCGAGTCAACTATACGAATCTCAGCCGCTACAGCCAGATAAACGAGCGGACTTATCGGCGACACTTCGAGGCGGGTCTAGGACTCGAACGTCTCAACCGCCGCTTAATCGAACAGCTACGACCCGAGGACAGCGAACAGATAGTAGTAGTCGATTGCACCTTCAACGAGAAAAGTGGTCGTCACACCCATGGCTTGGATTGGTTTTACAACAGCAAAGCTCAACGAGCCGAAAAAGGACTCGAATGGTCTGTTGTAGCTATTGTTGACTTGCAGCAGAAGACGGGCTATACCTTGTCAGCCCAACAAACGGAAGCCGACTTGAGAACCGAGAAGACCCCGACCGAAGACCAAGTGGCTTCGAGGAGCCGCTTGGATTTCTACCTCGGGCATCTGGCTTACTGCACCATCTTTTTCCCGGACTGGATTCGTTATGTCGTCGCGGATGGCTTTTACAGCAAGTCCAAGTGGGTCAATGGGGTGGTGGGCTTAGGCTTCGAGGCCATCGGTCGCTTGCGCAGCGATGCTAATCTTAAGTTTCTTTATGACGGCCCTCATCGGGGACGAGGTCGCCCCCGTCGCTATGACGGTAAGGTTGATTTGACTGACCCGAGTCGTTTGACTTTCGTTGCCACTTTAGACGAAGGAGTTTCTCTATACACAGCCGTGGTCTGGTCAGTTAACTTTCGACGACCGGTTCGTTTGGCTTATTTGCTCAAAGAGCAGAATGGACGACGCAGTTACGTGGTCTTGTTTTCCACCGATGTCACCCTTGACCCCCTCCATCTCTATCGTTGTTACACCGCTCGTTTCCAAATTGAGTTTATTTTTCGCGATGCTCGTCAGTTTCTGGGCTTCTCTGATTGTGAGGCCCGCTCCGCTGAAGCCCTCGACTCTCATGTTAATGCCAGTCTCCTGGCTCTCAATTTAGCCAAAGCCACCTTACAATCGACCCACACTCGTGCTGAACCTTTGAGTTTTTCCATCGCCTCTCTCAAACGCTTGGCTCTCAATGAGCATCTTTTTGACCTATTTATCGACAGCTTTGACTTAGACCCGACTTTAATTAAATCCCATCCCAACTACTCGGAACTCCTATCCTACGGTGCTCTTGCATCCTAAATCTGTCCGGAGTATTGATTGCTAAGAGTACCACTAAAATAATCCAGGGGACGGTACTTGTCCCAACGGACAGTTGTAAAGCAATGGGAAGCCAAACGATGGCCAAGACCAGGACCACACCAACAGCGAGGGGGAAGTAAATCTCTTTCATCCCCGACCTGGCTCGTTTCCAGTGGGTTCCCGTCCAACGCCACGCCTGTTTGTAGGGATAATGAGTTGAGAGTTGTTCAATGGAGGTTCCACTCTCATTTACCACAAAAATCTGCTGACAGCGATCGCACCCCAAGGCCTCAGTCAGGGTGATGGGTTTCAAATGACCCGGACGGCGACAGGGACAGGGATACTCGCGGTCAAGTTCAATTTTCTCGCCTTTGGGGGGATACACCAATGTCAAAACCCTCAAATGGTCTTTTATGGGAAGGTGGGGCTAAGTCGAGTTAAATGGCGAACTTAGGACCTCAGCGTGGGTAGAACTGACGCGGGACGGAGGCCTAGAAAGCTGACCCCGTTGTGGGACAATTCTAACAAAAATATTTCGATGAAGTTAAGTCCTAAGCTGGAATTGCACAGCAACGATTTCCCTAGCCTCAGGTGTAATTGATGCTCCAATGGTTTTATCTCCATGGCTTGGCCTCCGGTCCCAAGTCTCGCAAAGCCCAACTGCTGGGGGCTTTCCTCCAGGAACGGGGACAAACGTTGCATCGGATCGATTTCAATGACGGTGGTTTTTCCCATCTCACTGTCAGCCGCCAAATTCGCCAGGTTTCAGCCCGGATTGCTCAGGAGGAGAGGGTTGTCCTCATTGGCTCTAGTTTGGGCGGCCTAACGGCGGCCTGGGTGGCTCAAGAGAGCTTAATGGTGGAACGATTGGTCTTGCTAGCTCCCGCCTTCGGATTTCCTGATTGTTGGCTCACGGCGGGGGAGTTGGAGGAGTGGCGACGGTTGGGCGATCGCCTGATTTACCATTATGGCCAGGGGCGATCGCTCCCCCTAAGGTATCACTTCGTCGAGGATGCACGAACCTGGCTGCCACACCGTCTCACCCGTCCCGTCCCCACCACCATCATCCACGGCCGTCAGGATGAAGTTATCCCCATCCAGTCCAGCCGCGACTATGCCAAAACTCGCTCCTGGGTTGAGCTGATTGAGGTCGACAGCGATCATGCTCTAGGCCAGCTTCATCCTAGAGTTTGGCAAGAGGTGATAGGGGAAAGAAGGCAATAGACAATAGGCTCAACCATTCAATAATGCCTCGACAAACTCATAGCTAGAGAAGGGGCGCAAATCTTCAATTCCTTCTCCAGCCCCGATAAAGCGGATGGGGAGACCTAACTGTTTGACGACTGCCAGAGCGACGCCGCCCTTAGCACTTCCATCGAGTTTTGTCAAGACCACACCACTGAGTTGAGCGGCTTCTGCGAACACCTCCGCTTGACGGAGGCCATTTTGTCCTAAGGTGGCATCCAGGACTAAGAGAGACTCAATTTGGGCATTTGGGGCTTTTTTATCGATGATGCGACGGATTTTGCTTAATTCCTCCATCAAGTTCTTCTTATTCTGTAACCGGCCGGCGGTATCCACTAGGAGGAGTTCTGTATTACGCGCTGTTGCAGCGGTGATCGCATCAAACACCACGGCCGCTGGGTCGGTATTTTTGCCGGGATTGGCAATCACATCTGTATTACTGCGTTGTCCCCAGATTTTCACCTGCTCCACGGCGGCGGCCCGGAAGGTGTCTGCTGCTGCAATCAGACAGCGATAGTCGGATTTTTGCGCGAGATGGGCCAGTTTGCCGATGGTGGTGGTTTTACCGGCTCCATTCACCCCGGTCATCAGCCAGATATTGAACTGATCCTTCTCGGGGATGAAATCGGGTTTGTAACCGTTCTCGTAGGGTTTATCGAGTAAGTCGCGCAGGATTTGCTTGAGATAGGCGATCGCCTCCTCGGGAGGAAGGGTCTCATCTCGCAGTTTTTGTTGTAGGGTTTCGATGACAAAATCTGTTGCCTCAATACCCACATCGGCTTGCAGCAATAAGGCTTCAATTTCAAAAACGGCGTCTTTGTTTAATGGACCCTGACCGACAATGGCTTTTAACTGGTTAATGAGTCCCAGACGGGTTTTTCCGAGGCCCTGACGTAGTTTCTTGAGCCAGGTGATCTCTTCAATGGAGATATCCTCAGGTTTGCGGCCCTGAGCGGCTAATACTTCAGCTGACCAGACGAAATTCTCGTCAAAACTAAGGGCTGGCTCAGGTTCCGGTTCGGGTTCTGGCTCAACGGGAGTTTCGACCGCTTCGGCTTTTAATCGCTCTAGTCGTTCTTGACGCTCTTCACTAGCTTTCATCCAAGCTGGAACCGTCTCGGTTTGAGGTTCCGGCTCGGGTTCCGGCTCCGGTTCTGGCTCAACGGGAGTTTCTGCGACAGGTTCCGGTTGCGGTTCCGGCTCCGGTTCAACGGGAGTTTCCGCTACCGGTTCAGGTTTGGGTTCGGGTTCGGGCTCAACGGGAGTTTCCGCTACTGGCTCCGGCTCCGGTTCGGGTTCGGGCTCAACGGGAGTTTCCGTTACTGGCTCCGGCTCGGGTTCGGGCTCAACGGGAGTTTCTGCGACAGGCTCGGGTTCGGGTTGCACCTGAGATTCCAGCTCGGGTGCATCTGTGGTGATGGTTGTCCCTTGTTGCTGTTGGATATTTTGATAGGCAGCTTTGGCCCAAGCCAGATAGTCTTCTTGGGGAGAGGCCTCTGGTGAGCTGTCCGATTCGGTGGCTTCTTCCTCTGCCGTCTCCTCGTCCTCAACCGTGGCGGCGTCCTGATTAGCAGAGGTTTGCTCCTCTTCCTCTTGACTGCCGCTGCGATCGAATTTACGACGGAACCAGTTAAAAACCATAATGCGCGTGTTGAAACTAGACGAGTTGAAATCTTGGACTATAAATTGAACGGCTTGTCTGAGGCGATCGCATCGGCTGCGCTCTCAGCTGAGGAGTCTTCAGGGCGATCGCGCAGTTCCACAAGGCGACGCAAGACCCCATTAACAAAGCGATGGGACTTCTCACTACTGTAGCGTTTTGTCAGTTCTATCGCCTCGTTAATGGCAATTTGATCGGGGATTCCCATGTAGCAGAGTTCGGCGGTAGCTAAGCGCAAAATGTTCTGTTCGACATAGGGGAGGCGTTGGAGTTGCCAGTCGACAATGGTGCGATCGAGAAATTGGTCAATTTCCTGACGATGCTGTGTGACTTGCAACAACAGTTCTAAGGCATACTCCTGCACTTGTGCCTGGTTAGCTAGTTGGACAAACTCCGGCAATTCGATCGCCATCCCCAAGCGATCGATGGCATGACGGGTTAACTCCATCGCTTCCGTCAAACTGGCTTTGGAGCTTGTGATATCACTGTCCCGTAACTCTTGCTCCATGAGGCGATCGTACCCCCGCTTGAGTTCTGCGGCAGCGGTTTCGAGGGATTCATGAACCTCCAAGGTCATGGCACGAACGGCTGCCACAATGAAGTCACCAAGTTGTTGTTGACTTAGTTTACTGGAGCGTTTGGGAAGTTGGCTTAGGCTCAGTAAGGCCAATTCACGGGAGATGCTACGAGCTTGCATAATCGCTTGGGACTAGGGAACGGGGGGAGGAAGACAAAAGGGGGGAAGAAGGCAGTAGGCAGTAGGCAGTAGGCAGTAGGGGGAAGGCAGTTCTTCCCCTCCTGGGAGGGGTTGGGGTGGGTTCCCCTCCTGGGAGGGGTTGGGGTGGGTTCCCCTCCTGGGAGGGGTTGGGGTGGGTTCCCCTCCTGGGAGGGGTTGGGGTGGGTTCCCCTCTTATCCTTCTACCGTTTCTGCGTCCTCTTCAACCACGGGGAGGGGAGAGTCCATTTCGGTCTTGTTTTTGCGGCGGGAGAGGAGTTGTTCTAGGGTGGGGCGTTGGGATTCGGCTAATTCTTTGGGAGGACTGGGGGACACAATACCACCGGAAATTAGGATTTTGAAAGCATCCTCAATCGACAAATTGACGTTAATGGCTTCTTGTTCCGGAATAATAGCGTACCATCCTGAGGTCGGGTTGGGTGTGGTAGGGATGAAAACACTCAACATCGACTCGGTCATATGAGCCTTAATCTGATGACTGACACTCCCGGTGACAAATCCCAGAGTCCAGACCCCTTGACGGGGATATTCAATCAAAACAACGCGGCGAAATTTACTGTTTGAGTCTTGTAGAAGTGTCTGTAAGAGCTGTTTTAACGTCTTATAAACAGAACCCGCTAAGGGAATTGCTTGAACTAAATTTTCTCCAAAATCTAGCAGCCAGCGCCCGACAATGTTCCGGGCCATCAAACCAATTAAAAGAATTCCCAGTAGAGGCACAGTTAACCCAACTAGGAGATTTAAGAAATTGACCAAAATTGGGTCAAGACCATCAAAAGGGTTGATTTGCTTGGGAATACTGGTCAAAAAGTCAATCGTCCAATTGGCAATGACTAGAGAAATCCAAATGGTTGTGGCCAACGGAATGATGACCAGCAATCCCGCGATTAAATCGTTTTTTAAATCTTGCCGTAAACGTTGCAGCACGGATACCTTACTCTCATCCAAAAGAGCGATAACTGAATTGACCGACCTGACCCCTTCTAAGGGCATAAGCCCGAGTTCGGGACATGAGTCACCCTTCCCGGTGATGTCTTTATCTTAGAAGATGTGAAGAATTGTTGCAAAGGGAGGGCAGGAACGGCTACTGGTATCGCGATGATCGCGATTAGATGTTGGGGATCACAGATCTCCCTGTTTCAAGGGTAACATCCATCGGATCGCGGCTAAGGGGGCGATCGCCTAAAACGGTGTTTTTAGGGCTGAGGACTCCTTATCGGAAGTGTGGGACTGAGGGGACTCCGTCTGGCTGGGGGCAGGGGGAACATAGCCTTGTTGTTTCAACTCACGAACTTTCAACAAAATTAAATACTCATAGAAGGCTTGCAAGGTACACCAGGCGAAGCCAGCTTGTCCATCTAGGAAGCCTCGCAGCACGACATACATATAGAGAAAGCGAATCAGGGGACGACACGGAAGCCGCAGAGACAGATCCTTCAGGGCCCGTCGCCGTTCCACTTCAGTTGCACCGAAGAGGAGATGACGCCATTGAACGGTTCCATAGGAGAGTTGGCGCAGGGTTTCTTTAGCTTCATCGGTTGAATAGCGGTTATGCTTTTCAATCCAACGGTTTAACCCTTTGCCACAGGTGTAGTGGGGATAGGTTTCCTGTAAGAACGAGGTTTGGCCGTCACAGACTTCTCGTTCCGTATGTCCGTAGTCGTCGAACCAGACCTTATCTTTGCGAAATAGGCGCAGTTGATACCGGGGGTATTGGGTACTGCGGCGGATCCAACGCTCCATAAACATGACTCGTTCCGCCACGTAGTAGCCAATGAACTCTTCCTGTTGTGTCGCTGCCAAACATTCGGCAAACAGTTCAGGGGTCATCCGCTCATCGGCTTCGAGGATGTAAACCCATTCATATTGAGTTGGGATGGACTGCAACATCCAAGTTCGCTGTTTCCCGTGACTTTCAAATGCGTGTTGCTCAACACGAACCCCATAGCTTCGGGCAATTTCAACGGTGCGATCGCGACTCAACGAATCGACGACGATAATATCGTCCGACCCTTGAGCGGACTCAATACACTCAGCGATATCAATTTCTTCGTTGTAGGTCAGGATGTAGATGGAAAACATAGACTCGGGGACAAAAAACAAGTGTGAAAAGACAGCGAAACGGTGTTCTAAACTGAGACGTGGCGATCGCTCTCAGGGTGAACACCGTCAGGGGGCTCAGCCGATTCACCCCAACATGAGCTTACAAAACGCTAGTTCGCGGAAGGAGCTTGGCGGGGGGCTCGACGAGGACGCATCATACCTTTAAGACCCGTCCAGCCAATTAAGATGTAGCCGATCGCCAGTAGCAAACTGCTAGTGCCAATTCGGAAGGCTGATTTCCAAGCGGCAAGACGTGTCTGCCGTTCAAGTTCTAACTCCCGCTCACGGATTTGTCCACCGAGTTGTTCCGGAAGTTGTGAGGCCTGTTCGTCTAAAAAGCGGTCAATCTCCTCTGGATTTTCCAGGGAGGCCTCCAGTAATTGCCGCAGTTGTTCCGGGGTTTGCTCACTTTGCAGGAGTTGGTCAACCTGCTCAGGATTATCCAACAGGCCTCTGAGTTGAGTTTGCAGTTGAGTCCGCTGCTGAGTCACTTGCTGCTGAAACTCTTCACTCCCCAACTGAATGTTTAACTCAGTTTCTGCTTGACGCGCCTGTTGTTGAATGTCTTGTAAGCGACTTGTACTTTGCATTCGTACATCATTGAAATGAATGGCACTCACCAACAGGAAAACAACCCCGAGGACACTGGAAAGAATCAGACCCCAAAAGCGCAGGTCTTGCCATTTTTTACGGGGTAGGGCAGTGGCAGCACCAGCCGTATCCATCCAGTAGCCGGCAAAGGCGAGGGCAATCCCAATCATCGGGATGACGCCGCGATCAACCACGGTTGAGGCAAACTGAAGTCGCCAAGGCAGATCTAAGGGTTGATAGGGGGCTGGGATAATTAGGATGTCGAGGAAAGACGATAGGATCAATAAGATACCAACGACTTTGAGGCTTCGTGCAGCCAGAGAAGAGGGTTTACGTGGATTTGAAGTTTTCATGCTATGGGTCATCTTAAAGCGCTTCTTTTCTAAGTTAGCCGATTCAACTGAGTTTGCGTAGAATTGGTGATGTCTCCTAATTTAGCCGGCTCAAACCGTTACGTTTCATGAACTTTTCTTGATTTTGGAGCTGTAAGACTATGGTTGTTGATCATCGCCCCCAAGTCCAGCGTGTTTTACTGGTCACCCTCGGGTTAAACCTGTTGGTGGTCGCCGTTAAGGCGAGTTTAGGCTGGTGGACGGGGTCTCTGAGTTTGGTAGCTGATGCGCTCCACAGTATGACGGATGGGGCCAGTAACGTTCTCGGGTTAGTGACGAGTCGGTTATCCTCCCCGGACCCCGATCGGGAACATCCCTATGGACATCAAAAGTTTGAGGCCATAGGGGCCCTGGGAATCGCGGCATTTCTTGGGGCGGCGTTTTTCGAGATTGTTAGGGGGGTGTTCGAGCGTCTGTCGGATCAGGAAAATCCTGTGACCATCTCCCCCCTCGTGCTATGGCTGATGCTGCTGGTGTTAGGGGTGAATATCTTTGTCACCTATTATGAGCGACGGGTGGGATTGAGGATCGGCAGCAAGATCCTGATTGCCGATGCTCACCATACGATGAGTGATGTCTGGATTACGATTACGGTCATGCTCGGGCTGATTGGGGTTTGGTTGGGGTATCCCCAGTTAGATATTATTCTAGCGGTTCCGGTGGCGGGGTTGGTGTTTCACAGCGGTTGGCAGGTGTTACGGGAGAATCTACCCTGGTTGATTGATGAGATGGCGATCGCCCCGGAAGCCATCTATAGCCTTGTCATGGAGGTTCCTGGAGTCATCAACTGTCATAAGATCGCCTCCCGTGGTTTGATTGGTCGCCAGTTGTTTGTGGAGATGCACGTGGTGGTGGCTGCTGAAGACTTGGCTACGGCCCATCAAATTACTGAGGAGATTGAGACCCGATTAGAGGAGCGGTTTGCCCCGATTCGCCTGACGATTCACATGGAACCCCCTAATTATCAATCTGACCAGATTACGTATGGCCCTCAACATCAGGAAAGTTTAGGAAAAATTGAATGATTGTATACCATTTTTTCGATTCTACGCGACAACTCGCCGTGCCAAAGGAACGGAAGTCGCCATCAAAAATAAGCTCAGCTGTGTGACGACAATGCTCGGACCCGAGGGCAAATCCCAAAAGGCGGAAATGAGCATTCCTCCGACGGCACTCAAGGCACCAATAATTGTTGAGATGATAATATAGCGGCTGAAGTTTCCGGTGAGAAGCTGGGCAGTACAAGCGGGGATCACCACAAAGGCGCTAATGAGTAAAACACCGATCGCCTTGATGGAAATTCCCACCACTAAGGCTAACAAGGTGGTGAATACCATCCGATGTCGGGCGACAGAAATTCCCCGAGCGATGGCTAATTCTTCATGGAGGGTGACCAGCATTTGAGTTCGGAGGGTCAACCCCACGAACAAAATACAAGCCACGAGGAGAAGGGCACTAAAGACTAAATCTCCTGGACGCACTCCTAAAATGTCCCCAAATAAAAGATTATTTAAACCCCCGGTATATCGACCAACAAAACTCAGAAGAATGATGGCGATCGCCAAGGATGCAGAATAGACAATATTTAATAAAGCATCTGTCCAAAGTTTAGTTTTTTCTAATAGATAAGAGACTCCCAGGGCAAAGATAACGGCAAAGGGCAGCAAGACAACGGTAGGATTAAGCCCGAATAAGACACCTAGACTAATGCCCAAAAGCGCCGAATGTCCCAAGGTATCACTAAAAAAAGAGAGTTGTCGCAGGACAGCAAAACTTCCGAGGAGTCCCCCAGTCATCCCTGTCAGAACTCCGCCCATCAATGCCCGTTGCATGAAGGGAAGTTGAAATAAATCACCGACACGAGCCAGTTCAGCAGTCAAAGACATAGGAAGACGACTTAGTAATGAGAATGATGATAGGGGGTGCGATCGCTCCCATAGGCTGCCACCAGGTTTTCTGGAGATAATGCGACTTCAGGAATCCCTTCACAGCGCAAGGTTCGATTCAAACAAAGGACGCGATCGCAATGTCGGCGTACCATTTCCAAGTCATGGGAAACTTGCAAAATTGCCCAACCTTGTTCTTGTTTCAACTGATACAGAAGCTGATAAAACTCTGACTCACTTTGAATATCTAACCCCGCCGGTGCTTCATCTAAAATTAAGAGACTGCGGGGACGTACCAAACAGTAGGCCAAGAGAACCCGCTTCATTTCTCCACCGGAGAGGCTGCTAATGGAGTGCGATCGCAAATGGGCCCCATCCACCCGCGCTAAGGCTTGACGGACTTGCTGAAATCGTTGTCGTCCCCCCAGCCAAGGCAAACGGATTCCCGGGGACTCCCAACCTAACTCCACTAACTCCTCGACGGTGATCGGAATCCGGCGATCAAAGAGAAAATTTTGGGGAAGATAGGCAATTTGCTCCCGGACAACGGAGGGAAGACGACCCCGACGGCTTAAGGGTTGCCCTAAGATGAAAATCTCCCCCGCCTTACGAGGCAAAATTCCCAAAAGGGCCTGAACTAGGGTACTTTTGCCAGCACCATTTGGTCCGACAATGGCTGTATCGGTTCCCGCCTCAAGAGAAAATGAGACGTCCCGCACCGCCAAATAGTGTTCACGATACACCGTTAGGTTATTAACGGTCATTACAAGGTCACTCAAGTTTTCCCTCCGTTGTTATCGGTTATGCCCTAGGACTTGGAGACATCCTTAATGACTTGCTACAGCAAGTTCTGGGACTTCAAGATACCACCAAGATTGAGCAGAAGCACCAAACGCCTCTTTGAGATTTGCCAGGTTCTGCCGCATCATCCTTAGGTAGGCGTCCGGTTGCAAATCTTCGGGACGGGTGGCAATCTCCATGGGGCTAAAAATGCTAACGTTGACGCCTAAATCTCCGGCTAACGCCGCAAAGGTATCTTCTCCTGCTTGGGGTTCAGCTAAGAGAGTCTTGAGGTTGGTTTGAGCCACTTGGTCCGCAATTCGTTGGACATCTCCCGGAGACGGGTTGGAGGCCGGCACGTCCACGAGGAAATCAGTTTCCAAATTGTAGCGCTCAGCAAAGTAGGGGGCAAAGTCATGAAAGACGACAAACGTCCCTCCCGCGAAGGGGGCTAAGGCGTCACTGATTTCTTCATCAAGATCCCGCAATTGATCAATAAAGGCGGCGGCGTTGGCGGTGTACTCCGGTTCCCCATCTGGGTCAGCGGAGATTAAGCCGTCACGGATATTTTCCACCTGTTGGATAGCTCGTTGGGGATCGAGCCAGATGTGAGGGTTATATTCTCCATGATGGTGATGATGATGTCCATCGCCATGGTCATGGCTATGGCCATGGTCATGGTCATGGTCATGGTCGTGGTCGTGGCTATGGCCATGGTCATGGTCATGGTCATGGTCATGGTCGTGGCTATGGCCATGGTCGTGGTCGTGGTCGTGGCCATGGTCATGGTCATGGTCATGATGGTGATGATGACCCCCAGTTTCCTCATTGGAGAGAAGGGCGACCCCTTCACTGGTGTCAATAATCAGTAAATCTGGGTTTTCGGCGTTCGCAATGAGGCTGTCCAGGAAGAATTCCATTTCCAGACCATTTTTCACCAACACATCGGCTTCGCCCAAGGCTTGTACTTCGGCGGGCCGGGCTTGATAGTCGTGAGGATCGACCCCAAGGGGTAACAGTTGCACCACGTCAGCGCGATCGCCCGCCACGGCTTTCGTAAACTGAGTGATGGGCATAAAGGTGGTCATGACCCGTAATTCTTCAGTCTCCCCGTCGCCCAAAGCGGCTTGGGTCGGGTCTTCTGACTCTGCCGCACAGCCCCCCAGCCCCACGAGCGTCACCGAGGCGGCGATCGCACAGAGGGGACGAGCGGCTCGGCGGGATACGCCCATCAGCTGTTGTAAGGGAAGAAAACTCTTCATGATTGAGATCTGTATTAAGTGTGTGACAACCGGAAAATTTGCAAATGATAATCATTATTATTGCAGACCAAACTGTAAAGCTGGCCCAACATCTTGATTAATTCCCAAAAATATCCTTAAGAAATCCTTTCCGGCCCTCGCCCTGAGTCCAAACGAGCCAGTCTCCGGCTTCCCCCAGGGCAGCTAACGCTGTTCCACCGGGGTTCCAAGCCAACGCCGAAAACCCAGCCTCCGCCCCATCCAGGAGTTGCACCACCTCCGCTGCATCTTCCCATAGACAAATCGAACCATCTTCAGAAGCCGAGGCTAAAAGTTGAGTTTGAGGCTGAAAGGCGATCGCCCTCACCGGACCCTTGTGCAACTCCAACAGTTGGGGATTCCAACCCTGGTCATCATCCTGATATTTGTCCCAGATGACAATCCCCTCACGACTGCTGGCAGCCAACAGAGGTGCTTCCCCCAACCAAAACTCAGACCAGGCTAACTGACGCACCTTAGCCGGGAAGCCTTGCATTCGCCAAGGATAGGGATTGCCCTGGGCCCAAACTACCAGGGTGCGATCCATATTCCCGGATGCCAGGTATTCCCCATTACCTGACCAAGCCAGACAGACACTCGCTGCCGGAATTTCATAGAGTTGAGGGTCTTCATCCCAATCCTGGCTAGTCCAGACTTTAATCCCCTGATGACCCCCCGCCGCTAAGTGAGTCCCGTCAGGATGCCAGGCTAAATCCAACACCGAGGAGGATTCAAACATCAGGGTAGTCACCACCTCCGCCGCCTCAGCATCCCAGACTTGCACATAGGGGCCTAACCCCATGGCTAATTCATTACGCTGAGGATGCCAGGCCAGATGCTCCAGCCAAGTTTTCGGATTGTCCAAGCAGGTGACTAACTCGGGAGACTCCCCCAATCGCCAAATCAGGAGCGTTCCCGTTTGGCCTCCGGCAGCGAGAAATTGTCCATCATGGGAGATAGCCAGGACATCAATCGATTGCCCATCGGCTTCCTGTAACACCTGTTGGGGACTCCCATCAAGGGCAATCAGCACAATCTCGCCGGCCGCCGAAGCCATAGCCAGCCGCTGGCCGTCGGGAGTCCAAGCGAGGGCGGTTCCATATTCCTGCAACTGGCCCCGACGCTCTTGTTTTAGGGAATATTGGTTTAGACGAGACATGAGCGAAAGGCCTCGGCGAGCTGAGTAGCATCGAGATCGCGCCCGATGAAGACCAGTTCATTTTTGCGCTCTTCTCCAGGCTTCCAGGGGCGATCGGGTGAACCGTCAAAGAGCATATGCACCCCCTGAAAGACGAACCGCTCGTCTTCCCCATCTAAATTCAAAATACCTTTCATGCGGAAGATATTCGGCCCCTGGGTTTGTAACAACTCACTCAGCCAAGCATTGAGTTTTTCCCCATCGATCGCCCCCGCTTCCACTAGAGCAATCGATCCTACCGTCTCATCATGGTCGTGAGCGTCTTCTTCCAGGAACTTGGGATCGACCTCTAGGGCCCGATTGAGGTCAAACGCCTTCACCCCCAGAATTTGCTGCATTTCCACGGCAGCATCTTGGGTGCGATAGACCTTGGCCATGATGTTCATCGAGCGGATGCGGTCTTCTAAGTCCTTTAATTCAGCCTCGCTGACTAAATCCGTCTTGTTGAGGAGGATGACATCGGCAAAGGCGATTTGCTCTTGGGCTTCGTCGGCATCCCAATGATCATGAATATGTTTGGCATCCACCACCGTCACCACTGCATCGAGGTTCAGTTGCTCCTGCATCTCGTCATCGACGAAGAAGGTCTGAATCACCGGGGCTGGGTCTGCTAAGCCCGTGGTTTCAATCACCAAATGGTCAAATTTATCTCGCCGCCGCATCAGGTTACCAATAATGCGAATCAGGTCACCCCTTACGGTGCAACAGATACAGCCGTTGTTCATCTCGAAGATTTCTTCATCAGCATCAATCACCAATTGGTTATCGATACCAACTTCACCAAACTCGTTGACGATGACCGCAACTTTTTTGCCATGTTCATGGGTGAGGATGCGGTTGAGAAGTGTGGTTTTTCCAGCTCCCAGATACCCAGTCAGAACAGTAACGGGAACGGTGTTTAGCATGGAGGTGTTGACCATAAATCCTAACGCTGGGGCGGCTGGTGACTATCTTAAATGATAATTGTTTTCATTGTCGAGTTATCATCAGCGAGAGAGCTAAGGTCAGGCTTGATGGTTGTGCCACGTCTGTAGGGCCTGCTGGTGGACTTGATACCAGGGGCGTTTTTGTTGGCGGGCGATCGCGGCGATATCCTCATATTCGGGCTGGACATTGAACCTGGCCCCGGTTGCATCGCTAGCGATTTTCAGGCGGACGGGTTGGCCGTCGAGTTCAACCGTCTCGATATGACGTTTAAGCAGCGATCGCGGTTGCAGGGTTTGGCGAATACCGAGGGTGGTGGTTTCTTGGAAGATGACCGTTTCACAGGTGCGTTGTTTTTCGGGGGGGCAAATCACCGTCAGGAGAATGCCGGGGCGGGATTTCTTCATCTGAATCCCTTGCGTGAAGACATCCAACGCCCCCATCTCAAAGAGGCGATCGCAGGTGTAGCCAATGGCTTGGGGGGGAATGTCATCTAACTGAGTTTGCAACACACAGACGCGATCGCTCCCCCAGGGAGACTCCTCCGTTTCCCCCACCCAGAGCCGTAGAAGATTGGGAATCGCCAAATCTTGAGTTCCTGCCCCCAAACCAGTTTGTTGTAGCTGCATGGCTGGGGCCTGGCCAAACGATTCTGCCAGAGTGACCATTAACGCGGCCCCAGTGGGGGTCACCAACTCCCGACGGATGCCATTGTCGTACAGCATCACCCCGCGCATCTGAAACAACTTCAACACCGCTGGAACGGGAACCGGCAGTTGTCCATGGGCCGCTTTTACCGTTCCCCCGCCACTGGGTAAAGCAGAACAGAGAATGCGGTCAACCCCGAGCCAGTCCAAGCCAACACAGGTGCCCACAATATCGACAATGGCATCCACGGCCCCCACCTCATGAAAATGCACGCGATCGGGGCTAATGCCGTGAACAGAGCCTTCCGCATCCGCTAAACGTCGAAACACCTGCAAACTCCAGTCCCGGGCACGCTGGCTCAAATTCGCGCCCTGAATCAGCGTTTCAATCTCCGGCAGGTGGCGAGTGTCGTGATGATGGTGATGGCCCTCAACGGTGGGCGGTTCTTCGGCGACACCGGCTAACTCGACATGGAGTTTTAGGCCATCTTGGCCCTGACGTTGGACTCGTTCCGGCCGCAAACGAAACGCGCCTCCTAACCCTAAACCCCCCAGTTGCTGTTCTAGGTACTCTAAGGGAACCCCAGCATCGAGGAGGGCCCCCAAGCACATATCCCCGGCGATTCCCGTTGGACAATCAAAATAGGCGATGCGACTGCTCATGTCTTGGCTCTGTTGCCCCTAAACCCTGTGGTGATAGCAAATCCAATGCAATTATAGGGTGGCAGGGCTGTTTCATGCAGCCGGCATCTGCTCTCTTGAATTCCATCTGACCTTTATGGCAACCATTTACGAAGTTCATCCGGACACCCCACAACCTCGGCGAATAGAGGAAATTAGGGACGCCCTCGATCAAGGGGCTGTGATGTTATACCCCACCGATACGGTCTATGCCATTGGCTGTGGGATTCACGTCAAGTCTGCGGTTCAACGAGTTCGTCAAATCAAACAACTCTCCAACGACAAGCCTTTAACCTTTCTCTGTCCTTCCCTGTCCAACATCGCGAGTTATGCCCAAGTGTCTGATCCGGCCTACCGAATTATGAAGCGTCTGATTCCCGGAACGTTTACCTTTCTGTTGCCGGCGACGAAACAGGTTCCCAAACTGGTGATGTCCCCCAAACGCAAAACCACGGGGATTCGGGTTCCCGATCGCCCCGTCTGTCTTGCCCTCCTGGATGCCTTGCAAGTTCCGATTGTCTCCACCTCGGCCTATTTACTCGATAAAGAGTATAGTACGCCGATTCCCACCTTAGAGGTTGGGCAAACCCTGGACAAAGCTGAGTTATTCGATCGCTGGGAGAAATTGGTCGACCTGATTATCGATGACGGCAGTGAACCGGGGTATGAGATGTCCACCATTTTGGATTTAACCGATGCCAACTATCCTGAAATCGTCCGCCGGGGCTTGAATTGGGAAGCTGCCGCCGCCTGGATTTAGTCCAGTGGTCACCTCGGCAATAGGTTCGGTGTAGGGCCGATTTTCTGGGTCTGGGATTGTGCCAATTCTTGTGCCAATTCTCAGGCTGATCTGGGAGGGGGCGATCGCTCTGGCAACTGTCCTAGGATCGTTTCAGGAAGGATAGGGAGCGATCGCGACCCCCAACAGCAGACTCCGTTTGAGTTCGGGGGGTTTGTTCGGCATTCCGTACTCCCGAGAAAATCAGGGCAGTTGGGCAACTGGTTGCGGTGCGATCGCGAGGTTGAAAGAGTGGCATTAACTCGGGCGACGTTGGCTCAAAGGCTCTCTACAGTTGAAGTGTGGACAGCAAGGCACCCAAGGAAACTTCCCTCGGGAAGCACCTAGAGGGTTCACCATCTGTTCATCGTTTACCCAGTGCGCTACCTGCCACCTACCATCATGACCATTAAACTTCAAACCTCTTTCCACCATGACCTCGGCCAAGTTCAACCCCAACCGATGTCATCGGGGCCAGCCCCCAGTCCAGTTGCAGACCCCCTGACGGAAACGTTAAACCAACGCCTAGCTGAAGCCATCGAGACTCGTTCTCGTAGTGCCAAAGCTGTGGCGGAAAGAATTGCCCGAGAAGTGGAACGAATTTGTCAAAAGAGCGATCGCATTCAACGCTCGGGGGAAGTTAAAAAATGGCAACTGAACCTAGCCCAACATCGTATTGACAATACTCCGGACAGTTTTTTGGGCGTTATTGAGTTGAGTCAGTAAGACAAACGCCTGTCACCGGTATCTGGCAAAGGATTCCGGGGAGGTGCCGTCTCGTGCAACAAGTCGAGTTGGGAAAAGAAAGCGAGTTACCGAGGGGGGGAGCGGAGGTCGTTGGCAGAGACGCCAGAGAGCGGCGGTGTGGGTTCGCCGAGTTGGAGAAAAGCTATCCATCGTCTAAAGTGCAGGTGGTAAATCTAACAAAGCTGCACAGATGGATAGCCTCAAGAGCATTGTAGCGGGTCTGGTGGAAACATTTAGCAAACCCCAGCAGAAATTTTTGATGACCCTGATGACCACTCTCTTTGTCGTCTGTGGTCGAGTCAACTATACGAATCTCAGCCGCTACAGCCAGATAAACGAGCGGACTTATCGGCGACACTTCGAGGCGGGTCTAGGACTCGAACGTCTCAACCGCCGCTTAATCGAACAGCTACGACCCGAGGACAGCGAACAGATAGTAGTAGTCGATTGCACCTTCAACGAGAAAAGTGGTCGTCACACCCATGGCTTGGATTGGTTTTACAACAGCAAAGCTCAACGAGCCGAAAAAGGACTCGAATGGTCTGTTGTAGCTATTGTTGACTTGCAGCAGAAGACGGGCTATACCTTGTCAGCCCAACAAACGGAAGCCGACTTGAGAACCGAGAAGACCCCGACCGAAGACCAAGTGGCTTCGAGGAGCCGCTTGGATTTCTACCTCGGGCATCTGGCTTACTGCACCATCTTTTTCCCGGACTGGATTCGTTATGTCGTCGCGGATGGCTTTTACAGCAAGTCCAAGTGGGTCAATGGGGTGGTGGGCTTAGGCTTCGAGGCCATCGGTCGCTTGCGCAGCGATGCTAATCTTAAGTTTCTTTATGACGGCCCTCATCGGGGACGAGGTCGCCCCCGTCGCTATGACGGTAAGGTTGATTTGACTGACCCGAGTCGTTTGACTTTCGTTGCCACTTTAGACGAAGGAGTTTCTCTATACACAGCCGTGGTCTGGTCAGTTAACTTTCGACGACCGGTTCGTTTGGCTTATTTGCTCAAAGAGCAGAATGGACGACGCAGTTACGTGGTCTTGTTTTCCACCGATGTCACCCTTGACCCCCTCCATCTCTATCGTTGTTACACCGCTCGTTTCCAAATTGAGTTTATTTTTCGCGATGCTCGTCAGTTTCTGGGCTTCTCTGATTGTGAGGCCCGCTCCGCTGAAGCCCTCGACTCTCATGTTAATGCCAGTCTCCTGGCTCTCAATTTAGCCAAAGCCACCTTACAATCGACCCACACTCGTGCTGAACCTTTGAGTTTTTCCATCGCCTCTCTCAAACGCTTGGCTCTCAATGAGCATCTTTTTGACCTATTTATCGACAGCTTTGACTTAGACCCGACTTTAATTAAATCCCATCCCAACTACTCGGAACTCCTATCCTACGGTGCTCTTGCATCCTAAATCTGTCCGGAGTATTGATTGAAAAAATAGCCGGTTACTACGAACTTGGCTCTAAACGGGGACGGAGTGAACTCCATAGCAACCTCAGCGTGATTGTCTATCGCCATATTGCCCCGAGTCGGGCCCGCCTGGGGTTCCAAGGTCGTTACAGCCTGATTGAGGATTTCCTACAAGGCTTTTATATCGAAGTCTTGCGGGCTTTCCGCCGAGAACATGATGTGCCTCAGGATTACACTCCCCGCACCCGTGTTGAACTGGCAGAATACATGGCTTTCACTGAACAATATGCCAAACGGCGTATTTCCCTGCCCGGGCGTAATTCTAAACAGTTGATTGTTCTGAGAGCGCAAGGGTTCGCCAACGGCCAACCCCCGGAAACGTCCATCGATATGGAGTTAGCCGTCGAATCCGGTAAAAGTGAAGAGGACGAAAGCGTCAGCCGGTCCGCCGCTGCTCGTCAAGTGCGCGAACAGATGGTGTCTGAGACCATCGATCCCGCCGAGTCGGTGATGCGCGATCGCGTCATCAAAGCCCTGGTTAACTATCTCAAAGAGCAAGGTCAGCCGGAGTGCATCGACTACCTCACCCTGAAACTCCAAGATATCCCGGCCCATGAAATTGACGAAATTCTCGGTTTAACCGCTCGTCAACGGGATTATCTGCAACAACGGTTTAAATACCATGTTGAGAAGTTCTCCCGCGCCGGAAACTGGAAGCTCGTGCATCAATGGCTAGGTGCTGACCTCGATCGCAATCTCGGGATGTCCCCTGGACAATGGCAAGCCTTCCTCAAAAATATCACCCCTGAACAAGTTAAACTGATTGCCTTGAAACAACAAGGTCGCAGCAATAGTGAAATTTCGAGCCTCCTCAATTGCACCCCCAAGCAAGCCGAGAAACGCTGGACCAAACTCTTGGATTTGGCTTGGCAATATCGGAATGGGGAGTAGAGGCAAGAGGCAAGAGGCAAGAGGCAAGAGAAAAGACGTAGGGGCGTGCCCTTGTGGTCGCCCTGGGCAACAGGCAGTAGGGAGATATGGGAGGGACGGACCACTGAATAGAGACTGACTGGGGGCGCGTTGCCCCCAGTTTGTTATGGGGCTATCGGGCCATGTGTTCAGCTAACATGGCTTGGGCGCGGGGTTTGTAGATGAGGTAAAACAGGGATTCGAGATAGCGCAACATATCTTCCCGGTTTTCTTGAGAGGAATAGTTCCAGAATCCATAGGTTTTTGCCATTGACAAAAGACGCGAAGTGTGTATTTGCCAGGTGTAGGTGCTGTAGACTCGGTCCATGCCCTTTTGAGAAATCTCAAGCCAATAATCGGGGTTTTGCTGGCACTTGGTGGCAAAGTCAACCAATTTTTGCGCCATTTCCTCTAAATTCGTTGGGTTGATGTAGAAGCCATTGATTTTGTCCTGAATAATCTCTAGGGGTCCGCCAAATTGAGTGCCGAAGGTGGGTAAGCCGGAAATCATGGCTTCTAGAATCGTTAACCCGAAGGCTTCAAAGAGGGCCGGCTGGACAAAGACTCCACGGCGATCGGCGATGACGCGATAGACTTCTCCCGAATCCACTTTCGGTAAACGGACTCCCAACCAGCGGAATTTTCCGTGCAGATTGTAGCGTTCAATGGATTCGTAGAGTTTCCGCATTTCGGCAATCTCTTCGGCATCGTCTGACTCGTCTTCCCGGAGTTTTCCGGCGATGAAAATCAGGTTGTAATGCTCTTGTAATTCGGGACTTTGACCGAAACAGTCCACTAATCCTGAGAGATTTTTGATGCGATCGAGACGGGCCATGGAGAACAGGGGGCGTTTGTTGGGGTCCTCTAAGGTTCCGTACACCTGACTGGGGTCTTCATCGGTAAACAAGAGTTTATCCAACCGTTCTACATCGCTAGGAACCCGCTCCTCTTGTCGCAGGTAGGGGAAGAACACCGCTTCATTGACCCCAGGAGCCACCACATTAAACTTAGGACTAAACAGGTTAATCCCCGAGACCACATGATAGAGATCCGGCATGGAGAAACAATGGTAAGACTCGTACTGTCCCACACTATCCGGCTTGCCGACAATCTCCTGATAGGTGCTGCTAATGATGCAATTTGCAGCATTCATGGCAATCAGGTCAGCGGTAAACTGAATGGAGAAGTGATATTGGTTTTCCAATTCCTGCCAATAGAGGTTACTAAAGAGATATTTCGACTTCTCTAATGCATGAGCCACATTGAACTGGGTGACTTTGAGGCGACGGGAGAGGAGAAAGGCCACGATATTGCCATCGGAGTAGTTGCCGACAATTAAATCGGGGCTACCCTTAAACTCTGCCAGGAGTTCTGTTTCCGCATCGAGGGTGAAGGTTTCCAGATAGGGCCAAATTTCAAAGCGAGAAATCCAGTTTTGGGTGACCTTGGGGTTAAACTCCCGGAAGGGAACCCGGAGAATCCAAGCATCATCGGTTCCCCAAATTTTCTCTAACCGCTCATTACAGCGGGTTCCTTCGGCGTTGGGAATCAGGCGAGTGAGGACAATGACTTTGGGATGAACTCCCAACACATCCAGTCCCGCTTCGTGGAGTTCCGCTTGCAGTTGTTTCTCTAGACTGCGGGCCTGATCGAGGACATAGACGACCTGGCCGCCGGTATCGGGACGACCGAGAACCCCCTCTTGGCCAAACCACCCATGCACCGACACCAGGACGATGCGGAAAATCATGGGAATGCGGGAGACGAAGGTTTCTAAGACCTGGTCATTGGGGGAATCGATGAGTTCGTCGAGGATGTTGAGGGTGTCCCGGACGCGGCCGGCGGTGTTCCCCCAGCCGGGTTCAAAGCCGAGATCCTGTAGGTCAAAGCGGAAACTATCGTAGGGATCGCTTTCAGGACGTTGGCTGGTGAAGCTGATGGCTTGTTTGACTCGGTCTGAGAGTTGTTCCCAGGTTTTGATGCGGGGGTTGATCAGGAGTTTGAGACCGTTGTAGGAATGGAGGCTGAGGAATTGAAAGAGGGTTTCTTGCCATTCCCGAGGGTCTTGGAAGAGTTTGCTGGAGAGATAGCGATTGAGAAATTCCACCCCTTTGCCGATGTTTTTGGGGTCGCGGATACTGGGGGAGTAGTCATAGAAGGGTTCAAAGTCAATCTCGAAGACATCGCCATCTTGGGGACGGTAATGGCCGACAAAGCGATCGCGGGTATCGAGAAGGTCTTGAACGGTGATGGCATCATAGCTGAGGTCTTCATGGATGCGGTAGACCTCTTGGTCGGCAATTTTGGGGCGGATGATGGCACAAATGCTTTCCCCATCGACGATGAGTTCCTGGGTGTAGTCAATCAGTTGACCGAGGGGAGAGTGATGTTGGAACTCTTGGGATTTTTGATGTTGTTTACAGTAGTCGCTAAAGGCGCGCTCGATGTCGTTGCGGAGTAGGTAGCGTTGCTCCTTGAGGCGCAGTTCACCGAAAAACTGGCGCAGATCCAGTTTGTTGTTGCTGTTGAGAACGGATTGAAGGAGGTGGGACATAATATGTCTGCCGAAATAAGAGAGGTTGAGGAGAGGGGTGACGACATCTGAAAGCCTAAGTAGGGGCTGTCTTCACCTTTTCTGAATTAGGGTTGCCAAATCCGGTCAATTCGCCGTTGGGCCGTTTCTAGGGCCGTTGCGGGGTCTGAACCGAGTAAGGTTTGTTCGATCGCCCGACCGAGACTGTCGGACAGACGAGCGTAGTTGGCAAGGATGGGACGAGAATGCGCTCCTGACATTTGCTCAAGAAAGACAGTTAGGATGGGGCGATCGCGGAGGTAGGTTTGATAGGCCTCACTCTCGCGGGCCGTTCGGGTCACCGGGAGATATCCCGTCCCCAGGGCCCATTGGGTCTGAAAGCGATCGCTCAATACAAACTCCAGAAATTTTAACGCTGCCTGTTCCCGTTCGGGGCGAGTTTTCATGACAAATAGTTGTTCTCCTCCTAAGACGGTGGCCTGTTGCTCGGCGGCGGGAATCGGCATGGCATCATAGTCAATGTCCAAGCTTTCCAATTCTTCCAGAGTCCAAGGACCGGTTAACTGCATGGCCACACGGCCGGCGATATAGTCGTTGAGTTCATAGCCTCGTCCCGGTTGGGAGAGTTTCACGGACCCGTCGGCTACGAGATCGGCCCAAAATTGTAAGGCGGCGATCGCCTCTGGGGTGACTAGGTTGGGAACGCCATCTTCAATTAACTCGCCTCCCATGCTATGGAGAAATCCTAACCAGGTAAAGACGGTCCATTCTCCAGTTCCTAGGGAGAGCAAGATTCCATGGCGATCGGGCCGGCCATTGCCATTCTCGTCAACGGTCAGGGTTCGGGCCACCTCTCGCAACTCCTCCCAGGTTTGTGGTAGGGTCTCAATCCCCGCGTCCTGGAAAAGACTGGGACGGTAAAAGAGGCCTAAGTTATTGGTGGCCATGGGAATCGACCAAATTTGGTCATTGAGGGTCATACCACTCAATAAGGCTGGATCGAGGTCTTGTGGGTGTGGAGACGCCTCAAACCAGTCTTCTAGGGGACGAATCGCCCCTAACTTTACCAGTTGCCCGGTAATCATGGGGGTAAACCAGAGTAAATCCGGGGGAACACCGCCGACGACAGCGGTGAAGATTTTCGGCAGTTGTTGATCCGGCTGGCCCACATAGAGGGCCTCAATTTGAAAATCTGACTGTTCGGCGTTAAATTCTGCGACTAATTCATCAAACACATCCCGGTTGGAAGGGGGATTAATTCCATGCCACAGGGTTAGGGTGAGGAGACCGTCTGCCGGTGATGGGGTGATTTGACAGGCGGTTAGAAGAAGACTACAGGCCAGGGCCAGAATCACGGGCCGCCAAGCTAATATCCGTTGTTTCATAGGGGTTGAGTTCAACGAGACCTGTTCCCTATTGTGGGCCGGATTACCGGGGTTGACTGTCGGATGAGCGGAAAAAACCCCCCACTGGTAAAAGTAGGGGGACAAGACAACGAAGAGAGAATTTGAATGTGGTCGGCGCTATTCTTAGCGAGAACGACGACGTTTGAGTTGACTAGCACCAGCTACGATTAGACCCAAACCCAGAAGTGAGGCGGGTTCGGGAACCGGCTGGGAGTCGCCCCCTTCCACAAGTTTGATTTGATAGGCAAGGTTGGAACGGGTGGGGCGTTTGCCTTCCCAAGAGAAGATGGAGGTTCCGGTTAAGGTGAAAGGACCCGAGACATCGCTGATATGGAGATACTGGGAGGAGTTCCAGAAGTCACAACCACTCGCGTCCTGACATTGGAAGAAGGAGGTTTGGCTAATCTCAACCCCATTGAGGAACAGGTTTCTGACTTCTGCACTGTTGCCAGTCTGACGAGCTGTGGTGCGAATTAGCAGGTCAGAAAAGTTGCTTTGGGTCACGGTTTTGCTAACGGTGACACCGGCGACGTTATAAATTAGTTCACTACCATCAAAACTCAAGGAGAAGTCATAGGCTTGTCCATTGACCCAACTAAACTGCTGATGGGTGACATCACTAAAGTCGGAGTTGTGAATGTCGATTTCGTAGTCGCCAGCCCCTTCGATGCCAATTCGGCTCTCAGCGGCCCAGGGAGTTTCCACGCCCAAGTCTTTGAAGGCTTGCTCACCGTCTAGATGTCCGGCAATGCTAAAGGCGTTGGCTTGAGGTGCGGCGAGGGCGACTCCCATCAGGGGAAGGGATAGGCTTAGGGCGAGGACGTGGTGCTTCATGGGACTTCTCTCTCGGTTAGACTCGGGACATATCTAGGATGTCCTTACCCTAACCAAGTCCATTCGCCCCTGTCACCCCATTTGGCGAGACTTTACAAAAACTTGTTATTCAACCCCGGTTTTTCGGGGAACTTTAAAGCTAGGATGAAGTCTGCGATGGGCAGTTCCTAATATTAAACGATGAGCCTGGGTCTTTGTAAGGGTTTTGTTACAGTTGCCAGTGACCAGGTTGAGGTGCTGGTTGAGTTTTACACGGGCCTGTTCTCCCAGACTCCCTCTCGGGAGATGGCGGGAACCTATGCTGAGTATGACCTTCCTGGACTGCGACTGGCAATTTTTAAGCCTAGTGCGTCTCATCAAGGGGAATTTTTAGGGTCAGGACGGGAAACGAGGGCTTCTGGGGCAATGAGCCTTTGTTTGCAGGTTGGGGATATTTACGGGGCGATCGCCCACTTAACGGCCATAGGCCATCCCCCACCGGGACCGCTAATCACGGCCTCCCATGGTCGCGAAATCTATGGCTATGATCCCGATGGGAATCGCTTGATTCTCTATCAACGCTCTACTGGCTCAGTTCCTGAAGGCTGAGGAACATGAGTAAGGTGGTTAAGCCTAATAAGGCGGTGGCGCGGGTACGGCCAATGCGGCGATCGCTGCGATGGGGGCGAATCCACTCTCGCACCCAAATGGACATCCCCGCACCAAAGACGTAACTGGCACTGAGAACCACATAGGGCCATCGATCTTGCCACAGCCACAACAGCAACATGACGGTGGCTAAACTCAACATCAATAGTTCTACAAAGCGAGGGGGATTGGCCCGACTCGCAAGGATCAGCGTTGGCCAAAGAACTTCCCGAAGGCGCATAAGAACAATGGGTAGGGGTCGGTATAGCAGTTAGGGAGGTAACTCCCCTTTACATAAGATAGCGGTCAATGCCTTGAGACGACAGGGATTCTCATCAGGCACGGCCAGGCTGAATGTTATCCCAATGCAGCAACACCCAAGCGTTCTCCGGCGAAGACAGGGTAGGATAAAGGGGCAGAATTTCCGGATTCGCCCTCTGTTACTGATGTCTAAACACGAACAACAACTGAGTCTGTTTGGAGACTCCTCCCCCCAACCTCCAGCAGCGGCCAGGGTTGAGCAGATCCCGACGGATGCCTCAGTTCCCATCGCCCCGGGAACCTATGAAACCCTAGACCCGTTGAATGACCATTGCCAGAATTGTCAACGCTGTGGACTGGCTTCGACTCGGACTCAGGCGGTGGTCTCGCGGGGCAATCCTCAGGCCCCGGTGATGATTATTGGTGAAGGACCGGGACAGCAGGAGGATGAACAGGGACTCCCCTTTGTGGGGCGATCGGGGGAGTTATTGGAAAATATTTTAACTTCTGTTAATTTTAATACAGAAAAAGATGTTTATATCTGCAACGTCGTCAAATGCCGTCCTCCCGGTAATCGCAATCCCAATCCTCAAGAAATTGAAGCCTGTAAACCCTATTTGTTGGAACAGATCCGTCTGGTTAATCCGAGGGTGATTCTGATGACAGGGGCTGTAGCGGTGAAAACCCTGTTACAGGAAAAGCGAGGAATTACGAAAATTCGGGGTCAATGGTTTGAATGGGAAAATCGCCTCTGTATGCCGATTTTTCATCCGGCGTACTTGTTACGAAACTCATCTCGGGAAAAAGGAAAGCCTAAATGGTTAACTTGGCAAGATATTCAAGCGGTTCGGGCTAAAGTGGACGAATTGGGGGCGCTCTAATACTTATGGGGTAAGGTTATTTGGGATTAAGTGGGAGGGGCGGTCATCTGACTTAACTTGGACGTCAACTCCCTCACGGACCTCAAACTCAGAAAAGGAATGGGGGTTGGAGGTCGGGATGACCATGGTCAGTATTGAGAGCAGTAAAATTGTCCAAGCTCCGTAGAGAAGAGCCGTTTCACGACCTATTTTTTTAGAGTGGGGAGTCATGGCCGAGGATGATGTACTTAGGGTTGAGTTGGGGCGGTCTTGCAGAGAGAGTTTCATAGGAAGGAAAGTTGTGAGGAACTTAGGTAAAAGCATGTTTGACTTGGTAGCTTAATTATGGCGGATCTTAGGCATCTCGTCTAAGACCTATGTCGCTCTTCTAAGTGATATCCCTTGGCGAACGTTGCGATCTCAGGGCTATTCTACGGTGATCACAGTCACATAAGTGTCACAAGAGACGATCCATGGCTCACGGCATCGGCGATCGAGACCCCTCGGGGACGATCCATGTTATAACAGAAAGCGCGTTTGTTTAGGAAAATTTGCTGTGACCTTTTGGCTAAATCCTGTCACTCATCACCGATTGGGCCGATGGCTCTACCGCACTGGACTGGTGCTGCTGATTTTGCTCGTTGGGATGGGGATGAACGCTCCAAGGGCGATCGCTCAAGATAATACCGTCAACTACACTCTGACGGATTTGCGCTACCGAGATTTTGCAGATGCTAATCTCGAAGGAACGGCTCTGGCGGGGGCCAATATGAAGGGGGCCAACTTTCAATATGCCAATCTGCGAGGAACTATCCTCACCAAAGGGAGTTTTTTTGAAGCGAATCTTGAAGGGGTGGATTTAACCGACTCCTTTGCCGATCGCGTGGTCTTTGATCGGGCCAATCTCCGCAATGCCATTTTTGTGGATGCGATCGCCAGCAGCAGCACCTTCAACGAAGCTGACATTGAGGGGTGCGACTTCTCCGGGACAATTTTAGACCGTTTCCAAGTGGTCAAGCTGTGCGATCGCGCCAAGGGCATCAATCCCATCACTGGGGTCGCCACTCGCTTCAGTCTCGGCTGTCGTTAACCTCAAGCTTAAGGCTACACAGCCCCCAGAATACTGGCTAACAACGCTTTCTGAACATGCATTCGGTTCTCCGCTTGATCCCAAACTCGGGAGTGGGGGCCTTCGATGGCTTCATCGGTAATTTCCTCTCCTCGGTGAGCCGGTAGACAATGGAGGAGAATCACCTCAGAATCAGCATGGGTCATGAGGTCTTCATTGACCTGATAGGGTTGGAACACCGGAATGCGATCGCGGGCTTCTGCCTCCTGGCCCATGCTAGCCCAAACATCAGTATAAATAGCTTGTACCCCCTTAACCGCTGCAACGGGGTCACGGAGAACCTCCACCTGAGCGCGATCGCCGGCCAACTGACGAGCCGTCTCTACCATCTGGCCATGGGGTTCAAACCCGGGCGGTGTAGCAACCCGCACATTCACCCCCAGGAGGGCGCAACAAAGCATTAACGAATGAGCGACATTGTTACCATCCCCCACATAGGTAACCGTAGTCCCTCGAATCTCGCCAAAGCATTCGCGTAGCGTGAGTAAATCTGCCAAGGCTTGACAAGGATGCGCCAAATCGGTCAGGGCATTGAGAACAGGGATATTGGCATAATGGGCAAAGGCCTCCAAATCACTATGCGCAAAGGTGCGAATAGCCACCACATCCAAGTAACGGTCTAACACCCGTGCCGTATCTGCCAAGGGTTCTCCTCGGCCCACCTGAGTCACCTTGGGGTTAAGATCAATCACTTGTCCCCCCAACTGATACATGGCCACGGAAAAACTGACTCGAGTTCGGGTTGAAGCCTTATAAAATAGTAATCCTAAGACCTTCTTACAGTGGGGAGTAATCTCCCCGGACTTTAATGCCTGTGCCAGTTCCAGTAGTCCCTCTACCTCAGCCGCACTCAGGTCTGTTAGACTCAAAAAATCACGTCCGTTCAATCCACTCACAATTGAGTTGGTTGTCATGGATAACACTCCTACAGCACTGCCCGATTCCAGCGTTCATAGACTATACCATACCCCTATAGCCACCTGCCCATTGCCTAGGGCAGCCACCTCGTTTCTGTTCCCTACTCCCTCTTCCCTGTTCCCCCTCCCCCCCATTGCCTATTGCCCATTGCCTCTCGCCTCCCGCCTCTCGCCTTTCTCCTAACTGTCTTGATGCTTTCTCTTCCTGGCTATCACATCATTGAAGCAATTACCCCTGAACCCTCCCAAACTCTGGCGGGTTCCGATAGCAATCGTCATCGACGAACCCGCCCCAAAAACCAAGTGTATCGGGGGGTTCGCCAGAGCGATCGCCAGCCGGTGATTATTAAAACTCCCAGCCGTGAGTCTCCCCAACTGACGGAAATTGCTCGTCTTCGCCACGAATATGATGTCGCTGCCTCTCTGAAGAGTCCCTATTTAATGGCGGCCCTAGATCTGCAACAGAATCCTACGGCCGCCATTTACGAAGATATCGGGGGAACATCTCTCGATATTCTCTTCACCCAAGGCTCGGGTCTGGCTCCAAAAGATTTGTTAAACCCTCCCACCACACTGCTGAACTATTTAGAGATTGCTATCCAACTGGCAAAAGCCTTGCGGGATCTCCATCAAGCCAAAATCGTCCATAAGGACATCAAACCCTCCAACATTGTCCACAATCCCAACACAGGCCAGGTTCAACTGATTGATTTTGGCATCGCCTCTCGTCTATCTCAAGAAACCCATACCACCAGTAATCGTCCGTTTCATAGCCTGGAGGGGACTTTGGCGTACCTGTCTCCGGAACAAACTGGACGCATGAATCGGCGAGTGGACTACAAAAGTGACTTCTATTCCCTTGGCGTCACCCTCTACGAACTCCTCACGGGACGGGTTCCTTTTCTCAGTCATGATGCCCTGGAGCTCGTTCACTGTCATATCGCCAAAGTTCCCACACCACCGCAATTGCTCAATCCTGATATTCCCCTACCCCTGTCAGATGTGGTGATGAAACTGCTCTCGAAAAGTGCCCAAGACCGTTATCAGAGTGCTTTTGGCTTACTCAAGGACTTGGAAATTTGTAAAGCACAGCTTGAACGCCAGCAGACCATTACCACCTTCCCCCTGGCCCAGTTCGATCGCACGACAGAACTTCAAATTCCAGCGAAACTCTATGGACGGGAGACGGATGTAGCTCGCTTGATGCAAGCGGCTGAGCGAGTGATGTCCGGTGGGGGGACGGAACTCCTATTGGTGTCTGGGTATTCCGGGGTCGGTAAATCGGTCTTGGTGCAAGAGATTCACCGTCCTGTGGCTCAATATCGCGGCTATTTTGCCAGTGGTAAGTTTGAACAGTTGAAACGGAATTTGCCCTATTTTGGCTTTCGTCAGGCCGTTCTGGATAGTTTGGAACAGCTTTTGGCAGAAAATAAACAGCGACTCAAAGCGGTTAAGCAATCGTTAAAAAAGGCATTAGACACCCCGTCGAGTCCCCCCTCAGGTTTTCATGGGTCTTTACAGACGCCAGTCCCGGGCGGTTCTGGGGTCGGCCGACCGCGAGGTCTCCTGGATGCTTGGCAAAGCCATGGAACTATCTCTCCCCTGATGGGATCGGTGAACTATCGAAGCATTGCGTTACATCTGATTCCTGAACTTGAAGCCCTGTTAGACAGACCCAATTCGCTCTCCTCAGAAGACTTACCCGGGCGGGGAGAGGTCCCGGCCCGCATTCAACATGAGGTGTTCTGTCGTCTGTTTGAGGCGATCGCCCAACCGGACCATCCCTTAGTGCTTTTTCTCGATGATTTGCAATGGGCGGATACGGCCTCGATTAAACTGTTGGCTGATTTGGTGCTGCGCTGCGGTCATGAACGGGGAAAACCGCTGTTGTTGGTGGGAGCCTATCGGGAAAATGAAGTTACGGCGAATCATCCTTTGCTGTTAACCCTAGAGGAATTGCAACGGGAGGGGATTCGTCCAGAACACTTGAAGCTCAAAGGGCTTGATTTTGACTCAGTTAAAGGTCTGATTGCTGATAGTTTGGCCTTGCCCGAGTCGGAGGTGGGACCGTTGGCGGATTTAATGGTCCGTAAGACCCATGGCAATCCCTTTTTCCTGACTCAGTTGTTGCTGTCATTGGCTCGGGATGAGTTGCTGTATTTTGATGGCTCTCAGGGACGCTGGTGTTGGGATGATGACCGTCTAAGGTCAGTGGAGATTTGTGAGAATGTCGTTGATTTGACGGTACGCAAGCTACAAACCTTGCCCCAAGAGACTCAGAATTTATTGATGTTGGCCGCCTGTATTGGCAATCGCTTTGATTTAACGGTGTTGTCAGTGGTGAACGAGCGATCGCCCCGTCGCACGGCGGCAGATTTATGGGAGGCGATCGCCCAAGGGATGATTCTGCCCCTGAATGAGTCCTATAAAATTCCCTTGACGTTGGATGCTTCGGAGGGGAATGAGGCGGAGAATGCGGAAATTGCCAAGTTGCCGATTACCTATCAGTTTCTCCACGATCGCGTGCAACAAGCGGCCCTAGCCCTGATTAGTCCAGAAATTCGCCAGGATGTGCGAGTACAAATTGGCCGTTTGTTATTAGCCAGTACCCCGCCGGACGCCTTGGAAGAGCATATTTTTGAGATTGTCAATCAGTTTAATGCTGGGGCAGCGTTGATGGTTCATCCTCAGGAACGCCAGCAGTTAGCACAGTTGAATTTGATGGCAGCTCGTAAGGCAAAGGCGGCCTCGGCTTGGGAGACGGCGGGGGATTATCTGGATGTGGGACGGATTGCTTTGGGGGATGAAGGCTGGGACCAAAACTATGAGCTAACTGTGGCGGTGTATTTGGAAGCCTTAGAGGTGGAGGTGGCGTTAGTACACCTCAGTCAACAGGCGCTGGAGTATCTACCTTGTTATCGCAGTGAGGTGTTGTTGGCGACGGTGTTACGAGAGGCTCACCAGGACTGGGAAAGAGCATTGGCCTATTTCCAACAAGTACGCTTCTATGGCCTGCTGCAACAGGAAGATCGGGCTCGGTTGATGGCAGAACAAGGGCTAGGGGTTCTAGGGCTTGAATTGGCAGCGGCTCCGACTGAGGAGTCAACCCAAGGGTCTCGGCTTTTAGACAGACGGCTCTCGCCAACGGTGGCTCAGGAAGCTCCCTCTCGCCAACAGGAGTTAGGGGTACAGATCCTCAATACGTTGGTGGAGGTGGCGGCGTTAAGGGATGTCTCCCTATTGCAACGGGCGATCGCCACTCAGGTGAGCCTCCTAGACCCCTTCCCTCGGTCGGCTCAATGGGCTGTAACTTGTGCTTGGTCAGCGAGTTTGGCGGCGGCGCAGGGCCAGTGGCAGGAGGCGCAAGAGATGGCGGAGTGGGCGCTACAATGTCTAGACGAATCGGCTTTGATGGCTGAGTCGGAGCGGGTGACGATGGTGCAGATTCTTTTGGCAGCACGAGTTCAGCCTTGGTTTTACCCCCTCGCTGAAACCTTACCCAGGTTGCGGGAGGGGCTCGTTATGGCTCGGGAACAGGGCTGGGTCTCGGCGCTGACTCAGGGGGCGTTATCCTATTGCAGTCAGTTGTTTTGGGGAGAACCGACTCTGGCGGCGATACGACAGGGACAGGAGATGGCGATCGCCAGTTTACAGGGAACTTATCCACGTTTGGGGTTGGCCATAGCCGAAATTTGGCAGCCATTTGTGGAACGGTTAATGGCAGATGGGGATGAGTCGGTTGGGGAAAACCCAAGTCGGGGGGAAACATCGGTTGTTCCCATGTCGGATGAGCCATCCCTGATTCGATATTGGCACACTCTTGTGACGCTACTATCAGAACTGCTGTTTGGGGAGTGGGATGAACCGGTAGCAACGGCGCGGCTCCTCCAGCGTCAGTCATCGATGAGTTTAGGGCTAGTGGATGGAGGCTATCAGTTGGCCTATCAATTGTTGGCTCGTCTGCGGGTTCCTTTGTCGCCTCGGGAGTTGCAAGAGGCTCAGGTGCAGCGCGATCGCCTGGCAGCTTTGGCCCAACGGGTTCCGCGCCTTTTCAAAGCCTTGTTTCTGCTGGTTGAGGCGGAGTTCTGCCAACAGCGGGGTGAGGTTTTGTTGGCGATGGAACAGTATGATGGGGCGATCGCAACGGCGAAGGAGTACGGCCGCTGGTTTGATGCGGCGTTGGCCCATGAACAGGCGGCGATGTTCTATCGTCTGGCAGGACGGGGGACTATTGCTCATGTCTATCTGCAAGGAGCGGAACGTCAGTATCAAATTTGGGGGGCGTTGGCCAAGGTGCGTCGCTTCCCAAGTCCACAACCCCTAACGCCCTCCTTAGAACAAACCTGGAGTGATCCCCTCAAGGCGACTCTAGCAGAACCCCCCCTAGAAACGATGTTGGAAACGTCGGTGCAGTTGTCCACGGGGGATATGTTAGATCGGGTGACGGCGATTAAGGCAACTCATGCGCTTTCGAGTGAGATTGTCTTGGAGTCGTTGCTGAGAAAATTGATTGAGATTGTTCTAGAGAATGCGGGGGCGCAAACGGGTTTTCTAATTTTGGCGGGGCCGCAAGAGGTGGAGATAGCTCCTGCTGATGTGCCGCCGTTGTTTGTGGAGGCGGTGGGAACGGTGACAACGGAACAGATTACGGTTCGCCAGGGTCTGCCCTTGGAACAGTGTCAGCACTTGCCCCATTCCTTGGTTTATTATGTGGCTCGGCGACGGGAGGCGGTGGCGTTGGATGATGCGGCCAGGCAGTTGATGGGCCATCTAGGACCTCCTGAACGTTTCGCGAATGACCCCTACATTCAACAGTATCGCCCGCGATCGCTCCTCTGTGCCCCGATTGAACGGCAAGGTAAGTTGGTGGGGGTGCTGTATTTGGAGAATAATCTGACCGTGGGGGCGTTTACCCGGGAACGGCTAGATTTGCTGCGCTTACTCTGCTCTCAGGCCGCTATTTCGATTGAGAATGCTGCCCTCTATGAGAGTTTACAGGCGTCGGAACGGCGGGAACGGGAACGAGCGCAAGAGTTGGAACGCTCTCTGGCTGAGTTGGATCTGGCAAATCATCAGTTGATTCAAAGTGAGAAGATGTCGGCGTTGGGCCAGTTAGTGGCGGGGATTGCTCATGAGATTAATAATCCGGTGGGCTTTATTGCAGGGAATTTGACTCTGGCAGATAATTACATTCGGGATTTGATTGAGCATTTACAGCGTTATCGCGATCGCCTGCCTGAGCCGGATCAGGAGATTTTGGATCATGCTGAAGAGGTGGATTTGGAGTATCTGTTAGAGGATGCTCCGAAGTTGATGTCCTCGATGCAGGTGGGGGTCAATCGGATTCGTGAGATTAGTAAGGCGTTACGAACCTCCTCTCGCAGCGATCGCGATCGACCGGTTCGCTATGATCTCCATGATGGTCTCGAAAGTACTCTCTTGATTCTCAAGCATCGCCTTAAGGCGAATGCACAACGCCCGGCGATTGAGGTGGTGCGCCGCTATGGATCTTTACCGGAGGTACAGGCGTTTGCTGGACAGTTAAATCAGGTGTTTACGAATTTGATTGCTAATGCGATTGATGCTCTGGAGGAAACGAGCCAGGGGATGAGTTATCAGATGTTACAGGAACAGCCCAATCGGATTACGCTCACCACGAGGTTATCGGAGGATGAAACCTCAGCGGTGGTGTCGGTGGCGGATAATGGTCGGGGGATGTCTGAGGCGGTGCGATCGCGCGTTTTTGAACGCAGTTTTACAACGAAACAGGTGGGCCAAGGGACGGGCCTAGGATTGTCAATTTGTCGTCAGATTGTGGTGGATAAGCATGGAGGCTCGATTGAGTGTCAGTCCACGTTGGGGCAAGGAACTGAGTTTATTCTCAAGATTCCGGTACATCGTTAGGATTTCAGGGTTAGGATTTCAGGGCTTGGGTGAGGATGCCATGGCGAGGACTGAATAGGAGGCTGAGGCTAAATAGGCCGGTGGCAACGAGGACGATGGCGGGACCGGAGGGGAGGTTATAGTAATAACTCAGATACATGCCACTAATGCTGGAGAGAATGCTCAGTAGGGACCCGAGAAGCATCACTTGGTGCAGTCGGGGAACGAGAAGATAGGCGGTGGCCCCGGGGGTGATGAGTAGGGAAATTACCAGGATGACGCCCACGGCTTTGAGACTGGCGACGACAGTTAGGGCGATGAGAATCATTAAGCCGAAGTTGAGGGCGTTGGTGGGTAAGCCGGCGGCTTGGGCTCCCTGGGGGTCAAAGCTATAAAAGAGCAGTTCTTTGTAGAGGGCGAGGATAGTGAAACCAATGATAATTGTAATGACAAAGGTTTCTCGGACATCTTGGTGACTAACGCCTAAGATATTGCCGAATAAAAAGTGCATTAAATCGACTTTTGTGTCTTTTTGAATGATGGTAATTAAGGTGATGCCGAGGGCGAAGAAACTAGAGAGGACAATCCCCATGGCGGCATCTTCTTTGATGGGCGATCGCGTATGAATCCAGGCAATTAAAACGGTGCTGAGGACTCCGGCAATGAAGGCCCCGATGAGGATGTTAATGCCCAAGAGAAAGGCGATGGCCACTCCGGGGAGGACGGCATGGCTGATGGCATCTCCGAGAAGGGCGAGACGCTGTACGATCAGGTAGCTGCCAACCAGGGCGCAGACGAGACCGACACAAATGGCAATCATGAGCGATCGCTGCATGAATCCATATTGTAAGGGGTCGAGGAGAATCTGGAGGGTCATGGGGGGGAGAGGCAAGAGGCAAGAGGCAAGAGGCAAGAGGCAAGAGCGGTAGGATGTGTTCCGGCATCGGTTCACTGTGGCCTAGGCCAATCAATTCAAAACTGCCGGAACGCATCGCTGCGGTAGGGGGAGGGAAGAATGGGGAATGGGATGGTTTGGGGGGAATTTCTTGGGGCCTTTATTGGCTGAGAAATTGGACGGTTCCTCCGTAGGCGCGATACATATTGTCTTGGGTGAGAACTTGGTGGCGATCGCCGGTGGCGATGAGTTCGCGGTTGAGGAGAATCAGTTGGTCAAAGTTGCGGATGCTGTCTCCTAAGTCGTGGTTGACGACGAGGACGATTTTTCCCGAGTCGGCCAGTTCTCGGAAGATTTGAAAGAGAATGGTCTCGGTTTTGCCATCGACGCCGGTGAAGGGTTCGTCAAAACAGAAGATTTCTGCTTCTTGGGAGAGGGAACGGGCGAGAAAGACTCGTTGTTGTTGTCCTCCTGATAGTTCGCCGATGGGGCGATCGCTAAATTCGGTCATTTTAACTCGCTCTAGGGCGGCGGCAGCGATGCGGCGACTGCTGGGGGAGTAGCGATGTAACCAGCCGGTTTTGCGGATGCGGCCCATCATGACCACGTCGGAGACTGTGGCGGGAAAGGTCCAGTCGATTTGCGATCGCTGGGGAACATAGGCGACTCGTTCGAGTTGCTGGGTGAGAGGCTTCCCGAGAGTGGTGATGGTTCCCTTGGCTTGGGGAATCAGACCTAACATTCCTTTGATTAGGGTGCTTTTTCCGGCTCCGTTGGGACCAATGATGGCGGTGAGTTGTCCGGGTTGAAGGTCTAGGTTGATGTTCCGCAGGGCCTCACAGTCTCGATAGCGAATGGTTAGGTTGCGGATGGCGATCGCCTCGGAATGACTAGGGGCGATGTCGTTGAGGCGATGGGAAATACGAGATTGGCTGAGTCGCCAAGGCTGGAGTGAGGTGATGGAGACGGGCAACTTCTCAAAAGAGTTTTTAGATTTCAGTCGTCTTATTTGAAATGAGTAAAACATGATAAATTGTCGATTCGGGTTGGGCGCTTTCCTCTAGCATACCTCAATAATGAGACAAATATGATAAGTTTATGAGACAAATATGAATGAGATGTTTCAAAAATGATGATGAGATTGAAAGGGGCTGTCTCAGCGGTGTTGGGAATTGTCGTCTTGGGAGTGGTAGGCTGCGGCCCGACGGTTCCGACGGGGGAGGAGGATCGGCTGAGGGTGGTCTCAACCAGTACGATTATTGCCGATTGGGTGGAGCGTGTCGGTGGGGAGGCGATTGCCCATGAGGGACTCTTAGAGCCGGGAGTCGATCCTCACATCTATGAGCCGGTTCCTCAAGATAGTGTGGCTTTGGAGAATGCGGAGGTGATTTTCTATAACGGCTATGATTTGGAACCCGGAGTGATTCGCTTGATAGATTCCGTGGGCGAGTCGGCGGTGCGTGTGGCGTTGGGGGAAATTATCCCCGCTTTAGATTTTGAGGAGGATGGGGAGATTGAACCGGACCCTCATGTCTGGGGCGATGTCCGTCATGCGATTACCATGACCCATCATATTCGCGATGTCTTGAGTGAGGAGTCGCCGGCTCATGAGTCCATTTTTCGGCAAAATGCAGCTATGTTCACCGCTGAACTCGAAAAACTCGATGAGTGGGTTCGGGAGCAAATTGCCACGATTCCTGAGGAGAATCGCCTCTTGGTGACGACTCATGATGCCTTTCAGTATTTTGCGAATGCCTATGGCTTAGAGGTTTTGGGCACTTTGATTGGCATTAGTACCGAAGAACAACCGAGCGCCCAAACTCTACGTCAGTTGGTAGATGAAGTCCGTGAGAGTGGGGTTCCGGTGATTTTTGCGGAAACGACGATTAATCCGCAATTGATTAATACTGTGGCTGAGGAAGCGGGGGTGGAGTTAGCTGAGAGGGAGCTGTTTTCCGACTCCATTGGGGCGCCGGGAAGCGATGGAGACTCCTATATTCGGGCGATCGCCAGCAACACCTGTACCATCACTGATGGACTTGGAGGACGCTGTACGCCTTTCGAGTCGGGCCGTTAGGGGCATTTGGGGGCGAGCAGTGGCTGTCATTACTCGCTAGAATAAGGGCGATCCATGGATCGTCCTTCCGTACGTTTACGGCAGTGGTTGGCCGAACCCACCCATCCAAACCGCTGAGCCTCAGGGACGCTCTGATGACCCTATTGCAACCCAAGGAGCCGACCCACGATGACCGACCGCGATCAGTTTATTTTTCCTCGCAATCGCTATTATGGTGATTTTAAGCCTGAAAATGTGGTGTTTAACGCCAATTTACAGGAATTTGCCCAGCGGGTAAATTATATTTGTAATCTGGAGACCAGTGGCAAGCTGCCCCCGGATGAGGCCTATGAAGCCATTAAAGACCTTTGGAAGCAGCTCAAAGCCTCTAAAAAAGAGTTAAACATTGGAGATACCCCATCCTAATCAGTCCGATGATTCATGGCTCGGCCTGACCCTCCAGGGTTGGGCCGTTCGCCGTTTCTGGCCCCCTGACCCAGTCAAGTTCGTTAGAATGGTGGGATATGCCTCACACCAATTGTCAGCACTAATGTTTATCAATGCCAGCCATTTGTTGCAGAGGAATCCCCGGCTGAACTATCAGGGTATCACGATTACCGATGTCGACAGAGATGGTTGTTTCGAGATCCTGGTGGCTGGCTGGGGACATCCGAATCGGGTGTTGAAATGGGATGGAGAGCAACTTGTAGACCTCGACTGTGAGGCGATCGCCGACCCCGTTGGGCAAACGCTGGGGATGATTGCGGGGGATGTCAATGGCGATGGTTGGGAGGAACTCTATTGTCTCAATCGCGATCGCCATGCGGACCGTCTGTTGAGTTGGGATGGACAGCATTGGCGGAATCTGTTTGATCGGACAACGGTGCGGGCCATGGGGGGCCGTTCGGCGGTCTGTGTGGATCGGCGGGGGGAGGGCTATTATGGCTTTTTTACAGCAAACTCCACTGGCTCAATCCATTTTTATGAGTTACGGGGCGATCGCTTAGAGGATGTCGCGGCGGAGATTGGCTTAACTCGGGTGGCGGGGATTCGGGGGATGGTGGCCCTTCCTCTGGTGAGTCAGGGGATGGATATTTTTGCGGTCAATGAAAATGGGGCCAATTGTCTATTTCGCCATTCTCCCGATGGAACCTATGAGGAGATTGCAGTGGAGGCTGGCTTACAAGATGTCCACGAACAGAGTCGTGGGGTGGCGGTTCTGGATGCGGATGGGGATGGTCAGTTCGATATTGTCTATGGCAATTGGGAGGGGAGTCATCGCCTGTTTTTGCAAGGGACTCGAGGCCATTTTCGTAATGTTGCCCCTCGGGAAATGGCTCGGCCCGCGCGGGTGCGGACAGTGATTGCCGCAGACTTTGATAATGATGGCATTGAGGAGATTTTTTTTAATAGCCTCGGTGAACCGAATCGCCTGTTTGGCTTGCGGGATGGGGCCTGGCGACAGTTGGATATTGGGGAGGCTTGGGAGCCGGATGGTTTGGGAACTGGAGCAGCGGTGGGGGATTTTGATGGGGATGGCCAGTTGGAGTTACTGCTGTCCCATGGGGAGTCTGCGGGCCAGCGGTTGAGTTTATATCGCCCTCAAACGAGCGATCGCGCTTGGTTACGAGTGGCTCCCCTCACGCGCTATGGGGCCCCGGCCCGAGGCTCTATCTGCCGCCTGACGGTGGCGGGACAGCATCAAGTCCGGGCCATTGATGCGGGAAGTGGTTATCTCTGTCAAATGGAACCGGTGGCGCATTTTGGTTTAGGACATCATCGCCATATTGATCGCCTTCAGGTGTTTTGGCCCGATGGCGCGACGGTCACTCTCATCTCTCCTACTATCAATCAACTGGTGCGGGTTCCCTATCCTGGCTCGAATAAGCCTCCGGCTGGATTTCCTTAGGCCCTAAGAATGGGCGAGGAATCCGCTATGCTTAGGGTGGGACGACGGCTCTAGGACATACCTAACCCCATGACGCAACAGGATTTACATGAACTTGCCCGTAAGGGAAATTCCAGGGCTATCTCGGCTCTGTTGAATCAGCAATTCAAGGCCTCAGGGGTGCGATCGAAGGCGGTGATTAAGCAGGGGTGTCTCCATGTGATTTTAGAGGCAGAGGATGATGTGCCCGATCGCCCCAGTTGTCTGGAGACGGTACGGATTAGGGTGGTTAACTGGGAAGTCGAGGGAGTAGACCGAGTCCGAGTCTACGGTCGCCAAACGGGGCACTCAGTTGCGGCCTGGCAACAGGAGTTTGCGGTGGCGGTGGGGGGGTATTCCAATTTCCTCTTTTCCCAATCTCAAGGGGCGACGGGTTCTCCCGATGTGGAAAACTCTCAGGAAGACAAGGCTTCCTCAGATTCCATGTCCCCAACATCTCACCCTCATTCTCACCCTCCATCGCGGCTTCTGTTGAAGGTGCTGTTGCTTCTGGGGATGCTTCTGATGGCGGTTGGGGCTTATTTTATCCTGGAACAGTCCCAGTCCGATGAGTCAAACATTGATTCTCAGGAAAGTCAAGAATTTTAAATAAACCTTATTAGACAAGGGGTCGTTTCTTATAAACCTAGATGATGCTGTAAGGTATGGCCAATGACTTCTCCTAGACGAACGGGTACAGCATTGCCGATTAAACGACCCAATGTGTGAAAGGATACTTTGCTATCCGAACTAACAAATTGATAGTTGTCTGGGAAAGTTTGCAGTAAAGCTGCCTCTCTCAGAGAAATGGCACGATTTTGCGCCGGATGTCCAAAACGGCCGTTGCCATAGCCGAAACATTGGGTGGTTATTGTTGGCGCAAGAGCATCCCACTCCATACGACCGTAAACACTTGGATAGGTTTTTCCAGACATTTTAGTATGGCACTCAGCTAGTAGTTCTGATGGCCAGTCCCGCCATGTTCCGCCGGGTTTCGAGGCCCGAATTCGACGCAAATTCAGCTCACTCAACGATGAAGCCTTGTGTAGTGGATCATTAGCGTCAGAGCTACCGGCTGCAATAGGAGCAAGGCTTCCAATATATTCTCGAACAGTGGCTGGTTTAGTTATAGGTAACGCTTCAGGGGGCAGTAATTTTATTTCCCCGAGCAAAGATGCTATTAAAACTAATCTTTTTCGGGTCTGAGGCACACCATATCTTGAGCATTCTACAGTGTTGTACCAGAGGTGGTATTGGTCATACTCTAGCTGGTTTAAAAAATTTCTGAAAACTTTATGATTTATGAGTTGTGGCACATTTTCCATCGTGATGAGTTCAGGTTTTACCTCATGAACTAAGCGAGAAAACTCACTAACTAACACCCATTTAGTAGTATCCTTCTGTCCGCTTTTACGTGAATAGGTTGAGAAAGGTTGACAAGGAGCGCAGCCAGCTAAAAGTTTAAGCTCTGAGTTATCAAATAAATCCAATAGTTTTTTTGATGATATTTGTTTTATATCTTTATTAAGAAAAATAGCCTTATTATTGGTTTCATACGGATATTGACACTCTGGGTCAATATCAATTCCAAACGTGACATTAATTCCTGTTTTTTCTAGACCGCATGTCAACCCCCCGGCACCGCAAAATAAATCGACTGCTGTTAGCTTATAAGAATCCACCTGTTTTTGGCTATTTTTATGGTTTTGCAGACAATTTATAATCATTGAAAAACTTCTATCATTTATATTTGTAAATTAGCCTGGAAATTATTTTGCTTGGGAAATTCAGTTGGATCAAAAGAAAAAAATTAAATTTATCTCAAAAACTCTTCATTATTTATAAAGTTTTCAAAAGAAATTACGACTTGTAAAAGATATCTAGATATTTTATTTGTTAAATCTCGAAGGTCATTAACCGATGTATTTTCACTACATTCCACGAATGATATTTTACCATGAGCCAGGTCGTTTCGAAGCTTTCTGATTAAAACTAAGGGGCCCATCTCATTTTTTATAGGAATTTTGATAGACCTCTGGGTTTCTTCGTCTATAGATAAAATAATACCTAGACGCTGACTGAGTTTGTAGATTTTTTTATCATCCCAGTTCCCACCTGCCTTATGTTTTATTAAATCAAACTTTGATGCTGATATGGATGCAGAAGATGATGTCAATTCATAAAGCTCTGTGGCATATTTAAATCTATTTGTATAACTTAAATCTTTGTCGGTTTGTGCAGTTATTCGAATCCACTCTTTACGTAAAGCTTCAGATAGCTGATTTGGCTTAACATTTTGATTTTCGATTGCTCTCGATAAAGCACCTAGACATTGTACCACTGTTGATTCTACTAAACTGTAGAGTTGAAGATAAACACTTGAATGTAGTATTTTTTGGTGATTAGGGTCGATTTTTAAGTGACTTTCATCCTGTCCAATCAAGCCTGATTGAATATGGCTATTAACAGAGTCTAAAAAATCTAAATATACTTCTATTTCATGTAAACGCTCCTGAAAATCTGGCTTTAAGTCAAACATTCTTAAGCTCCTAAAAGCCTATCACGGACAAAGTAAATTCTCTTTTTTAAACGACCGATTGCGTTAGCTCCATCAGCACCTGTGATTTTGGCAAACTCTTGACTACTCAGCCAGGATGTAACATCAATATCCTCGTTTTTAAGTGCCGGTCTTTGCTGTAACGCTAAAAAACTACCAATTGAAATTGCCTCAAAGCGTGCTTTTGGGGTGGCCCGCCCCTTAGGAGTTTTGCGAAAGCCATGAGGAAATACTCGTCTGATAAATTCCATGGTCTCAACGAAACGGTCACGATATACATCTTTCTGTTGTCGATTTTTTTCAAATTTAGCATTCATCTTTTTTGTGTAATTGAATAAGAAAGGAGAAACTTTGTCTTTATAGTCATCCAAGCCATCACCATAGGCAAAAAATCGTGTAACAAGTTCTTCTCGTTGACGCTCCTTAATCTCTTTTTTAGATAGAGGAGCCAGAGCTTTAAACATTTCTTCTTCGGCTAATTCCCTAACCAACTCCTGAAATAATCCATGTAAGGCTCCCCGTCTTAGTTCTGCTGGTCTAGCAACCTTACTGCCTGTGTTGATACGTTCAAATAACTCAAATCTGGAGGCTTCATCTGTGTGTTCATTTAAGACAATTCCTCGGATCGATTTGTTTTTAAATTTTCTTTGTCGAGATTCTGATAGCTGGACAAATCTAAAATTGCTGAGTAATGACAAGAGCTGTAAATTGCCTAACTTGAAGTCATCATAAATAAATTCCTTAATGGTTCTTAGCCTTTGAGACCCATCGACAATCTCTAGTTTTCCGGTTTCGGGACTTTCCCAAAAAAACAAAAATGGGATGGGTAGGCCCATGAATATAGATTCGATAAACCTAGATTTTCTTTCGGGTTCCCAGGTGTACTCACGCTGGTAGTCAGGAACTTCAAAATCTCCGTTCTGCAACTTCAATGCCAATATTTCAATCGTGTACTCAGTTATGTAAAACTCAATTTTTTTAGATTGCTCATTTATCTGTTGCTCAAGAGACTTTATATCATCTAGTGTTGGAAAATTTTCATTAGATTGATTCATGATTTTTATGCAATTTAGGTAGTTTTTTAGTATTTAAAGATAGGCAAAACCCACGAACTTTGTCCAGACTACGGCGATATTATAACAGAAAACTTGCAGCAAACAAAGGCTATGAAGAAAAGCCCCCCCCCAACAGACAACTTGAGCTGCCTTGTTAGCTAGTCCTGGCTATGACCTGTAGATGTTCTCCTGTTATATCTTGACAACCTGTTAAGAGGCCTCCGGCGGCTAGGGTGCTGCTGAGTTGAGTTAGGGCGCTCTCGGTGATGCGTTCGCCGGGAATCAGGAGGGGAATCCCTGGGGGATAGGGACAAATGAGTTCTCCGGAAATCCGTCCCAGGGCCTGGTGGCGGGGGAGAGTTTCTTTGGGGGCGAAATGGGCCTGACGAGGAGTGAGACTCATGGGGGGAAGTGGGGGTAAGGGACTGAGGGCGAGGGGGGCTGGGGTTGGGGCGGCTTGGGCCAGTTGCGTGATGGCTTGGAGAAGTTCCTCGCCGTGGATGGGATGGTTGCCGATGGTTAGGGCGAAGGTGAGATGATGCTGTTGTGGTAGTTCACAGAGGACTCCAAAGTCGGCGGCGAGTTGTTCGTCGAGATGATAGCCGCTTTGCTGGCCAAGCCGTAGGGTGAGACGGGTGGGGTCGTCGGCGTGGGGGGACAGGGCGACGGCGGGGAGTTGGCTGAGGTGCGATCGCACCTGTTGGGCGAGGTCTAAACAGGCTTGTAAGTGCTGGTGTCCCTGGGTGGCGATTTGTTGGCGGGCCATGTCTAGGCTGGCGAGAATCAGGGAGTTGGGACTGGTGGACTGTACGAGGGGTAGGCTGGCTTGCAGACGCTGGCGGCTGATGCGATCGCCCTGAGAGTGCAACATCGCGCCTTGGGACAGGGCGGTTAAACTCTTATGGGTGGACTGAATTACCAGGTCAGCATGACTCTGTAGGGCCGAGGGGGGCAATTGGGGATGAAAGCCTAAATGGGCCCCATGGGCTTCGTCCACAATTAGGGGGATCTGATGACGATGGCAACAGTCGGCTAAGGGGGCAATATCACTACAAACTCCGTGATAGGTGGGTGAGACGACTAAAACGGCTTTGATGTCGGAATGTTGATTTAAGGTGGTTTCTAGGGCTTCTGGGCTGACTCTCAGGGCTATATCCCAGGTGGCGTCGTATTCTGGCTGAATGAAGACTGGCTCCACTCCCGCTAGGATTAGACCGGCGATCGCACATTGATGACTATTTCGCGCTAGGGCCAGTTTCTCCCCAGGATGACAGGTGGCTAAAATGGCGGCCATCACCCCGGCGGTGGACCCGTTGGTTAAAAACCAGGTCTGTTGAGCGCCAAAGGCTGCTGCTGCTAAGTCTTGGGCGTCCCGAAGCGGGCCCTGGGGTTGGAAGAGATTATCCAGTTTCGGCAGTTCGGGTAAATCTCCCTGAAAAACCGCATCTCCGAGCCAATCTTTTAAGGGTTCAGCAATTCCCCCTCCCCGTTTGTGGCCGGGAAAGTAAAAGGGGGTTTGAGGGGCATTGGCTTGGGTTTTGAGAGCGTCTAAGAAGGGGGTCCTCGATTGGACGGGCCAATTAGTCACGGTTGAATAGTGTTTTCCAGAGATTGATGACCCAAGTTTCTAGCTTGACTAAGAGGCTATCGAGCCAATGTAAGACGGTTTCTAAAGGATGTCGGACATAGTGGACATCGTTCACATAGGCCTCAATCCATTCGGGTTTAAACTCCGGTTGCCATTCTTGTTTGGAGTAGCGGTCTACTGAGGTTAGCTCCCCTGGTGTTTCTGAGGGTTGAGACTGGGCTAAGGGTGAACTCGTGGCTTGAACGGTTTGAGGTTTACCGGACTTGGGAGCTTGGGGAGACACCAGTTCTCCAGGAGCCTCGGGGCGTAGGGGGGGTTGGCACAACTCCGTCCAGGGTGTTTTGAGGCGGACGCCTTCTGGGAGGGGAATGGCGGCGGTGGCTCCAGCGATGACCTGTAAGGGATGTTTTGGGGGCAGTTCTGGACTGTCCCAGGGGTCCGGTAAGCTGACCGTCTGGTCTGTCCTGGGATGATGGGGACTGTCGAGGTTGAAGAAGTAGGCGATCGCCCGTTCAATGAGTTCTTGAACTCGCTCATATAAGCGGGAACCATCGCCACTCGGTTCAAAGCCTTGTAAGGAGGTTGGTCCCTGACGCTTGAGGTCCCCAGGGGCGGCGGCGAGTTGCCGCTGTTGGGTTCCGCTGAGGGAGGGGGATCTGTTGCTAGGGGGTTTCAGTCCAGTCTGGGGAGGGGTCGCTTCGTCAGGAGTCTCTGGGTTAGAGCCGAAAAAGTAATCGAACGCCGCTTTGACAATGAGTTGGATTTTTACCCAGGCTGGCTCGGGTTCTTCGACGATGGGGAGAAGATACTCGTTTTCGAGATGGGCGATTTGGCGATCGATGAGGGCGACGGCTTGGGGGGAGAGGGGGAATCCCTGGGGTTCGGATTCGGGAAGTTGACGAGAGGGACGGGGGGTTTTGACTAACTCGGATTCGTTAAACCAGTTTAAGCTCAGGGCTAGGGGACTCCGTTGCACCCAAACCATGGCTCGCTTAAAGATTCGTACGGGATAGGGTTTAGGGGCGGGACGTACGGCTTTGAGGGTTTGATGCCAATAGCTGGCGATCGCCTGGAGAAGATACTGATCGAGATGGTCTTGCTGGGAGGGTGGAATCACATCCAGGGGGCGATTCTCTGGGCTGACTAATTGTAACTGTCCGTCGGCACGGGAACTGGCAATGCCGCGAATTGGCTCTGAGGTGAGGTTGAGCCGTTCGACTTCTTCGAGGACGTCTTCGATGGGGCGATCGCAGGCGGGAAGTGGGTTGGCCTGACGGCTGCGGCTGCTGAATTGGCGATCGAGACGGCGAGCGGTTTGGAAGATGGCGTAAACTGGATACAGCACCGCTTGCACGGCGGTCTGCGCCGCAAAGCGGACGTGGCGGGCGGCTTTGGCGGTTGCCGTACTTAATCGCAGGGACTGTTCAGCGACAAAGTTAAAAAACCGGCTTTGATAACGACCTGTGTATGTAGACAACGTCCTTGGGCCCCATCTGCGTCTCTGCGTTGTCCCGATTGTAACCCAGATAGAGACCGGAATTTTGGCCGATGGTCTGGATGTTAAGGAATGTCTCGACTGGACTTGATTATCTTTCTTGATTCTTATAGATTTTAGAAATCTATCAAGAAGGGTCAGTGATGAATAGCTCAACACAGGGATCAGACCTAACACTGTTTGGACTTCCCGCTGAACGGGGGCGGTGGTTTCTGATTCCCTTGGGAATGCTTGTCTTACTCTGTTTGGGGACGGTCTATTCTTGGAGTATTTTTAGGAGACCCCTGGAAGCCGAACTGAATTTGACGGCGACGCAAAGTTTATTACCCTATATGATTGCGCTGCTGTGTTACGCCATCACCATGCCCATTGCTGGGTTCTATATTACCCGCATGGGAACTCGTTTAATGACGGCGATTGGTGCCATCGTGGTGGGAATTGGCTATAGTCTGGCGAGTTTTGCCGATGGAATTGGGGTGATGGTTCTTGGCTATGGTGTGATTGCGGGAATTGGCGTGGGGATTACCTATGGGATTCCCATGGCAGTGGCGGCTCGTTGGTTCCCGGATAAGAAGGGCCTGGCGGTGGGGTTGACGATTGTTGGCTTTGGGTTGTCCCCTCTGGTGACGGCACCTCTGGCGAAAGGTTTGATTGATACCTATGGGGTTCAACGGAGTTTGTTGATTTTGGGGGTGACGTTTACCCTGATTATTTTGGCAATTTCGACGACGATGACGTTACCGCCAACCTGTTGGATTCCTAGCCCAACGGCAAGGGGTCAACAGAAGCGATCACTTCCGGTGAGTTATCCGGATAAGATGCTTAAAAGTCCCTCGTTTTATGGACTGTGGATGTGTTATACGATTGGTACGTTTGTGGGCTTAAGTGCCATTGGGATCTCAAGTCCTGTGGGTGAGGAATTGATTGCCATTGATTCAGCGATGGCGGCTACCAGTGTCTCGATTTTTGCTCTGTTTAATGGGGTGAGTCGTCCGCTGTTTGGTTGGCTGTGCGATCGCCTGCAACCTCGTTATGTGGCGATCGCCTCCTACACCCTGATTCTCATTGGCTGCATTTTGATGCTGAATGCTGGGGAAGGACAGGTGGCGACTTATATTGTGGCGTTTTCCCTGTTCTGGTTTTCTCTGGGGGGATGGTTAGCCTTGGCCCCGACGGCGACGCTGCGGCTGTTTAATCCCGATGATTATGCTCAAAATTACGGGATTGTCTTTACGGCCTATGGAGTGGGGGCCCTGTTGGGAACGTTGGTGGCGGGACAACTGCGGGATTGGTTTGGAAGCTATGTCTATGCTTTTTATCCCATGGGGGGGTTGGCGATTGTTGGCATTATTCTAGCCACGTTTATGTTGAAGCGCGATCGCCCTAAACTGCTAGTTTCTGAGTGATACCACCCTCTACCAAATGCGGTCCATGGTTAGCCAAAAACCCGGTAATTCAGGCTCTCCACTCACCTGTACTGGGTTTTCCAGACATTGGGGAGTCTGTTGGGGGCGATAGATCCAAACCCGACGTTGCTGGCGATCGATGAGCCAGGCTAAGGAGACACCATTATCGATGTAGTCTTGCATCTTAGCTTGCAACGTTGCCAGTGCATCGCTTTTAGAGCGCAATTCCACGACAAAATCCGGGCAAATCGGCGCAAAGGAGGCCTTCTCCTCCTCACTGAGTCGCTCCCATTTGGCACGTCTTATCCAAGACGCATCTGGTGATCTCATGGCCCCGTTAGGGAGGGTAAACCCAGCACTAGAATCAAAACCTAAGCCAGTTCCATCTTGCTCTGTCCAAATTCCCAGTTGTAGAGCTAGGTTAAAGTTACGATTTCCCGTATCGGAAAACGCCGGTGGCATAATTTCAACCTCCCCCGTGGCGGCCCGCTCAATCCGCAGGGGTTCGTTCGCCTGGCAAAAGCGTAAGAACTCCTCATGACTCATCTGAGGCAAGTCCGGGAGGGATACCGTAACAGGAGCCGTCTCGGTTTGGATGTGAAGTGTTGTCACTAGACCCAGACTAACCCTCAACATCAATCTAAAAATTAGAATGCCAGGAGGCGGATTTGAACCGCCGACACGAGGATTTTCAGTCCTCTGCTCTACCGACTGAGCTATCCCGGCTAGGGGTGACTCAAAAACGTCTCTGTTTTTCAGTGCTTAAACATCCTAACAGATGTATTTTGAAAAGGCAACCCCTCTCAGCCAAAAAATTTGTCTGACCTGGTGCAAGCCGGGTATCAGCGGAGCCAGTCGCCCCACTGATAGGGATTGGGCGATTACATGGGCCGTAGACGAGTTAGCCTAAGATTAAATGGACCCGTTCCTCCGGCTCCGAAAGCGCGAACTCGGATAATATAGGTTCCCGAGCGTTGGATGCGCATGAACAAGAGTGAGTTGGTGGTTCCATCAGGACCGTCATCATTCTCACCGATCGTCAGGCCATCGGGAGTCAGCAAGGAGACGATGGTATCAAAGCTATCGGAGGTAACATCAACGGTAATTTGATCTCCTGCCTCCAACTCCACCACATAGTCATGGGCAAACCCCCCCTGTCCCGTGGGAATATCATTTTCCGAGAGAACCCCTGACACTTCACCGTTGGGCGGTAAGCGGGTAGGGTTATAAAGGTTCTTTTGGCTTTCGATGGCTTCAGCTGTCATCACCCAGCTCAAGGTAATCAGGGGAACCGTGACCAGATGCCGCGTTAAGCGAGAGACCGGTTTAGACTTCATAAACAAAACCTCACAACACAAACCATTCACTGCACTATACCAATCTGGCTTGACAATTCCTGATAAAACTTTGTAGACGGATGCACCCTTTAAGTTTAGCGAACCGGATTCCACAGATTTTTCCCGCCTTCAGGAAACCCTGGGGCCTTCCCTTACTGATATTTTGGGCGATCGCCGTTGTCATTGATCGCCTCTGGCTAGCCATTGATCGTGGGGTTCCCGACTGGGATACGGCTGATTACCTCACGGGAAGCCTCAATTACTGGTGGGCCCTGCAAACTCCAGACTGGTTTTCGGGAGAGTGGTGGACGAATCTCTGGCTATTATCCTCCAAGATTCCCCCCTTTATTTATCTCATCACCGTTCCCTTCCACAATCTCTTTGGACTCTCCAGCCAAGTCGCCTTTTTACCCTATATCGCTTGGACGGGACTGCTGCTGTTTACAGTCTTCGATTTGGGGCAGCATTTATCCTCACCCCGTGTGGGCCTGTGGGCCGCTGCACTCTGCACTCTGTTTCCGGGCCTGGTGACGTTCCGCTTTCACTATGTTCTGGATTATCCTCTCGTGGCCGCCACCTCGACCATTCTCTGGAGTTTAACCCGTTGGCGTAATAGCCAGCATCATCGCGGCTGGTGGGCGATTCTGTTTTGGCTTTCCCTGGGGTTGGGGGTGTTCTTAAAACAGTCCATTGCTCTATTTTTGGTGGTTCCCATTCTCTGGACGTTAGGGGCGTTGCTGCTGAGTCGCCAATGGGGACGATTTTTGCAGTTGGGGGCGGCTGTGGTGGGGTCGGCTCTCATCTGGGGCTGGTGGTATCGTACCAACTGGCTGCTGGTGCTGACGGGGAGTAAACGAGCGACGATTACGGCGGCGGCTGAACAGGGAGACCCCTCATTACAAACTCTTGAAGCTTGGACCTATTATTTCTTTCATCTTCCTGAACCCATCTCCTGGGTTCTCCTGTTGGGGTCTCTGGGAGGACTGCTGCTGTTGGGAGCCAGACGGATGATGGAACCGATTTTTAAGGTTCCTAAGGCTCCACCCCTGCGGCCGGGAACGGTTCGTTGGTTGGCGATTATTCTCTTGGGCAGTTATTTCTTTAGTTCTCTCAACCCGAATAAGAATCCCCGCTACATTTTGCCCATGTTGCCGATTCTGTCTCTGATTCTCGCCTATGGACTCATGGCTTGGGGCTGGCGGATTCGTTGGGGAGTTGTGACCCTGACGGCGTTGGTGTTGGCGTTCCAACTGCGACCCATTTCGGTGTTTATGCCGACGGTATCCCGCGTCTATGTGGGGGAGCCGTTCCCTCATCAGGAGGTGATTGCCAGTTTGATTGAGGAACAGCCCTATTTACGGACGACTCTGGGGGTGTTGCCGTCGACGCCGAGCTTGAATCAACATAATCTCAATTACTATGGGGCCCGGGCGAATTTCCAGGTCTATGGCCGTCAGGTGGGGATTCGGGAGCAGGATGTGGCGGCGGATGTGCGATCGCTCTCTTGGTTTGTGACGCAGACGGGAGATCCTGGCTCGGTCCCGTCTGCGTATGAGGAGACGGTGAGGCGGGTAGAAGAGGGGGGTGATTTTGAGTTATGGCGGCAGTGGCCCTTACCTCAAGGGGAAACTCTCAATCTCTATCGCCGTCAGGTTCCACCGATTAGGGTCACGGCTCAGGAGACGGGCCAATCCCCCCAGAGCCTGCAATTGCTAGAGGTGACGGTTCCTGAACAGGTGGCCCCGGGGACGGCGGTTCCGGTGACTTATGAGTGGGAGGGAGCGGCTGAAACCATCCGTGATGGGGTGCTGTTGGTGACTTGGCAAGGGACGGATGGTGAGGATTTCTGGATTCATGATCATGCCATCAGTCAACGTGAATGGATGAACCAGCCGGCTCCTGGGG